>NZ_CP007145.1:2743333-3086666 GCF_000576555.1 Hymenobacter swuensis DY53
TTTTGAAGACGACCTAGTGTGGATCAAACGCACGGGACCCGCTCAGAAACCCAGCGCCCGTCAGGCCGGCCTCTATCAGGCCGTCAAGTCCCTGAACCTGGATGTAAAGACCGTGGTGCAGTCGTGGCCCGTAGCCGACTATGGCGTCAAGACCATCATCCCGTTTTCGGATATCGAGCAGGCCATGCAAGTAAAGTAGTGGCGCGGTGGTCAGCTTCTGGGCGCCGCCGCAACTACGAGCGTTATTTACCCCAGCATAAAGTACCCTCCCCAACCAACCCTACCGGCCGAATCCGCATCTTCCCGGCATGAAAAGACTATTGCTCGTGACCTTATGCGCGGCGGCTTCCTCCGGAGCCCGCGCCCAAACTACCCCGGCCCCACTCCCCGATTCCGTACAAGCCTTCCTCGATAAGAGCCTGATGCTGCTGGAAACGCACTCTTTGGAGCGCAACGCCGTGAACTGGCCGCAACTGCGCCAGGTGGTGCAGCAGAAAGCCCAGGGCGCGCAGTTGGTGCGGGATTTGCTGCCCATCTACCCCTATGTATTCGAGCAGCTCCGGGACGACCACGGCTGGCTGACCTATAAGGGCAAAACCTACAAGTGGCGCAACCCCGCCCGCCCCGCCTACGCCAACACCGCCGTAAAAGCGGCGCTGGCCCAAAAGCCCGGTCTGGTTATCCGGATGCTGCCCGGCCGCGTCGGCTACGTGCAGCTGCCGGGCATCAACGCCGGGGGCAGCCTGCAGGCCATGCGCGACGCGGCCCTGGTGGTGCAGGATTCTTTGTGCCGCGTCAACCCCGACCGAGCGCGGGCCTGGATTATCGACCTGCGCCTGAACGACGGCGGTGCCATGGCCCCCATGCTGGCCGGCCTCGCCCCCATCATCGGCGACGGTCACCTGGGCGGCTTCGTGGACAAAGACGGCAAGCCCGACCAGCAGTGGTACCTCCGCCAGGGCAATTTCTACATGGATACGATGCGGGTCACGACGCTGCAAAACCGCTGCCCCGTGCGCCGCACCGATAAGCCCGTGGCCGTACTGCTCAGCGGCATGACGGCCAGCTCGGGCGAAATCGTGGCCATCAGTTTGCGGGGCCGCCCCGCCACCCGCTCGTTCGGGGAGCCCACCTACGGCGCCACCACCGCCAACGAAAGCTACCGCATCAGCGGCAGCAGCTACCTCACCATTGCCGGCATGCAGGAAACCGACCGCAACAAAGTAGTCTACAAAACCATCCTCACCCCCGACGTCCTCATCCCCGGCGGCGACAACTTCACGGACCTCGGCCAGGACGCCAAAGTAGCCGCAGCGCTGAAGTGGCTGAAGAAGCAGAAAAGTCGGTAGCACGTTGCCGGCTGACGATTAGAGCAGCTTCGGAGGTAGTAGCGCGAGCTTTGTAGTTCGCGTCCCCGCGCCATCTGGATGATTTCGTTCCGGGGCGCGAACTACAAAGTTCGCGCTACTGCCTCCGAAAGCAGCTTTAAAAAGCCATTTGCCCGGATCATTCTACTTCCTGCACTGCCTCCACGGAATCAGCAAGCGGTAAGGTGCTGTCGGAAGTGGCTGTTGCTGGATCAGTAGGGTACTCTTGTAAAACTGCTTCGCGGCTCCAGTTGATTTTGATGGCCTGCTTGCCGGTGAACAGCAGGCAGGACGTTTCGCCCTCTTCGCTGGAATCCATGTTTACCAGCGTGACACCCGCATCGTAGGCCGTCGTGACCGGGTTATGGGCGAACAGATTATCGTGAAACAGCGGGTCAACGGCGTAGAAAGTCCCGTTTTGCCAGGTGGCCAGGAAAGCCGTGCTACGCCAGTTTACCAGGTACAGCAGCTGCTCGTTCAAACGAAAGCCCGCTAACAGCAGCAGATTCTGGTAGTCGAACAGGGTCTTGCCGCGGCTTAGCTTGGCCCCTTGAGTTCGGGCAAAATCCCGGTCCTGCGGCCTGGTTTGGCCGACCCAGCGCGTCAGCTGAGTTGGATTGTCAATCTGCTGCGCATCCGCCGAGCCCACCATGTGCGCCAATGATGAGAGCACGAGATATTTACCATCCTGCTTCACAACCGCAGCGGGGCAGGTTGCTTCGGCCAGGTAATAGGTTTGTTGCTGCTTGTCGTAGAAGTAGACTTCTCCGCCCCACTCGCCATTACAGTGGCCACAGACGATGTAGCGGGCATCTTCGAACAGCTTGGGCTGCCTGCTGAGCGGCATCGGGCAGGTGTAGGGCTGCCAGCCTTTTTCTTCGGAGAAGGCCAGGTAGCGGCCACTGGATAAGGCAACCAGCTGCCCGTTCAGCACCCAGTGATACGTGAAGCTCCGGGTATTCAACTGCTTCTCCAACAGCTGATTCCTGGCCATATCCGGCAGCCGGTAACAGGCAAAGCGGCCCGGCTCAAACAGGACAATTAGGTTGCCCCGATAAACCACCGAAAACGACAACGGGTAAGGAGCCGCCGCAAACGGATTGCGCAACACCACTTGCCTTTTACGCAGGCTCAACGGCTTGTCCGCTAACGCAACGGAGAAGTCAGTCGGATCTTGCCGCTCATAGACCAATGGCAGCGCGGGCGGAGCTTCCTCGTTCCGCAACTGCAGCCGCTGAAACCGCTTCAGCAGCTTCCGCAATTCCGGCGGCGCGGCGTACTGTTCATTGCGGAGCGCAATTCCCATTGGGGAAAAGTACGCATACGCCCCTGCCGCCAGGACAAGCACTAGCCCCAGCAGACCCAGTAGCGACAGTAGCTTTTTCATAGTCCGCAGTAAAGAACACTCTACAACCGCGGGTCCACGGCTTCGCTTTCCAGCGCCAGCACGCCGAATACGCACTGGTGCACTTCGCGCAGCGGGGCACCGGCCACGAACCGTTCCAGGCCTTCCACGCCGAGGGTAAATTCGCGCAGGGCGAGGTTGCGCTTGGATTTCACGTTTCGCTCGCGCAGGCGCTCCAGATTGCCGGGTAGCAGGTAGTCGGGGCCGTAGATGATGCGTAGGTACTCACGGCCCCGGCACTTGAGGGCGGGCTGCACCAGCGTTTTGCGGCCACCGGGGATGAAGTCGTAGGGCTTCACCACCATGCCTTCGCCGCCAGCCGCCGTGAGGTCCAGCCACCACTGGGTGGCGGCTTCCACGTCGGCAATGTCCTGGAGGTGCACCACGCGGTAGGGCGTGGCCCGCAGCAGGCCTTCATCGGCGAGGCAGATGCCGCGCAGGGTTTCCATGTGCCAGGCGTGGTCCTTGTCGAAGTAGGTGCGGCCCTCGGTGGCGAGCAGGTGGAACGGGGCCAGGCGCAGATCAGCGAGGCTTTCCACGGGCCAGCAGTAGCGGCGGTAGGCGTCGGCGTAGTGCTGGGCGGCCGACTGGCGGGCGGTGGTGCGGGCCAGCAGCGCCTCCACCCCGTCGAGGCCGCGGGCGGCGGCCTGGGTGAGGACGGCCGCCGCTTCGGGCAGGGCGGCGGTGGCCGCCGCGGCTACCGCGGCGTACTGGTTCTTGATCAGCTCCTGGGCCTTGGCCGACCACGGCAGCAGCTCGGCATCCAGGCAAACCCAATCGGTGCTGAACCGCTTCCAGAAGTTACTGGCCGTGAGGGCGTCCTGCAGGCGCGCGAGGAAGGCGGCTTCCAGCGCAGCATCAGTGAAGAAGTTGCGGCCGGTGCGGGTGTACACCTTGCCCGGCCCCTCGCCTACCACCCCGAAGCGGCGGCGCGCGGCGTCCTCACTGCGAGCCACCACCACCACCACGCGACTGCCCATGTGTTTTTCCTCGCACACCACCCGCTCCAGCCCCTGGCGGCGGAAGTAGTCGAAGGCTTCGGCCGGGTGCTCCAGCATATCCGGCAGCGCCGAGGTTTCCGACGGGCTCATGGTGGGCGGCAGGTACAGCAGCCACTTCGGATTCAGGGCAAACCGGCTCATCACCTCCAGCGCCGCCGCCGCGTTTTCCTCCCGAATGGTGACCGACGGCAACAGCCGCGTCTTAATGATCTGCTTGCCCAGCACATCCTGCAAATCCAGCAGGTCGTCGTGGGCTTGCTGGGCGGAAAGTTGCGTGGTCTGTTGTTGGTTGTCCGTTGTCAGCCCGTCCTGGTTATCGGCTATGCCTTCACCAGCAACTGACAACTGATTTCTGACAACTGACAATGGCCGGACCGGCTCGCAGTATACCCGCTGGGCGGGCACGGATACCAGCTCCCGCTCGGGGTAGCGCAGGGCGGTGAGGCGGCCACCGAAGACGCAGCCGGTATCAATATCGATGGTGTTGTTGAGCCACTCGGGGTCGGGCACGGGCGTGTGGCCGTATACCACGGTGGCCCGACCGCGGTACTCCGAGGCCCAGTTGTAGCGCACCGGCAGCCCGAATTCGTCGATTTCGCCGGTGGTTTCGCCGAACAGCGCGAAGGCCCGCACGGCGCCCGAGCCGCGGCCCTGCATTTCCTCGCGCATGCCCGCGTGGGCCACCACCAGCTTGCCCCCATCGAGCACGTAGTGGCTCACCAGCCCATCCAGAAACTGCCGCACCTGGCTTTTGAACGTGTCGGATTCCAGGGCCAGCTGCTGCACCGTTTCGGCGAAACCGTGCTTTTCGTTGACCTGCTTGCCGTTGAGGTAGCGCAGTAGCTTGATGTCGTGGTTGCCGGGCACGCACAGCGCCAGCCCGTCGCGCACCATGCTCATCACCAGCCGCAGCACCTGCGGTGAGGCCGGCCCACGGTCCACCAAATCGCCCAGAAACAGGGCCCGGCGGCCGGCCGGAGCCGTTACGCGCACGCCCAAATCCCGCACGTCCGTTACGGGCTCGGTTTCCACCGCGTAGCCCAGCTCCGCGAGCAACGTCAGCAGCTCGTCGTAGCAGCCGTGCACGTCGCCGATGATGTCGAAGGGGCCTGTTTCCTGCTTGCGGTTGCTGTAGAGCGGGTCGCACTGCACGGTTTGTACCGCGTCGATTTCCTCGGGGCCGCGCAAATGGTACACGTGGCGGAAGCCCTCCTGCTTAAGCGACTTCAGACTACGGCGCAGCTGCTGGCGCTGGTTCGGGATGACGTGGCGGCCCAGGTGCTGCCGCTCGGCGCGCTGGCGGTTGCGGTCCTCGGCCAGGCGGTCGGGCACGTCGAGGACGACGGCGGTGGGCAGCACGTGGTAGTCGCGGGCCAGCTGCACGAGGGTTTTGCGGGCTTCGGGCTGCACGTTGGTGGCGTCCACCACCGTCAGCAAACCGCGCTTCAGGCGCAGCCCCACCATATAGTGCAGCAACGCAAACGCCTCGGGCGTGGCCGACTGGTCGTTTTCATCATCCGCCACCAATGCCCGGCACTGGTCCGACGACACAATTTCGGTGTCCTGAAACAGCCGCCGCGCAAACGTGGATTTGCCCGCCCCGGAGGTACCGATGAGCAGGACGAGCGAGAGTTCGGGAAGCTTGAGGGAGGTAATAGGCTGGGGCATCAGAGATAAAACGCTTTATATTTAGCCGTAATGAATATGCTACAGCTATGAAAATCGACCAGCGGCTCAATACCCTCACGTATCAGGAGTACAACAACTTGCTGAGTCAGCGCCAAAAGTACACCGACCTAAATACTCTCGGACTATTCCGCTCCATACTTGAGAACGAAAAGCTCGACCTGCTGCAGAAAATAGCCATTCGCGACCAGGCTATGGCAGCATTTCACAAAACCTTCGGGTTTCTTCAGCTCAAAGACCCAGTGACTTATTTTGAGTTAACGACACTGGGGCAGCAGCTTACCGTAGCCGATGAGGCCCAGCGCTGGGCGGATATCCGAGCTAACCAGCGGAAAATTCTGAGCGACAAAAAGCTGCGTCACCGCAACTTTGGTACTTACTCCAAGCATATTTGCTGGGATGACACCTGCCCGCTGAACGGCGTGATGCTACAACAGGACCGCAATAAGCGTGCAGTGCGGCCCATGTCGTTCTGCTTTGATAAAAACCAACATACGGTCCGACTGAAGGCAATAGCCCGCAAGCAGGACCGCAAGTTCTTCAGGCAATCGACGCTCAGTCAATTTGATGAGAAGTAAGGCGTGCATGACTATTCAGCAACTCATAGCAACCCTCAAAGCAGATCTGCCGCAGACAGATATGACGCTGTACCCGTCCGCCAGCGCACAACTGATGCAGCAACTCGAGGCAGCGTTAGGCGTAGTCCTTCCTTCTGACTTTCGGGAGTTTTACGTCTTTTGCAATGGGTTTGAATCAGCTGAATTTCTGTTCCATGTCACTCCAATTGAGGAAGTTATCCATTTCAAAGACTACCGGCCTCATCAATTCCTCTTTGCCGAGTATGGAGCTTGCGTTGATTTTTGGATGGTGAAAATACTACCGGAGAGCAGCGGCTACCGGATTTTGAGCCAGGGTCCAGATGGAGAAATGGTCTTTCTTACCGATTCGCTGGCTTTATTCATTTACCGGTTCTTACAGGGCGGCGTTTTTAAATTGATTGACTGGGCGTCTGAGCTTACCGACTGACTACTGGTAGAAGCGCCAATGCGTACTATTGATGCCTGACAAGCACCCTCCTACCGCGCGTGATGCGGAATTTCCCCACTACCCAAGTTTTCTGCTCAATGCTCAATGCTATAGCCAAGCTCGATGTATCGGCCCATGAGAGCACACACGCACTGCTACTGTACGATTACCAGCACCAGCGTCAGGAAGAATGGCCGGAGTTTGCGGGCTACCAGGTGCTTGATATTGCAAACAACGGCGCATTGCTGGTAGTGGCCAGATCCTGCGTGCAGCGGGGCGCGAGCAAGAAAGAACTGTTGGTAGTTAGTCGCCCCGAGCGCAACATCGCATTTGCCACGAGCAAATATTATGTGTACGACGCCAAGCTTGATACCACCGCGCAAAAGCTCCTGGTGGTAGCGCAGGGTAAGAAGCCCTTTTGCCTTGATTTGCCTTCTCAGCATATCATCGGCGAGATGCCCGCTACCATTCGCACGTTCAGGGGCGACGCGCACCTACCCACCAATACCTTCTACGCCCCGAGCGAGCTAAAGAAAAACAAGCTATACCTACTTAATTTCGACACGGGCAGCATCACCGAAGCGACGCTGCCCGTCAACACTGGTATTACCCGGCTGCGTTTCTCGCGCGACCAGCAATTCTTGTACTGCGTTACCCAAAGCAACGTCCTCTGGTGCTTCGATAGTGAGTTGAATTTCCGCTGGCAAACCGACTGTAAAGCCCTCGGTAAAAAGGACGGGAATATTTCCGCCGCCGGCATATTCCTGTCGGAGGACGGCCGCCTGCTGTGCTTACCCGTTAGCGCCACCGAACGCAACAACTGGGGCGAGGAATACGTGTTCGACGCCGCTACCGGCGAATTGCTGCGGCGGTTAGCTAACTATCCGCACAGAGGACGGGTAGCGGCCGCCTTCTTTGGTTCCGAAGTGCTGCTGCACGGCGGCCACACCTTAAGCCTGGAATCCGGCCACGTTTCGGGGCAACCCGCGTGGTAGTCCCTCCCCCCGTCCTTCAGCAACCAAGCCCCCCATATGCTCATCCACGCTCCTACAGCCCGCCCGTGATGCGGAACTCCACGCGACGGTTGAGGCGGCGGGTGGCTTCCTGCTCGTTGCTGGCACGGGGCTCGATGCCGCCGAGGCCGAGGCCGGTGATACGTTCGGCCGCCACGCCGTGGCTGACCAAATAGGCTTTCACGACGGCCACGCGCTGCTCGCTGAGTTGCACGTTCAGCTGCGGGTCGCCCTGGTTATCGGTGTGGCCGCGCAGCTCGATGGTCAGCTCCGGGCTGGTGGCGAGCAGGTCCACCAAGCGGTTGAGATCGGGCGCTGACGAGGGCAGCAGGACAGCTTTGCCCTGCTCAAACTCCACGTTATCGAGGCGCAGCAGGACGCCGGGGTGCAACGGCCGCAGCACAATATCCTGAAAGGAAGGGCCGGCCGGCAGCTGATAGACGGTATCCAGAGGCAGATAGCCCGGCAGCTGCACCCGCACCTGGTAGGGCTGGGCAGGCACGCCGGTCACCAGAAACTCCCCCGCCGCCGTGAGCGTACGCCCGGCCGCCGAAGTTCCCGGTCCAACCACCGACAGCCGCGCCTGCGGCAGCGGCGCTTGGCTGTCCGCCGCCAGCACCCGCCCCAGCCAAGTGGCCGCCGGCGGCGACGGCGGGACGGGGAGGCTGGCCGCCTGGTTGGGACGAAACAGGTTGCAGCCGGCCAAGTCAGTGTACACGCCACGGCGCACATAGGTGGCCTGCTGGCGGGCCAGATCTATTTCGTACACTGATTTGGGGCCGGCCACGTACAGCCGCCGCCGGCCGCTGGTATCCTGCTGCATCAGCAGGTCGCTGTAACCGCCCTGGGCTGGCAGCCCGGTCAGAGGCAGCGGAGCCGGAGCCGGCTGCTGCGTGTGCAAATCGATTTTGAGCAGCGTGCCGTTGGTGCTGTACACTTCGTAAAGCGTGCCGGTATCATCGAGGCAGAAGTTAGCGTGCGTGCCCGCGCCGGCAAAGCCCACAGCCGGAAAGTACGGGGCGTTGCGCAGCGGGTCACGGCCCCAGACCACCGTCACTGAGTCGGTTACCGGGCTGACGCGCACCAGCAGGTTGGCGTCGTTGGTGATAAACAGCAGATTACCCCGGACATCGGTGGCGGCCGAAATCCAGACGTTGCCGGAGCCCTGGGCCGGCAGTTCCCAAGTGGTGTAGCCGCCCTGGCGCGTGGTGGGATTATAGCGGTACACCCGTTCGGGCTGGTCGGTGGGTGATTTGGTGACGGAATACAGGCAGTTGTCAAACCCTTTGGCCAGCGCGTACGACTGAAACGGCAGTACCCGCCGATGTACCCGGGGCGGAGCCGTCAGGTCGGCCGCCGCAAACTCGTGAATAGTGCGGCAGTCGTCTTCCCAAATGCCATCATGCACCCGCAAAGCGGCAATACCATACAGCTTATCGTCGCAGAGCTGATCGGCGTAGCGGCGGCTGGGCCGGCCGGGTCCGACAAACCCGAAGGAGGCAACCAACTGCCGCCCCGCCGCCAGATACTGCGCATCATGAGCGGCAGCAGCCCGGTATTCCAGCTGAAACTGGTAGCCGCCCCGCCATAACAGCCGGCCCACTACGCGGGTGCGGGCTGCCGTATCGGCGTACGTATACTCGTAGTGGAGTTCCTGGTACGGGCCGGCATCGTGCTGGTCGAGGCGCACTACCCGGACCTGCGGCAACAGCAGCAGGGCCTGCCACACCGAGTCGGCCGGGTCAGCTGCCAGAGGCGGCTGGTTCAGCCGGCTCGCGGGCAGCGGCTGACTCGTGAGCTGCACCACGGCAGGGGCCGCTGCCCAGGCAGTACCCGCGTAGAAACTCACGTTGGGCGCGGCCTGCTCCCGTACCTGCCAGCCGTGCGGATATGTGACCTGGTAGCCGGTGCCGGCATCGGTAAACGTTTGCCAGTCGGTAAGGGCCTGCGCCCCGGCCGGCCAGCTAACCACAACCGCACCCAGCAGCAACGAAACAAAACGCATCAGCCGCAGCCAACCCGGGATAGATACCATTCCGCAAAAATACAGAAGCGGTTGTTATTTTCGTTTCCCGCAGTCTTTCACCTGTTTTTCAGGCTGGTTATCCGCCTGGACACTTACACTATTTCTTTACAAAATCCTATAGCATCACAACACCTACGCGGGCCATCGTCACCGTATCGGCCTGCGTATAGCGAGTGAGCAGGCCATGTTCTGACAAGAACCTAAGAAAGCAGGCTTACTGCTCAAACACGGCCAACTGCGAGGGCGCGCCTACTTCCGCGTATTCCGGGCCCAGCGGCTCCAGGCGCACCCGGTAGCCGTGGCGAGCAGCCACACCTTCGGCCCAGGCCGCAAACTCGGCCCGGGTCCACTCAAAGCGGTGGTCCTGGTGGCGGAACTCACCGGCCGAAAGAGTTTCGTAGCGCTGGTTGTAGTCGGCATTGGGGGTGGTGACGAGCACGCTGCCGGGCCGGGCGCGGGCAAATACTACCTGCTCGAAGGCAGCCAGCCGGTTTTCATCGAGGTGCTCAATTACTTCCACCACAGCCGCCGCCTCGTAGCCAGCCAAACGTGCATCGTGGTAGAGCACCGAGCCTTGGGCCAGGGTGAGCCGCTCGCGCTGGCGCGGGGGCATTTCCGCAACGTGCAGCCGCTGCTGGGCCCGTTCCAGTTCCCGCCACGACACATCCAGGGCCAGAACGTGCTCAATCTGCGGGTTTTGCAGCAGCCGGCGCACCAGCTTGCCTTCCCCACAGCCCAGGTCCAGGACCCGCTTAGCCCCCAACCGCCGGATTTCTTCGGCCACGCGGTCCAGGCGCAGGTCGTGCAGCTTCTGCTTTGCCCCTACCGCTTCCGGCTCGTGCCGGGCTGCTTCTTCCGCCACCAGCTCCAACACCTCATCCGAGGCTTCCGCGTCGGCGGCCAGCAGGCGTTCCAGCGTGGGATTCACGTACTCAGCAAAGCGCAGGTAACGCCGCGTAATAAACTCCCGCTCAGGGTGCTGCGCCAGCCAGCCGGCACCCCGGCGCAGCAGCTTTTCGGCTTCCTCCCGGTTAATCCAATAATGCTTATCCCCCCGGTCCAGTACCGGGATGAGCACGTACAGGTGACTGAGCAGATCCTGCAGACGCAGGGCCGGGTGGCGCAGCCGCAACGTGAAGTAGCGGCTGCTTCCCCACTCCGGTCGGGTCGGGTCGAGCAGGTGCGCTTCGGTTTCCACCGCGTAGCCCAGAGGCGCGAACAGCCGCTGCAGCTGCTCGGCGCTGGCGGCGGGCATCACCGCCACGGTGGCTTCGAGGGGCAGCAGCGTATCGGGCAGCTCGGGCCGGTCTTTGCAGGTGCCGTTCATGGCCGTATTGAAGGCTCTCGACAGCGCGGTGCTCAGGAAAGAAGAAGCCACGTAGGGCCGGTCGTTCACATACTGTTCCAGCGCGAAGCCCTCCCCGGCCGGCCCCCGGTGGTTGCGCACCAGGGCCACGGGGTCAATGTCAAGCAGCAGGGCCACGGTGCAGCGCTCCGCCGTGGCTTCGGGGTAAAAGATGTGCGCCTGGCCGGCGGTTATGTCCACCGTCTGGAGACGGGCGGGGTTCTTGTGCAGCAGGTAGCCTAAATCGGTGGCGGGCTGGTGGGTGGTAGTGATGGTAAGGAGCATGGCCTCTAGCAGATAAAATACACGAGGCGGCAAGATACGCAGCCGCTAACCGGCACCAAGCCCGCGCCGACGCCTACAGCCACGCCCCCGCTACCAGGCGGCCGCCGTATCGGTGAGGGCCAGCAGAAAGGCTTTGAGGGCTTTTTGGTCGGCGGCGGAGAGGTGGAGCTTATCGGGAGGCAGCGTCTGGTTGGGCACGTTCAGGCCCAGCCCGCTGCCGCCGCCTTCGTTGTAGAACTCAATAACCTGCTCCAGGGTGCGGTAGGCCCCATTGTGCATGTAGGGCGCGGTAAGGGCCACGTTGCGCACCGTCGGAATCTTGAAGGAATGGCGCAGCTGCGGCAGCTGCACCTGGGCGTAGCGGCCCTGATCGGCATCCAGGTGGCGGGCGGCGGGCGTGGCCGGCACCCCCAGCACTTCCGATTCGGCCTCGGTGAAGCCCGGCGGTACAGTGCCGTTGAACAGCGGCGCGAAGTGGCAGGTACCGCACTTGCCAGCCCCCATAAACACGTTGAACCCCCGGATTTCCTCGGGCCTCAACACCCCGCGCCGGCCGCGCATATGCTGGTCGAAGCGGGAATTGAGCCGAATGAGGCTTCGCTCGTAGGCCGCCAAAGCCGTCTGAATCCGGACCGGCGTGATGGTGGGCTCCGCGCCTACCTCACTGCCCGGAAACGCCGCCCGGAACTGCCGCACGTAGGCGGGGCTACGCTGCAGCTGGCGGGCCGCCGTTTCCAGGGAGCCGTGCATTTCGTCGGGGTTGCCGACCACATCCACGGCCTGGTTTTCAAGGGTAGCGGAGCGTAGGTCGTAGAACTGGCCGGCCTGCAGCGCGGCGTTGAGAATGGTGGGCGTATTGCGGTGAACAAGGCCGCCCGGCGTGAGGGTGGCGTTTTTGGCGAGGCCGTCCGTGAAGGCCTTGTCGGGCTGGTGGCAGCTGGCGCAGGAGCGGCCATTGCCCCCCGACAGCACCGGGTCCTGGAACAACTGGCGCCCCAGGGCTACGCGGGCGGCGGTGCGGTAGTGGCGGGCGGTGGGGGCATAAAAGTCGGGGTCGAAGGCAGCCGAATCGAACAGAGTAGCGGCATCGGGCCGCAGGGCGCGCACCTCCCGGAAGGGCGCAATGCCCAGCCGCTGCTGGCAGGCCAGCAGCGCCCGGCCCAGCGGATTGGCGTGCTCGGTGATGAACGTGAGCCGGTTGAAGTCGGAGAAGCCGGGGTGCAGGCGCACGTAGCGTTCCGCCTGGGTCAGCTGCCGTTGCGCCGTTTCGTAGGCCCCCGAAGCCGGAGCGGCAGGGCTGGGAGCGTAAGAGCTCAGGATGGGGCGTAGTGCCGCCAGCGCGGCGGCCGTTTCGGGCAGGGTGGCGGCGGGGCTCAGGGGTGTATCAAACCCGCTGACACCCAGGGCCACCACCCGGAAAACCTGGAGCCGCAGCACGTCGAATACGTGGGCATCGGTGAGCTGCTGCACCTCCCACCGGGTGCGGGCGTTGTTGATTTCCCGGTGCAGCGCCACTACCTCCCGCACCAGATCGGCCTGGCGCCCAGGCTCGTACCGGGGGTAGAGCAATGCTTCTATCACCTGCAGACCACCGGGCTCGAAATCCTTGTTTTCGGCCACTTCCACCTCCCCGATGGGCGGGCCGTTGAGCAGGCGGGCCGTGCCAGGCATGTAGTATTCGGTAAACGGTTCTACGCGCTTGTAGAGCAGCCGCGCCACCCGAAAGCTGCGGCGCAAGGAGTCGGGCGAGGTGCCGCGCCGGGCCAGAGGCAGCAGCTGCTGGTGCACATGCTTCCCCAGGCGGGCCAGGTCCTGCGCTACGTGCTGGTGCACGCGTTGCGCGGTGCTGTTAACGGCCCCGGAAGCCGGGGCACCCGAGCGGGAACAGGCCCCGGCAAATGCCAGCAGGACGGCAGCTACCAGTGGCGCGCACGCGCGAAAGGCAATAAAGAGCGGTTGAAACATGGTAAAAATAGGCGCGAATGCCAAAGCAGCGGAACCCAATAGCCCTCCACCGATGCACCGGCGGAGGGCTGAGAAAACGTAGAAATCGGATAGAATAACAGCCGGCTCTAGCGCTGCACGCCGCGCACGATGACTACCTGCCCGCCTTCCTTGTTCTTGTTGCGGGTTTCGGCGGAGCCGTCGGCATTCAGGTATTTATCGTCCTGCCAGGTGTGGGGGTGCAGGTTCAGCAGGAACGTATTGGGCACGCCCACGAGGTCGGAAATATCCTGCATGGCCCCATACTCCCAGGAGCTGAGGCGTTGGTCGTTGCTCTTGTTATACTTGGCGTTGAAGGTGGCATCGGTACGGCGGTGGTTCATTTCCAGCATGGGTTTCAGCTGCTTGCTGCTCATGCCATACTGCCACACCCGGCCATCGTGTTTATTGTTGGTATAGTACGAGTCGCCGTCTTCCTGCACGTACACAAAGTCTTGGGTTACGCACAGGTTATCGGGGTTCACGATGCTGTTGCCGGGGTCGGCGGCGCCATCCACGGCTATTTCCAGCTTGCCTTTCAGCACGTTATCCGCCTGCATGGTCAGCTTGTACACGCGACCCCACATGGTGAAGCCGGTCACGGGCGTCACCTTATCCGACTGGCTGACGCCGGTGGCCGTGAAGTATACCTCGCGGCCGGCCCCGTTGCCGCCCTTACGGTAGTCTACATCCTCCACGCGGGCAAACTGAATGGCACTCTTGGCTACGGTTTGCGCGGCAATCTGAGCCCCGGTCAGGGTTTTAGCGTTTTCGATTTCCACAAATTCCACATCGTACTGCTGGCCGGCGACCATGCTCGTTTCAATGGGGTCGGCGCTGGTGCGTTTGAGCACGTACAGCTTGCCGTTGTCCAGGTCGCCCACGGTATTGCTCACGTAGGCAATCAGCTGGCCGGCACCCACCCGGCTGCTTTCGTCTTCGCCGATAAGAATGACGGTTTTGCCAGGGAAGGCGTCTTTAGGCAGCGGTACCGCGTTTTCCATCGAGCCCTTACCCAGGGCCGGCTTCATGCGGGTGCGGTCCTTCTTGTTCACTGCACCCAGCGGGTCGAGGGCGTGCACCATGCTTTCGCCGTCGGTTTCGCCGGCGGTCAGGAACATCGGGCCAAAGCCGTGCTCCTCAGGCGTGGCCAGCGTGGCCGAGCACAGGCGGAAGTTGCCGCCGTCGCCGTCCAGAATGTACTCGCCCTTCGTGGGTTTGAAGGTTTTGTCGAGGTACACCCTGGAAACCGAGAACATGATTTCGTGGTTGTTGATGAGGATGTAGCCTTCCCCGTTGGGGTTTTTCAGCAGCCCCGAGCCATCGGGCTGGGCTCCGAAGATGAAGTTGGGCGACTCCGGCAGCACATCGTCGGAGCTGATAAGAGGCAGGATTTCCAGGCTCTCGAAACCGGGCAGGGCCTTCACCAGAGCCGGGTTTACAGAGTGGGCCTTCAACTCTACCTCAGAAGTCGGGTCCGATTCGTTTTCGGAGTCGTTGCAGGCTCCTAGCAGGACCAGCAGCAGCAGGGCCGGCAGCTTGGGTACAAAGGCGTAGCGGTTAAGATACATCGGCAGGAAAGAGGTTGGTAGAATGATGCCGCAAAGGACTTAGCGGAGCGTTATTCCAGCGTTACGCCCCCGTTATTGAACTGCTACTTTCCCGCTGGCAACATCTTATTCTGATAACACTTAGGCAACGTGTCACCCCTTGTCCGACCGCTCGACTGCCGACGTTCTAAACGACTTCACAATAAAAACGCCCTGGCTACAGCCAGGGCGTTTGTCCATTTATAGAAAAGCGTATTAGCGTCTCTCCCTCACCTACCGCACTACCAGTTTGGAACTGGCCCCATCCTCGGCGCGGAGTACGTAGACGCCCGGGGCCAGCCCGGCCGTTTCCAGCTGGCTGACCTTGCGGAGGGTGCGTACCGGGCGGCCCAGCGCATCGTGCAGCGTGCCCGATACGGGGCGGCTCAGCTGCACCCGGCCCTGCGTGGGGTTGGGGTAGAGCTGCAATGGGGCCGCATTGCGGGCCTGGGCCGTGGACGTCAGAGGGCCGCGCGTCCGGATATCGTACACCGATACCGTGCTGCTGATTTCATTGGCGAGCAGCAGCAGCGGCTGGCCGGTGGGGCTGTTCGAGCCCGCAATGAACACGATGCCCTCGGGGCCCTGGTCGCCGGTGCCGGCCGTGAGGCTGCGGTTGTTCACGTACTGCACCAGTTTGGGCTGGGCAGGGTCGTTCACGTTGAATACGGCCACGCCCCCAATCCGCTCCAGCGACACAAACGCGTACGTCGTGTCCCGAATCATGCCCGTCGTTACGCCCTCGGGCTCGGGGCCTTTATCGTCGGAGCGGTTCTTGCGGGCGGGGGTGCCGGTGGTGTTACTGGCGTTGAAGATGGCTCCGTACGTGGCATCGGTGCTGGTCAGGCGCTCCAGCAGGTCGCCGCTGTCATGCACCAGCGCGCCGGACGTGGCGTTGAAGATGCTGAACGAGCGGCCCCCAAAGGCGTAGATTTCGTCGAAGTCCCCGTCCCCGTCGGTGTCCCCGAGCTTATTGGTGACGTTGAGGCGGCCCAGGACCTGGGCGTTCTTGAGCAGCGCGGCCTGCGGGAAGCGCGTGGCGTCGAGCACGTACCCAGCGTCGCTGAGGCGCACGGCTTCGGTCAGGGCCGAGTACTCGCGGGCGTCGCCCTCGTTGGCCGTTAGCAGGTAGTGCTGGCCGGCTACTTCAAACGTAGCCAGCGCATCAGGCAGGCGCATGCCTTTAATGGGCCAGTTAGCCAGCAGCACATCCGGGGTCTGGTCGGAAGCATCCAGCGCGAACCCAGCCTGGGCGTGGTCCTGGTAACCCACCGGCCGTAGCGCGGTGAACTGTTTGGTCGTCAGGTCCAGGGTAGCAATGGCATTGTTTTCCTGCAGCGTGATGTAGGCCAGCTGCGAGTTGGCCGACACAGCCACGTACTCGGGCTCAAAATCCTGGGCAACGGTGCTGGGCGCGGCGGCCGTGCCCCCGTACAGGCGGATGCCCTGCTGGCGCAGCGCGGCGGCCTGCCCGTTGTAGCCGGCAAAGCCCACGGTGGTCACGCTGGCCTGCGTAACACCGGCTACGCGCCCGCTATAATCAATCACCGACACCGAGCCCTCGGGGTCCACGGAGTAGTCCGACTTCGGCTCACCCTCGTTGGCCGTGATAAGCAACTTGCCGTCCGGCGAGAAGGTAATCATGTCGGGCAAAGCTCCCACCGTCACCTGCTTGAGAAACGCGCCGTTCTGGTCGAAGAATACCACCGAGCCGTTCTGCTGAGGATCCGTGTTTTCGATGGCGCAGGCTACCACCCCGTCGCGCACCGCCACCGAGTTGATACCGCCGTAGGGCCGGATATCAATGGAAGCCACGGCCGTCAGCCCACCGGCCGCACCCAGGCTCAGAATATCGAGCTTGCCTCCGATGGAGTTGGCCACGTACAGGCGCTGGGTGCTGGGGTCGTGGGCCACAATTTCGGCCGAGTTGGTGCCCGCCGCGCCGTTCTGGTACGAGCCCAGGCGGTTGAGCGTAAGGTTACGCGTTTGGGTGGGCGCGGCGCTTTCGTTGTCCTTGATGTACACCAGCACCTCCGTCGCGCCGGCCGTGAGCGTGCCGTTGGTAGGGTTCTGCAGGCGCAGCGTGAAGTACTCCGCGCCTTCGGTCAGGGCGTCATCCGTCAGCGGGATGGTCAGCGTCTGCGTCCCGTTGGCAATGGCCGGGAACGTCAGCGTCTGCGTGGCGGCGTAGGTGAAATCAGCTCCGGCCGTGGCGGTGCCTAGGCCGGGCACCAGGGCCAGCTCCACGGTAGTAGCCGTAGTAGCCGAGGGGTTGGTGATGCTCACCGGAATACTCACGGTGCCCGCGTTTTCGTTTACCACGGCCGTAGCCGAAGCCAGGCTGAGCGAGGGCACTACTGCGGGAGGCGTGGTGGTCGTGCGGCCCAGCTCCACTTCGTCCCAGGCGGCCCAGTCGTCGCCGTTCTGCTTGGCGGCCAGGCGCAGCCGGACATGGGTGGCGGTAGCAGGCACGGCCACGGTTACGGTCTGGTAGGCGCGGGTGTCTTTGCTGAGCTGGGTGTAGGTTTTGGGAGCGGGCCAGTTGGTGCCGTTGTCGAACACCACGGCGTAGGCCAGGGAGTCGGAGGCATCAAACCCGTTGCTGAAGAATTTAAACGACACCTGATTGGCAGCCGTAGCGCCGCTCTGAACAGCTACCGGCGTAAAATCCAGATAGTGCCACACGGCCAGGTCGTTGGTGACGGGATTCTGCAGGTCCTGCATACCCCAGAGCAGCGCCCCGGCGGAGGGCACCGCCTGCACGCCGTTGCTGCCGGTGGTACCCACAGTGGCTACCGGCGCCCAGATATCGGTGAGGCTGGGGAAGTTGTAGGTAGCCGGCGTAGCCACGAAGCCCCACGTGTCGGTGGCGGAGCTTTCAAAGCCCTGCCGCAGGCTTTGCGCGGCCGCCGGAGCGGTGCAGGCCGTCAGCAGAAACAGGCCGATTTTCGGGCCGGAAAGTAGTAGTGGGCGCATCCAGGGGAAGGTTGGTGAAGGAATGCGCCAAAGCTACCGGGGCACTGTTACGGCAAGATGATGAACCGATTACCGAATCGTGAAGGCCATTTCACTCCACCTCCGGCTTCTCAGCGTGGCAGCCGGACCTGCTCCCCCGCCAGAAACCGCCCGTACCAGTGGCCGGAGTCTTTTATGGTGCGCCGCTGGGTTTCGTAGTCGACATGCACCAAGCCAAAGCGGGGCGCGTAGCCCTCGGCCCACTCGAAGTTATCGGTGAATGACCAGGCGAAGTAGCCCTCGACGGGTACTCCCTCCTGCCGGGCCCGCAGTACCTGCCCGATACAGGCCTGCAGATAGGCCTGCCGGGCCGCGTCCGGGACGCTTCCCATGAGGTTAAGCTGGTCGGGGAAAGCCGCGCCGTTTTCGGTGACCAGCAGGCGCGGCGCGTTGGGGTAGGCGGCAAACTGCCGCAGCATATAGTAAAGGCTTTCAGGATACACCTCCCAGCCCATGTCCGTGAACGGCACGCCCCGGGCGGCGGCGCCCACCAGCCGCGCCCATAGCAGCGGCACGTAGGGAGCATGCTGCACTACTTCGCGGGTGTAGTTCTGCACCCCCAGAAAGTCGAAGGCAAACGGCAGCCGGTCCTCGTCGCCGGGCTGGTGGTAACGGTCCAGCCAGTTAAGCAGGGGCAAATCGGCCACGGGGTAGCCCAGCCCCAGGGCCGGCTCCACGAACAGGCGGTTGAGCAGGGCATCGGCCCGGCGGGTGGCGCGCTCGTCCCGGGCCAGCCCAGGCCGGGCGGGCGTGAGGTAGGAGCAGGAAAACGTGGTACCGATGCGGGCCGTAGCGGGCAGGGCCGCGCGCAGGGCCCGGCCCCCTTCGGCCTGCGCCAGCGTGGCGTGGTGGGTAGCCGCCAGAAACCCGCCCAGACTCCGCCGGCCCGGCGCATGCACGCCCAGCAGGTGCCCGGCCCCGGTGAATACCATCGGTTCGTTGAGGACCATCCAGTGCTGCACCCGGTCACCGAGCCGAGCGGCCAGCAGTTCCACGTAATCCGTAAACCAGCCCACCACGCTGCGGTTGGTCCACCCGCCCAACTGTTGCAGCGCCAGAGGCAGGTCCCAGTGGTAGGCTGTAAGCCAGGGGGTGATGCCACGCGTGAGGCAGCCGTCTACCAACCGGCTATAAAAATCTATTCCCTTTTGGTTAACAATACCCTTTCCCTCCGGTAAAACACGCGCCCATGCCACTGAAAACCGGAAATCATCTATACCCATTTGGTTTAGCAAGTCCAGGTCCTGCGGCCAGCGGTGGTAAAAGTCAGCCGAAATTTCGGCTGTTTCACCCCGCTTAATCCGGCCCCGCCGACGGACAAACTCATCCCAGATGCTAGGGCCTTTGCCGTCCGTGTTCCAGGCGCCCTCCGTTTGGTAGGCCGCCGCCGATACGCCCCACCGGAAGTCAGCCCCAAAGTCGGAACGGGAAAAAGTAGTTGGTGCAGAGGCAGGATAAAAAGCGGGAGGAAGCATGCGCACTAGTGGAGTTGGAAAAGGACAGCCGGCAGCGCCGGGCCGGATCGGGCGGCTACTGGCATACGCAGCCCCGGCAATTCAGCAGGTCGGTCCGTCACACCCAGAAATCCGCCACTTGCCCTTTCACAGCTTCCCCACCCGCTACCCGTCCCGCTTCCAGCAGCAGCTTATCCAATATACTGGCCGTCTCATCGGGATACTCCACTGCAACGGGGCGGCCGTATTGCAGCCAGTGGTCGAGGACAGCCAATGACTTGTCTTTGAGGTTACGTACTACCGGCACCCCCATGTGGGCCAGGGCCGTCGCGTTGCAGGCCTGTTCGTATTGCTGTTTCATGGGCACTACCAACAGCTTTTTCCCGAGGTACAATGCCTCCGCCGGGGTTTCGAAACCGGCCCCGCACAGGACGCCCGCGCTCCGGGCCAGGCTATCGGTGAAGGCGGCTCCGCTGACCGGGCGCACCCGCACGTTGCCGTGCTCCGACTCCTGCCGGCTGTGCTTACTGAATACTTCCCAGCGCACCGCGCGGCTAAGATAGCGCAGCCGGCTAACCAGCGTAGCTTCATCAAAAGCGGGCAGATACACGGTATAATGGCTTTCGTGGTGGACCGTAAGCTCGCGCACCTGCCGCCGGATAACGGGCGTGTGAATGTGCGGCTCGTAGGGCTGGAAATGGAAGCCATACTGCCAAGTTGTCGGCGCGTAGTGACGCAGCACGGCCCGGCCCACAGGGTCGGGCACACGGGGCTCGGGGGCATATTCGCTCAGCACTGCGGCCTGATGGCTCAGGGCCACGCAGGGCACGCCGCGCCGCCGGCACGCCCAGGCCGAAACCGGCTCAAAATCACTGATAACCAAGTCGTACATTTCCACCGGCAAGTCACGCAGCTCGCGCAGAAACGCCTTGGAGTTGAGCTGCCAGAAGGTTTTTACGAAGTTGATGCCCCCCTTCTTCCCAAAAACAAAGCCCAGCCCGTGGCACCGGTAGCGGACGGAAAAGGGCAGTTCAATATCGGCCGGCGGGCCGCTCACCAGCACATCTACCCGTTCGGCCCGCTGCTGCAGCAGTGGTACAATATCCAGGGCCCGGCTCAGATGCCCGTTGCCGGTGCCCTGAATGGCATATAGTATGCGCATGAAGTGAAGATTGGCAGTTGTTATTGTTGGATAGTACCCCGACTGGCCCGTCTGAACCGCGCGCTTAGCTCATCCCGATTTCGCGCAACAAATCGGCCAGCAGCGCGGCGGCCGGGGCATCGGCGGCGGCATCCTCCGCGTCGGGTTCGGCAGGTTCCGGGGGCTGGGGCTGCTGCATGCGGGGGTCGTCGTGGTAGCGGTAGAGCTGCCAGCCGGCCGCAGCAGTGTACTCCAGGGCTGTCAGGTTTTCCACCCAATCGCCGGAGTTCAGATACGTCACCGGCCCCTGTGGCGTGTGCAGCTCCTTTATTTCGGGACAGTGAATATGGCCGCAAGCCACGTAGCGGTAGCCCCGGTCGGCCGCAATAGCAGCGGCCGTCTGCTCAAAGTCGCTTACCAGACTTACGGCACTCTTCACGCGGTCCTTCACCGCCTTCGACAACGCTACCCGTGGCCGGCCCAGGCTGGTGAGCCCCCAGTTCACGAGGCGGTTGAGCAGAATCAGCAAGTCGTAGCCGTGACTGCCAAGGCGGGCGAGCCACCGCGAATGGCGCATGGTTACGTCGAATATGTCGCCGTGAAACAGCCAGGTACGGCCGTGGGGCAGCTCCAGCACCAACTTGTTATCGATGCGCAGGGCCCCGAGCCGGGTGCCGGCAAACTTGCGCAGCAGCTCGTCGTGGTTGCCGGTGAGGTAATGAATCCGGGTACCCTTGGCGGCCAGACTGGCCAGGTAGCGCACTACCCGCATGTGGGCGGCGGGCCAGTAGTTCTTGCTGAACTGCCAGATGTCCACAATATCCCCGTTGAGGACCAGTTCCCGGGGCCGCACGCTTTTGAGGTAGCGCAGCAGCTCGGGGGCATGGCAGCCGTAAGTACCCAGGTGGACGTCGGAAATCACGCACACGTCGAGGCGGCGCTTTGCGGTTTTCTGCTTCATCGAAGGGGGCAAAGGACCATCAGGCGGCCCGCGAAAACAGTCGTTCTACTTGAAGCCTTGCTTACAGCGCTGGGCGGGCCGAAAATGACGTCCGGGGCCGCACCCGACGGCTACCCGGGGGCTTTTTATCATCGGTGGCGGCGTGGTTGAAGTGGAAAGGCAGCCGTAGCGCCCCCACGGAGCGCAACAGGTAGGCCAGCACCAGGGCCAGTTGAAACAGCCGGTAGGCTACCGCGCGCACCATCTGGTGGGCCAGCGGGAAAGCAATTGGAGTCCACATGATTTTCAGCAGTTTAATCCACTGCAAAGAACCGCACGGCACATGACGCGGGCGTTACCGGCGGGTTACGGTATCATCAATTCCGGCCAGGCAGGCGCTGCTTAATCTGTCGGCGGCCGCGTCCCGTCGAACCCCGTGGCTTGTTGGCCGAAACCGGTGGCAGCGGCCGGGGTATTCCGTATCTTTGCCAGACCGGAATCCGGCCTTCACCCCCTAGTTGCTTTTATCACTCCCTATGAAGAAATTTTTCCTCCTCGCCGTTCTGTTTCTGGGCGCCCTGGCAGCCTCCGCCCAGTACATGCCCGGCAAGCCCCGTAAAAAATACACCTTCCCCAAGAAGGACGAGGAAAGCCCTTACGTGCTCAACGTCACGAAAAACACCGACGAGGATGCCGAGGTGGATGCCTGCGTAACCCGCGTGGCCTACCGCCCCTACAGCGAGCTGCTCACCGAAATCAATGAGCTGAAACGCATGAACAGCTGGGCCGATACTACCTACCAGCGCCGCTTTACGCAACTGCCCGTCGGCGGCCAGCTTACCGTGACCATGTACCGCCGGGGAGCCGCCAATGCTGACCCCGCCTACCTGAGCCTGGTAGCCAAAGACAAGGATGGCAAAGAGGTACTGAACGTCCCCGGGCTGACGGCCGGCAACGGCCGCTTCTGGAACCGTGACCTGTACATGAGCAAGCGGGTTATCCCATTTGTTAAATCCGAAGCTCCACAGGATATCATCCTGACTATCAATGACGCAAAAACAAAACAGAACTTTGAGTATATCATCAAGGCGCAGTAGTTTTTAGCCATATAGTCAAATAAGCAGGCCTTGGCTTCAGTAGAAGTTAGGGCCTGCTTGCGTATAATCCAGGGCTAGTTCGCGGCTTCCCGCAGGCGGGCCCACTGTACTGCCACCAGCGTTTTGGCGTCCTCGAAGCGCGCCTGCCCCAGTTCCTCGGCAGTGAAGGGCACGGCCTCAATCTTTTCGCTTTCCTCGGCCAGCCCGCCCCCCTGCCCCGACTGATGGCTGACTTCGGCGTAGAACACGGTAATGACTTCCGAACTTGTGCCAGGCGAGGGCAGCAGCCGGGTGATGAGTTCCAGCCGGTCCACGTCGTAGCCCAGCTCCTCGTGAATCTCGCGGCGGATGGCGGCCTGCGGTTCCTCATCGCCGTCCACCATGCCGGCGGCCAGCTCTACTATTTCGTCCTCGGGCCCGATGCGGTACTGGCGGGTAAGAATATACTGCCGGGTGCCGGTGTGGTAGACCAGCGCCGCTACGGCCGTGCCGGGCTCGAACCGCTCCCGTTTCAGCACGTCCTCCCCATCCTGCACCAGCAGCTGACTGAGTTTATAGTGACCGTTGTAGACTATTTTTCGCTCCGTGACGTGCATAAGAAAGCAGGAAAATAAGGTTCAGAAGTGCCAAGGTATACGGATTTCACCGGGCGCTAGGCGTATCACCCTGCTCTACCCGGGCCGAGGCTACGGGGTTTTATGTTGGCGGGCGGGCGCTATAAGTTAAAAAACCCGACCTTTGCGGGCTCTTATAGCTGTGCCATTTTCGCTGCCCCGGGGCAGCCGCTTTTTTTTTCTAGATGTCGTTCGACGAACTCAACCTGATTGAGCCTATCCTTAGCGCTTTGCGCGAGGAAGGCTACGTTACCCCCACGCCCATTCAGCAGCAGGCCATTCCGCAGGTGCTGGAAGGCCACGACCTGCTGGGCATTGCCCAGACGGGCACCGGCAAAACGGCCGCTTTCACCGTTCCCATTCTTCAGATTCTGCACCAGACGGCTCAGGTAGAGCGCCACGCACCTGGCCGCATCCGCTGTCTGGTCCTCACGCCCACCCGTGAGCTGGCCATTCAGATCGGGGAAAGCTTTCAGGCTTACGGCCGTCATTTGCCCAAATTGCGCTCCACCGTCATCTTCGGCGGCGTGGGCCAGCACCCACAGGTGCAGATTCTCAAGCGCGGCGTAGAGGTGCTCATTGCCACCCCCGGCCGCCTGCTCGACCTGATGAACCAGGGCTTCATCGACCTGCGCAACATTGAGGTATTCGTGCTGGACGAAGCCGACCGGATGCTGGACATGGGCTTCATCCACGACATCAAGCGGATTCTGCCCAAGCTGCCCAAGCAGCGCCAGACGCTGTTCTTCTCCGCCACTATGCCCGGTCAGATTCAGGACCTGGCCGACACCATTCTGCGGCCCAACCCGGTAAAAGTAGCCGTCACGCCCGTGTCGAGCACGGCCGATACCGTGACCCAGGCGGTGTATATGGTGGAGAAAAACGACAAGGCCGACCTGCTGGAGCATGTGCTACAGGACAAGAACATCCGTCGGGTGCTGGTTTTCACCCGTACCAAGCACGGGGCTGATAAGGTGGTCCGCACGCTGGAAAAGGCCGGTATTGAGGCCGAGGCCATCCACGGCAACAAGTCGCAAAACCACCGCCAGCGCGCCCTCAGCAACTTCAAGGCCGGCGCAACCCGCGTACTGGTAGCTACTGACATTGCCGCCCGGGGCATTGATGTGGATGAGTTGACCCACGTCATCAACTACGAAATTCCCAACGAGCCCGAGTCCTACGTGCACCGTATCGGCCGCACGGGCCGTGCCGGCGCCAACGGCACCGCCCTCTCCTTCTGTGATGATGAGGAGCGCGCCTACTTCCAGGACATCCAGAAGCTCATCCGCCGCCAGATTCCAGTGGTGCAGAATCATCCGTACACCTCCAGCGCTGTGGCCCCGGTGCCGCTTTCGGGCGGTCCGGCCATCAAGCGTCCGAAAGGTCCGGCCGGTCGCCCGGCGCGTCCGGGCCGCGGGCAGCAACCCGCCGGCTCGGGCCGGCCGGAAGGCCAGCGCAGCCAGGGTGGTCAAGGCGGCAGTGGCCGTAGTGAGCGGCCTAGCGGCAACTCGGGGCGGGAAGGACAGCGCGGCGGCCACGCGGCAGCGGGCCGGCCGGCGGGTTCCTCACACCCGGAAGGTGGCAGCGCCGGTGGGGCTGGCCGGGGCGGCCAGCGCCGCTTCCGGGGCGGCGGTAACCGCTAGGACGACCGGGCAGGTTCCGGCGCTTCCGGAATTTCCCTGAACAGCACGTAATAGAAACGCCCCGGCCGGTTGGTTGGGGCGTTTTACGTTGCCCGGTTTCACGGCCGCCGCATAAACATTCCGGGCCACCTGTTGCTTACTTTCCCAGATGCCCCGAGGGCAGCTTTCACTTACTTTGTTTCGTTATGGCACAACGCACGCTTCCCGTCATTCAGGCCCTGCGCGACACGGCCCATCGTCTCAGCAGCCAGGCTCCGTACCAGTGGGGCCATATGGGCAGTTGTAACTGCGGCCACCTGGCCCAGACCATTACCCGGCTTACCAAGGCTGAAATTCATGCTCGGGCGATGGAACGCTACGGCGACTGGGAGCGGCAGTTGACCGACTACTGCCCCACCAGCGGTCTGCCCATTGATGCTACCATTGATGAGATGCTGGCCCTGGGATTCACCCGCCAGGATCTGACGCATCTGGAACGCCTCTCCGACCCTACCATCCGGGCTGCCATTCCCTTCGAGCGCCGCGACGCCCTGCGCCACAACCAGCGCGATGACGTCGTGCTGTACATGCGCACCTGGGCCGACCTGCTGGAGGGCGAATTGCTGGCCGGCATTCAGCTCTCGGCGCTGCTGCCGCAGCCCACGCCGCAACTCGTAATGGCCCTGTAAGTACGCTGGCTTGCGGCTTTGCGCCACCCTGACACACAAAAGCCCCGCCGGCCAACTGCCGACGGGGCTTTTGTGTGTCAGGACCGGTCGGGGCCGGGGAGCTTAGTAGTTCACGTTGCTGCGCTGCGCCTCGCGGTAGCCCTCGGTGCGGTGGCTGCGCTTGTAGGCGGCGTCAGCGTTGGGGTCTTTCTCCGCGTCAGGAGCTTGCGAGCAGGACGACAGAAACAGCGAGGCGCCAGCGGCGAACAGGAGGAGCAGACGAAGATTTTTCATAGCCCAAAGGTAAGCACCACCCCGAATCCGGACAAGCACTAACACCCGGGATGTAGCAGGAGTATTTCGCCAAGATCGAATTACAGATGTAACTCCGCTTCCCGAACATGCTACCCACGCCGCTGCTATTTACAAGTGTAGACGAAGCAACTCCATACGCTCCTCTGCTTGGCGGCAGAAAAAGCAAGGTTGTATTTGTAAACAGCCCAAATCGTCTCCAAGGCTTCCGGTATTTCGCTATTGAGCCGTTTTAGCATCCTGTACCGGATTCCGGTTCTCCTGCCAGATATTCTCCTGAGTAAAGCAGCAGAAGCGTAGTATCACTTTACAACCATCTACGCTCGTCAATCAAATTAGCAAACTGGGCTGCTTGAAAGGCCCTCCCATAGGCTGTATAACTCATTCTCGCTATTAAAACATTTCCTATACTTCAGTTATTCAATCCCAAACTATATAAAATGAACCAACACTTAATATTTAACTTTTTAACCTGCTGATAAACTTACACTTAACTATCTATAAACCTATTTGCTAGCAACCCTATTAGCAGATAATATTATATCACTATATCGCCAAAACGCATTCACTATCCCGACATCACGGCCATTCTTAATGGACTCGTTTCAGCAGTGTACCCGGAACTGTAAACCTGGTCTGCCAAATTGCACATCAGCACTATAAACTGCACACCTGCTTAGATCAGGCCCTACTTTTCGGGGCCCAGACTACCACGAGGGTTCCGATTCTACCGCGTGGTTTCGGGCTGGTAGTCCGCGAATGTGCCGTCCTGGTAGAAGATTACTATACGGCGGATTCTTTTACCCGGATCAGCCAGGCCCTGCGCTATATCCACGCCGTTGGAAACTGAACTAGCTGGGGGAGGGCCTATCGGCTCCGGATCCTGTTTTAGTGCCGGCTGCCCTGGTAGAGTGGCAGGCTCTGGCAGGGCAGCCGGCACTAAAACAGGATCCGGAGCAGGTGCCGAGGCCGCAACGAGGAGTACGGCGGGCTCTGGAGCGGCCGCAGGGGCTATAACAGGGGCCGTAGCGGCCACTAAAGACGGGATAGGAGTAGCATCGGGAGCGGCACGCCGACGCGGAGCGTCGGGCGGCCGATTTACCCGCTCCACAGCCTGTACTTCCAGCATCGAACCACTGCCATTCAGCAACCAACTCACCGATACATCGGGGAAGGCCGCCAGAACCTTCTGTACTACCTCCAGGCTGGGCTTATTGCGGCCGCTCAGGATATGGCTGATAACCGGCCGTGATACACCAATGGCATCCGCGAACTGGGTAGAAGTAAGCTGACGAGTTGTTAACAGCTCTCGAATCCGGTCAAGCATGGTGAGTTATGAAGATTTACAAATGTACGTAGCTCGTTCTCATCTTCAACAGGTTCTTTGCTGTGTTTACTTTTGTTTCGCACCTCATATACACTCTCTCGGTATTTACATTTGTATTTACAATGTCTATATCACTAAATTGCTGAATACAATTGTAATTCATTCGTTAGCTGCTTACTCCTTTCTTTATTTAGCCCTAAAGCAGCTATACCGTGCGTTGCGCTGGACTCTACGTTGTCATTTCCTGAGCACCGCGCACCTGCCAGTCACCTAGATTCGCTCAGCGGTTTAGTTTTTCGGCGTGGGCGGGCCTTGCCCAGAAAGTATCCCTGCTCCTCTCTGCGTCACGCGCTGAGACGGACTGTATTGAACGCAACAGCCCCCGCTAACCGGCTGACAAAGCAACCGGGGCGGGGGCTGAAATAACGGATGGCCGACAGCGCGGCAACACCCGAAAGGGCAATGGTGCTACTACACCACGCTAGTTGAAGTACTCTTTGGCCAGGGCCTTGTCGTGGCCGTAGATATCGTCGCGGAAGTGAACCTTGCCGGCTTCATCTACCCAGGTAGTGAAGTACACCAGATACACGGGCAGCTTCTCGGGCAGGGTTACGTACTTCTCCCGGCGGCCGGCAATGGTATCCATAATGGCTGTCCGGTCCCAGTCGGGCTTGTCACGCAGCAGGTATTCGGCCAGCTTAATGGGCTCGGCTACCCGCACGCAGCCATGGCTGAAGCCGCGCTTGGTCTGGCTGAACAACTCGTCGTGGGGCGTATCGTGGAGGTAGATATCATTGGAGTTCGGGAAGATAAACTTCACGTCGCCAAGGTCGTTTTTGGGGCCGGGCCGGCGACGCAGCGTATACTTCCAGGTCTTCTGGCTTACGTTGGCCCAGTCGATGCTATTGGGGTCGACAGGGGTAGCTTTGGCCCCCCAGCCTTTCACCACTTCCATATCGAGGCGGTCGAGCGTGGCCTGTGCATTGCCCACCAGCTTGGGCCGGAGCTCTTTGTCGATGATGCTGAACGGCACGTTCCAGTAAGGAGCCAGCACCACAAATTCCATCTTGTCGCTGAAGACCGGTGTGGCGTTGAGCGTCTTGCCCACGATGACCGGCATGGTGAATTTCTCCTTGTTCTCCTCCACCACATGCAGGGTGTATTCCGGAATGTTCACGAGCAGATAATTCGGCTCAAACTTCTTCGGAATCCAGCGCCAGCGTTCCATGTTCAGCGTAATCTGATCGATGCGCTGGGCCACCGAAATGTTGAGCAGACGCAACGTCTCACCGGTTACGATACCATCCGGTTTCAACCCGTTCATGGCCTGAAATTCTTTCACGGCAGCTACCAACTCGGCATCGTACGCCTGGGCAACCGGGGCGGCAGGAGCAGCCGGCTTACCGGGGTTGTTGGCCACGGCTACGGCCGGCGTGCCAGTCGTCGGAGCGGCAGCATCAGGGCCCAGCAGTCGGGTCCGCAGCACAGCTACGGCGGCCGAAGTGGCTCCCGGCTTCAGGCGAGTGGTAGCCGGCAACACTGGCCAGCCGCCGTTGCGCTGAATGGCGCGGTAGTCGGCCAGGGCCTTTTTCAGCCGGTCATACTCAGGGTGCAGGGGTTCGAAATCATAGTAGCCGTAGGTGCTTTCCCGCTCCTTCAGAATGGTCATCAGCGCCTTGTGCAGCTTGATTTTGTTGCGCTTTACATTCCAGTCAATGGCCTTCACGGCGCGCGGATCTACGGTGCCCCGGTAGAAGTCGGAAGCATAGTTGAAATAGGTCCCTGACAGCGCCACGTCGATTTCCTTTTCCAGCGTATTACGCTTGGTTGAGTCCCCCTGGGCGGCTTCGAGGTCCTTGAAAAGTTTCTCGAAGTCCTTGGTTTTGTACTCCTTAGGATCCAGCCCTTCGTCGGCGGCTTTGTTGATGACCCCAAGCAGAGTGCGGGCCTGTGGTACCAGCTCGTGGTTGCGGAACCAGCCCAGGCGGAAGCCCCGCTCCCGGTAAAATTTCTTGGCCCATTCGGTCTGGTCCTTGAATTTAGGCTCGGTGCTCATGTACTTTACAATGTACACGCTGTCGAGCTTAGGCTGGGCTCCGCCGGCTTTGGTGAAGCCGCCGGGCAGGGCTTCCTTCAGCTGCGCCTTCTGGTCCTGGCTGCACGACACCACGGAGGTGCACAGCAGCAGGCCCAGCAGCCAGCAGCAGAAAGTAGTAAGAAAAGTAGGACGATGGAATTCGTTCATGCGGGGTGGTCGGGAGAAGAATCAATAAAACGGTTTCTGACCAGCGGCAGCCACGGGGCCGGCGCAGTCAGGGCGTTGTACTGATTTCGGTACGGCGGAGTTGTCAGTACCGGTGCTTCTTGCCCAACGGCGCAAGTTAGACGTTTTGCCCCGACAATTTTCCATCCCTGCCGGCCCCTTTTATCGTAACCCTGAGCCCAGATGGCAATTGCTACTTTTGCCCGACCCGTACGCGCCGCTGCCGGGTGCCTCCTCTCCTGCCCTTCGTAATGATGTCCAACCTGCTTTTCTCCGCCGACCCGCACAGCCACGCCCGCCCCGCCGAGGTCAGCGTGCATCACCTGCGGCTCCACCTGACTGTCGACTTTACGCAACAGATTCTACGGGGCTCTGCTACCTGGCAGCTGCGCCGGGCCGCAGACACAGCTCAGGAGCTGATCCTCGATGTGCGCGGCCTGCAGATCGAAGCCGTGCTGCTTGATGGGCCAAGCGGTACGCCAGCTTCATTTCATCTTGGTTCCCATGACCCGGTCCTGGGTCAGGCCCTGCACATCCAGCTTCGCCCCGACACTACCGCCGTCAGCATCCGGTACCAGACTACGCCCGACGCGGCCGCTTTGCAGTGGCTCAGCCCGGCGCAGACGGCCGGCCGCCGGCAGCCGTTTCTGTTTACTCAGTCGCAGGCCATCCTGGCCCGCACCTGGATTCCGTGTCAGGACTCGCCTGGTGTACGCTTCACCTACGAGGCCCGCGTAGAGGTACCCGCCCATCTGCTGCCGCTGATGAGTGCCGAGAACCCGCAGCAGCTCGACCCCAGCGGCGTCTACCACTTCCGCATGACCCAGCCCATTCCCGCTTACCTTATGGCCCTGGCGGTGGGCGAGGTGGAATTCCGGCCGCTGAGTCCGCGTACGGGTGTGTATGCCGAACCCATTACGCTGCCCGTTGCGGCCAGTGAGTTCGAGGACCTGGAGCAGATGGTGACCACCGCTGAAGACTTGTACGGACCTTACCGCTGGGAACGGTACGATTTGCTGGTGCTCCCACCCTCTTTTCCGTTTGGGGGCATGGAAAACCCGCGCTTAACTTTTGTAACGCCTACCATTCTGGCCGGCGACCGGAGCCTGACCAGCCTGGTGGCCCACGAGCTGGCCCACTCCTGGAGCGGCAACCTGGTGACAAACGCCACCTGGAATGATTTCTGGCTGAACGAGGGCTTTACCGTGTACTTCGAGCGGCGCATTATGGAGCAGCTCTATGGCAAGCCCTACGCGGATATGCTGCAGATGCTGGGCCACTCCGCCCTGCTCCACACCGTGCAGGAGTTGGGCGCTACCAGCCCGGACACGCACCTGCTGCTAAACCTGGCCGGCCGCGACCCGGATGAGGGCCTCAACGAAATTGCCTACGAGAAGGGCGACTACCTGCTTCTTACGCTGGAACACCTGGTAGGACGCCCTGCCCTCGACACCTTTATAAAGGAGTACTTTGCCCGGCACAGTTTCCAGAGCATGGACACGGCTTCCTTCCTCACCTATCTGCGCCAGGAACTCCTCGACAAACACCCGGGCCTGGAAGAACAGGTGCAGCTCGATGCCTGGGTCAGCGGCCCCGGGATTCCGGACGTAGCTCCGCCGGTTTCCTCCGAGCGGTTTGTGGCGGTTGAGAAAGCCCAGCGCGCCTGGCAAAGCGGAACCCCGGCCCTGGCCCTGGCCACTGCTGACTGGAGCAGCCACGAGTGGGTTCACTTCCTGCACGGGCTACCTGCCGGGCTCCACCCGGAGCAGCTAACGGCCCTGGACGCCGCCTTCGGGTTCACGCAGTCCGGCAACGCCGAGATTCTGGCTGCCTGGTTTCCACATACCATTGCAGCCGGTTATGCTCCCGCCGAGGAAGCCCTGCATCAGTTCCTGACGCGGGTGGGCCGGCGCAAGTTCCTGGTGCCGCTGTACCGGGCCCTGCTGGCTACGCCCGACGGGCTGGCCTATGCCCAGCGGCTCTACGCTGAGGCCCGCCCCAACTACCACGCCGTTGCAACCGTTACCTTCGACGCGCTGCTGGGCCGCCCCGCCGGGTAGGTTCCGGCGTTGAGCGGGAGCAGCCCACACGAATCAGCTGTTTTTTGTTGCTTCGGGACAGGTACGCATGCTGCTGCCTGAAACCCTGACCGAACGTGGCGGGTTGTTCATTCTTTTTCTTCCTGAAAAGGCTCGCGTGGCCCGAACCTTGCTTGTCAGCTGGCCGCCTGCGCTACTGGTGGGCACTGGTTTTTCGGCCTTTGCTACCCGCTGCCGGTCTTTTCTTTTGTTTGCTTAAGTTGATTTCTGCCTTGAAAAACCAAAAACCGCTCGGTAAGCTCATTGCCATTGGAGGCAACGAGGACAAGGGCACCTACCCCAACCCGCGCACTAAAAAGAAATACTACCTCAATTTTTTTGAGCTGGGCATTCTCAAGCGCGTGATTCTGGAATCGGGTAAGGAGGACCCCGCCATCGAAGTCATCACCACTGCCTCCATGATTCCGGAGGAAGTGGCGCGCGTCTATATTTCCTCGTTCACGATGCTCAACTGCAACAACGTGAACATTATGAACATTCGCACCCGCGACGAAGCACTGGACCCGCAGTATGTGGAGCGCCTCACCCGGGCCGATATTGTGATGTTCTCGGGCGGCAATCAGTCGCGCCTCACCGAAATGTTTGGCGAAACAGAGTTTCTGCGCACGCTCAAGCACCGGTACTACAACACGCCGAACTTTATCATTGCCGGCACCTCGGCCGGAGCCGTAGCCATGTCGAAAACGATGATTAAGGGCGGCAGCGTACCCGATGCTTTGATGAAAGGAGCCGTGAAAATGGGTGCCGGGCTGGGCTTCCTGGATAATGTGGTGATTGACTCGCACTTCGTCAAGCGGGGCCGCTTCGGCCGCCTCATCGAGGCGGTAGCCCTGCACCCCAAGCTTATCGGCATCGGGCTGGGGGAAGACACCGGCGTCCTTATCACCGAAGGCAACCTGCTCGAAACCATCGGCTCCAACCTGGTCATCATCATGGATGGTCATAAGCTGGAGCACAACAATGCCGCCGCCGCTAAAAAAGGCGAGGCCATTTCCATCGAGAGTATGCAGCTGCATGTACTGGTGAAGAGTAACCTCTACGATATCACGCAGCGCGAATTCTACCCCGACCTCAAGCTCCGCCAGCAGGCGGCCGAGTCAGCGCGCCTCACCGCCGGCCAGGGAGCTAACGAGCCGGCCCCGGCCGGTTAACTCGCCTTATCCAAATACATAAAAACCCACTTTTCTACTCGAAAAGTGGGTTTTTATCTTTATACAAATGAGCAATCCGCTTTATTCCGAACTGCAACTTCCAAAGCCGGCCTGAACCGCAGGTCACTCCTTATATATACAGCTGCCGGAAACGACCGATTGGCCTCACTTGTAGATGGCTACGAACGGGCCCGTATCGGCGGAGGTAAGGCTGGCTCGGTACATACCTTCGGAGTTGAAAGGCAGGGCCACGTTACCGGCTGCGTCTACGGCTACCAGGCCACCTTCGCCCCCAACAGGAGCCAGCTTCTCGTGCACCACCACCCGGCAGGCCTCGGCCAACGAGAGGCCCCGATATTCCATGAGGCAGCTGATGTCATGCGCTACTACGGCCCGCAGGAAAAACTCGCCGTGCCCGGTGCAACTGATGGCGCAGGTCCGGTCGTCGGCAAAGGTACCGCTCCCGATGATGGGCGAGTCGCCGATGCGGGAGTACTGCTTGTTGGTCATGCCACCGGTGCTGGTGGCGGCGGCCAGGTGGCCATGCTGGTCCCGGGCCACCGCCCCTACCGTGCCCATTTTCTTTTTCGGGTCTTCGTTGGGCAGGGCCTGGGAATGGTCGAGGCGCATCCGGCCTTCCTGCAGGGCCTCCTGCAGCTGGTCGAAGCGGTGCTGGGTAAAGAAATATTCCGGTGGCTGCATGGGCAGGTTATGCAGGCGGGCCAGTTCATCGGCTCCGGGGTAGGCCAGCAGTACATGTTCGGTTTGCTCCATGACCAACCGGGCGGCCCGAATAGGATTCTGCACGGCGCGGGCCCCGGCCACGGCCCCGGCAGCGCGGTTGCGGCCGTCCATAATGGCGGCATCCATTTCGTGGTGGCCGTCGTGCGTGAATACCGCGCCCCGGCCGGCGTTGAACAGCGGGCAGTCTTCGAGGCTGCGCACGGCCTGCTCCACGGCATCGAGGGCGGGGCCGCCCTGGCGCAATACGGCCGTGCCCGCCTCCAGGGCCGCCAACAGGGCGCGCTGATAAGCATGCTCCTTGTCGGGGGTCATCAGGGCGGGCGAAATGGTGCCGGCACCGCCGTGCAGGGCCAAAGCGAAGGAAGCAGTCATGGGTAGAAAAAAGTGGTGGGTGGGCAAAAACGCAAGGCAAAGGTAGTCAGGCCACCGGCCCCGAATGGCGGCCCGGAGCCCGAACTAACCGCGTTTTTTTTCGTAGGTTTGGTTTACTGTTTTCAACTCCCCAAACATATTCAACCTTATGGCTTACGAAGCTACCGGCCGCCTGCACGAAATTTTCGACGAACAGCAGGTGAGCGAAAAATTCCGCAAGCGCGAGTTCGTGCTGGAGGTCGTAGACGGCCAGTATCCCGAGCATATCAAGTTCCAGTTGGTACAGGATAAAACCGCGCTTATCGACCCCTACAAAATCGGCGACGAGGTAAAAATCTCCTTCAACCTGCGGGGCCGTGGGTTCAATAAGAACGGCCAGATGCTGTACTTCACCAACCTCGAAGCCTGGCGCATCGAGTCGGGCACGGGTGCTGCCGCTGCTCCTCAGGGTGGTGGCTACCAGCAGGCGGCTCCTCGCGCTGCTGCCGCTCCGGCTCAGAACTCGAACCCGAACCTGCGCGCCTCGGCCGCTCCCATTGCTTCGGACGACGACAACGACCTGCCTTTCTAACTCACGGTGCCAACTGCCCCTACCGGGGGGTAGTGTACGGCTCTGCTGATTTTCGTTTCGCAAAAAGCCGCTTCCGAGTTTCGGGAGCGGCTTTTTGATGGATTACCCGCTCTATGCATACACTCCAACAACTACAGGCCGGGGAACTAGCCGGAGCCACCCGGCTCGACCTGGCGGAAGGCCTCACCGAATTTCCCCGCGAAATTCTTGCGCTGGCCGATACGCTCGAAATTCTGAACCTGTCGGGCAATGCGTTGTCGGAGCTACCGGCAGACCTGGGGCAGTTACGGCGGCTGCGGATTCTGTTCTGCTCTGATAACCGCTTCACCCGCGTGCCGGAAGTGCTGGGCCAATGCCCGGCCCTGGAAATGGTGGGCTTCAAGGCCAACCAGATCCGGACGCTGCCCGGCGCGGCCCTGCCGCCACTGCTGCGCTGGCTTATCCTAACCGATAACCAGCTGGAGACCCTGCCGCCGGAGCTTGGGCAGTGCCGGCAGCTGCAGAAGCTGATGCTGGCTGGCAACCGGCTGCGGGAGCTGCCGCCGGAACTGGCCCACTGCCACAACCTGGAGCTGCTGCGCCTGGCCGCCAATCAACTACCGATACTACCCGGCTGGCTTTTGCGCCTGCCCCGCCTTACCTGGCTGGCCTACGCGGGCAACCCGTGCAGCCGGCATGCCGAAGAGGCGGCCCTGCTACGCTCACCAATTCTCCCCATTGCGTGGTCTGAGCTGGCGCTTCAGGGCGTGTTGGGGGAAGGCGCATCGGGTGTTATTTATCAGGCCCACTGGCAACGGCCGGCCCTGCCTCCTACCCCGGTGGCGGTAAAGCTGTTCAAAGGGGCCGTCACCTCCGATGGGTTGCCGCACAGCGAAATGGTGGCCTGCATCAGTGCCGGCACCCACCCGCACCTTATTGCCGTAGCCGGAAAAATAACCGACCACCCCACCGAAGCGGAAGGTTTGGTCATGGAGTTGATTTCGCCGGACTTCCGAAACCTGGCCGGCCCGCCGAGCTTCCGGACCTGCACCCGCGACGTGTACCCCGCCGGTACCACCTTCTCGCTGGCAATGGCGCTGCGCATCGCCCAGGGCATGGCGGCGGCGGCGGCACACCTGCACGCGCAGGGCATTCTGCACGGCGACCTGTACGCCCACAATATCCTCGTTACCCAAAACGGCGACAGCCTGCTCGGTGATTTTGGAGCTGCCAGTTTCTTTGCCCCAGCTGAAGCTGCAACGGCACGGGCCCTGCAGCAGCTGGAAGTCCGGGCGTTTGCCTGTTTGCTGGAGGAGCTGCTGGATCATTGCTCACCTGCCGCCACCGAACAGCTGGGGGCCGAGCTACGGGCGCTACAGCACCGGTGCGCCCAACCCGAGACAACAGCCCGGCCGTTGTTTACCGAAATCGAGGAACAGCTGCGGGTCCTGCAGCAGGCGTAAGTTCCTGCTGACGGCCCAACCATCCGGCCCCTGGCTGCGTCTGTAGAGAGTCTCAAGTATGAATTCTATTGTATGGTAACCGCTTCCGTGCTGCCAATGGCGGGCAAAACCGCTCTGATAACCGGTGCTACCAGTGGTATCGGGCTGGTTACGGCCCGGGAGCTGGCCCGCCGGGGAGCCCGCGTGATAGTAGTAGGCCGCGACACCGAGAAAGCCGCCCGTGCCCAGCAGGCCATTCAGCTGGCGGCCGGGCCAGAAGCCCTGGTGCATGTGAAGTGCTTCGACCTATCGTTGCTGCGCAACGTGTATACGCTGGCCCGGGAAATGCAGCAGGAATTCAGCCAGCTGGATATTCTGATCAATAATGCCGGTATCATGCCCGGGCACCTCACCATCACGGAGGAAGGCCACGAGCTATGCTGGGCTACTAACCACCTGGCACCTTATACGCTTACCAACTTACTGCTACCGCTGCTGGATGCCGCTGGTCAGGCGCGGGTAGTCACGGTTTCATCGGTGGCGCACTGGGTAGGCGAGATTGAACCCGACCGGGAAGCCCGTAATTCGCCCGACAAGTACAGCTGGCTCACGGCCTACGCCGATTCCAAGCTGGCTAACATTTTGTTTACCAAAGAACTGGCCCACCGGCTCGACCTGACCGGCATCACGGCCAATTGCCTGCACCCCGGCATGGTGAACACCGGCCTGATGCGCCCGGACACGTCCCGGGTGATGCGCGCCCTCTGGCAGGTGGCCCGCCCGCTGATGGTTTCGCCCGACCAGGGCGCAGCTACCACGCTGCACCTGGCCACTGCTCCCGAGCTGGCCAGCGTAAGCGGCCGGTACTTTGCCGGCGGCAAGCCCGCCCGCTGCTCCGGCCGCGCCACCAACCCCACTGAAGCCAGCCGGCTCTGGCGCATCTCGGCGGAAGAAACCGGAGTAGAATAGGCGGTTTTTGGTGGGTGATTTTTAGTTTTTGGCTGTCTGCTTTTGTAGATGAAGTATAGAAAACACGTATAATACTCCTTGCAAACCGCTGCTCTGTTGATCGAAAAGCAATCAGTGGTTTTTGGCTGTTGGTATTACTGACAAGAAGTACGCAGCCCATATAACCAACGGCCAACAACAAAAAACTACCCACCAAAAACCAAATAATGACGGAGCTACTGGAGCTGATTCGACAGGGCGAGGGGGAGCGGCTGGAATTCAAGCAGCGCACTACCCACCCCACGCGCATTGCCCGCACCCTGTCGTCGTTGGCCAATACCCACGGCGGCCGGGTGCTGGTGGGCGTGGACGATGACGGCCGGATTGTAGGAGTGCGCGACGTGGAAGAGGAGTTCTACCAGCTGCGGCAGGCGGCGCAGCACTTCATCGAGCCGCCGCTGCAGCTGGGTTTCCGGGAAGTGGAAACCGAAAACGGCCGGACGGTTATCATCGTTACGGTGCCGGAAAGCAGCCAGAAGCCCCACCGCGCCCAGGTGGCGGAAGCCGAATGGCGTACGTATGTGCGGGTGCGCGACGAAAGTGTACTGGCCAGTTCCCTCACCGAAAAGGTGCTGGAGCGACAGGAACCCGCCGGCCCGCAGTTCGAGCGAATTCCCTTAAATAAAGAAGAACTAGCCGTACTGGATTATCTGAGCAAAAATCCGCGTATTACGCTGGCCCAGTACATGAAGCTGCTCAACATCGGGGAGCGGCGCGCTTATCGGACCCTTATCAAGCTCACCTTGCACGGCTACATCAAGCACCACGACAAGCAAAAGGAGGTGTATTACACGCTCTGAGCGGATTCCAGCAAATCCCAGAGGTTGCCGTACAAATCGGCGAAAACCAGCACCCGGCCGTAAGGCTCCACCACCGGCGGCCGTACGATGCGCACGCCCTGCGCCAGCAGACGGGCATGGTCGCGGGCCAGATCATCGGTATAGAGAAACAGGGCCACGCGGCCACCGGTCTGGTTACCGATGGCGGCTTGCTGGGTGGGCGTAGCCGCCCGCGCCAGTAGCAGCTCGGCCCCGCTTGTGCCAGGCGGTGCCACCCGCACCCAGCGTTTTTCGGCACTCAAGGGCGTGTCTTCCACGAGGGTAAAGCCCAGCTTCTCGGTGTAGAAGCGGATGGCTTCATCGTAATCGGCCACTACCAGGGTAATGAGGGCAATGCGCTGGGGCATGGGCAGTCGGCTGCTTAAATGAAAGAGGCTCATCTGGACAGATGAACCTCTTACTATTTTAGTCTTGCTGACGAGCTTTCAGGGCTTTCTTCTCGTCTTTGGCGGCCTTCTTTTCCTTGGTGGTTTTAGCGGGCTCCTTTTTCTTCTCTTTGCGGGGTTCCTGGGCTTTGGCCATGATGGGGTGTGAGTTGAGAGTGAATGGGACGTATATAACGCACCGCCCGGAGGCAGTGTTGTAAATCGAAACCTATTATTGCAGCCCGGGCAAATACCGCTCGCGCAGCAAATTCAGGTGATGTGCCTCGTGGCCGGACAGAATGTAGGCCAGGGCCCGCACGCTCACGGGCTGGCCGCTGGCCGTGCCCAGCCGGCCCACGGCCTCCGCCGTAAACGACTCCAGCAAACTCAGCGTGGCGGCCCGTACGGTGTCGTACTCGTGCAGGATGTCGGCCAGCGGGCGGGCGTCAGCGCCGGAGGCGGGCACGTAGTCGTCCTGCTCGAAACCGGGCAGGGCCGTTGTGTCGCCCCGACCGATGCGCAGGGCGCGGTAAGCGAAGATACGCTCCGTATCGAGCATGTGTACCAGATTTTCTTTGATGCTCCACTTGCCGGGGGCATAGCGAAACAGCGTCTGCTCCTCCGTGAGGCCGGCCAGCAGCTGGCGCAACTCTTGGGGCTGCCGGCGCAACGCTTCCAGCGGGTCGCCGGTGATTAGCTTCACGTAGGTATGGTAGAACGGGGCGTACTCGGGGGCAGCGGGCGGCGTGAGAAACAGGCTCATAGAAACGAAAGTAGCGGAATCCGGATAACTTCGGGGCACTCCGGTATTCGGAACGATGGTCCTAGCGTTGCCGTCCCGCTAGTTACATCCGACCAACTTCATCCCTTCTTCGCTATGTCCCTGCTACGCAAGCCGGTACCAGAGTGGCTATTATGGGTGCTCACCTTAGTGGCACTGATGCAGTTATTCGGGTACCTCAACCTGGCCGTCAGCTACAAGTACGAAGTGGATATTACCGAAACGCTGGTGAACATCCATCCGCCCACGGCCATATCCAAGCACCAGAGGAAACAGCAGCTGCGCGAGCGGGGCAGGGAAATTCGCGAAGCCCAGTTTCGCAGCCTGCTGTACGCGGGCCTGGCAGCCGCTGCGGCCGTCGGTTTGGCCCTGCGCAACCACCGCCTGCAAACCACTTCAGCCGCTACTCCCTGATGCGCCGGCTCCTAACCCGAATCCTGGGCGGTTTGCTGGTGCTGCTGCTGTTGGCCGCCGGTGGCATTGCCTGTTCGGGCCTCACCGTCCGCCCCAAACCCGCCGACTGCCTGGTGGTGCCCGGCAATACCGTGAACCCCGACGGCAGCCTCTCCCCGCGCCTGCGGGCCCGCCTCGATGAGGCACTGCGCCTGTACCGCACCGGCCTGAGCCCACTGATTTTTGTGAGTGGTGGGCTGGGTCGGGAAGGGCACTACGAGGGCACTGCTATGCAACGCTATCTGGTGGGGCAAGGCATCCCGGCCCATGCTATTGTGGTAGATAATGCAGGCAACAACACCGAAGCTACGGCCCGCAATTTTGCCCGCCTAGCCCGGGCACGCCACCTAAAGTCGGCCGTGGTGGTGTCGCAGTTCTTCCATCTGCCGCGCACCCAACTGTTGCTGCGGCAGCAAGGCGTGTCCACGGTATCGGCCTCGGCGGCCCGCTACTGGGAGTTGCGCGACGTTTACGCCCTACTGCGTGAGGTGCCGGCATACGCCAAGGCCTGGCTTTTCTGAGGTGGCCGCTGTAACGCCGGCCCCGAGGCAGCCGTACACGCCCCCACACAACCTCAACTATTCCCGTATGTCCTCTCTCGTCGAAAAAGGTCTTTCGATTTCCAAAAACGCGCTGTTCAGCGTGTTCCTGAACCGCGCCGGTAAGCTGTTGGGCCGCCCTTTTAAGGTGGTCATGGTGCTCAACGAAGTAGCCAACAAGCTCGCCAGCAAAGATAGCGGCGACAATAAATTCAAGCAGGTGTTCGATGTGGGCCGCACGCTCGTGCGGCTGGTGCGCAACTACATCAGCGGCGAGTACCGCCAGATTGATACCGGCACCATCGTGTCGGCGCTGGGCGTGTTGCTCTACACTCTGTCGCCGGTTGACCTGGTTCCGGACTTTGTTCCGGTAGTTGGTTTTCTGGATGATCTGGCTTTGATCAGCTGGTTTATTGAGAAATTCCAGGGCGAAATTCTGCGCTTCCGGGAGTGGGAAGAAACCCACGCTGCCCAGGAAACGGATGATATTCCGGCAGCTTCCAAAACGCTGAAAGCCTCCAACACCAACGCCCAGAACGCGCCCGCCGTGGCTGAATTGGGTCACTCGTAAATCACAGATTACTGCAGATTGAGGCCAATTAACTGGCTTTTGTGGACGCCCGGCCCGTTGTGGTCGGGCGTTTTGCGTTGAACGGCTCTACGGAACTCCGCGTTTTCCTCCGCGCAACGCTGTGGGAAGTAACGCCCGCCAGCAGCCGAAGCCGTACTTTTGGGTCTTTCCAACCACCTCCACCCCATCCACTTCAAGAATGCGCATCCGTACCCGGCTGGCTTTGCTGGCCCTTACCTTCCTGACTGCCCTGCCGGCCGCCCGCGCCGATGAAGGCATGTGGCTGCCGCTGCTGCTCAAGCAGCTCAACGAGGCCGACATGCAGAAAAAAGGCCTCAAGCTCACCGCTGAGCAGATTTATTCCATCAACCAGGGCAGCCTCAAGGATGCCATTGTCCAGTTTGGCGGTGGCTGCACCGGCGAAATCATTTCCGACCAAGGCCTGCTCCTGACCAACCACCACTGTGGCTATAGTCAGATTCAGAGCCATTCCTCCGTCGAGAAAGACTACCTCACCAACGGCTACTGGGCCATGGACCGCAGCCAGGAATTGCCCAATCCGGGCCTTACGGCCACTTTCATTGTGCGCATGGAGGACGTGAGCAGCCAAGTGCTGGCTGGCGTGCCTACCACGGGCATTGTGGAAGCGGAACGCGAGAAGCTGGTGCAGGCTAATGGGCAGCGCGTGGCCCATGCTGCCGTGCAGGGCACCGGCTATCAGGCCTTTGTGCGCCCCATGTTTAACGGCAATGAGTACTACCTGTTCGTGACGGAGGTATTTCAGGACATCCGGCTGGTGGGCGCGCCCCCGAGCAGTATCGGCAAGTTCGGCGGCGACACCGATAACTGGGCCTGGCCCCGCCACACCGGCGACTTTAGCATCTTCCGCATCTACGCCGGCCCCGATAACAAGCCGGCCCCTTACTCTCCCGATAACAAGCCCTTCAAGCCTCGCCACCACCTGCCCATTTCCCTGGGCGGCGTGCAGCCCGGCGACTTTACCATGGTGTTCGGCTTCCCGGGCCGCACCAACGAGTACCTCACCAGCTGGGGTGTGGAGGAAACCTATGCCGTCTCGAACCCGGCCAAAATTAATGTACGCGACGCCAAGCTGCGGGTGCTGGATGCCGATATGAAGGCTTCTGATAAGGTGCGGATTCAGTACGCGGCCAAATACGCCAGCATTGCCAACTACTGGAAAAAGTGGATTGGCGAGAACCGGGGCCTCAAAAAGCTCGATGCCGTACGCGTGAAGCAGCAGCAGGAACAGGTGTTTCAGCAGTGGGCTGAAAGCGGCGACGCTGCCCGCCGCGCTGCCTTTGCCACGCTGCTCCCCGACCTGAAACGCAACTACGCCACTGCCCGCGACTACACCCTGGCCCGCGACTACGTAACGGAAGCCGCCCTGGGAGTGGAGCTGATGGCCTATGCCAACAGCCTGCTGCCGTTGCTGGAACTGGCCGATAACAAGGTACCCGCCGCCGAATTGGCCGCCGCTGCCGAAAAAACCAGAAAAGGGTCCGTGGGCTTCTTCCGCAACTACAGTGCCCATACTGACCAGAAAGTAGCCGCCCAGCTGCTGCCGCTTTACGCTGCCGGCACCCCGGCCGCGCTGCTGCCGGCCTACGTCAAAACCCTGCAGGGACAGTACACCGGCCCCGGCGGGTGGACGGCGTATGCGGCCCAACTATATGGCAAATCAAAGCTTACCACTCAGGAATCGGCCTTTGCGGTGCTGGATGAGGTAGCCAAGGGCAATGTGCAAACGCTTCGTCAGGACCCGGCTGTGCTACTGGCGCAGGCCATCATCGGGAACTACCGCACGGTCATTCTGCCTACGTATACCGCTGCCACCGATAACATTGCTCTGCTCCAGCGCACGTACGTGGCCGGCCTGCGCCTGCAGCAGCCCGAGCGGAAATTCTACCCCGATGCCAACTCTACCCTGCGCCTCGCCTACGGCCAAGTAGCCGGCTATGAGCCCGCCGACGGCACCAAATACGACTTCTACACCACCCTCGACGGTATTATGGAGAAGGCCGACCCCACCAACCCCGAGTTTGAAGTGCCCGCCCGCCTTGCTGAGCTGTACAAAAACAAGGATTTTGGTCCTTACGCCTATAAAGGTACCGTGCCCGTGGCCTTCATTGCCACCAACCACACCACCGGCGGCAACTCCGGCTCCCCCGTCATCAACGGCCGGGGCGAGCTGATTGGCACCAACTTCGACCGAAACTGGGAAGGCACCATGTCCGACATCATGTTCGACCCCGACCGGGTGCGCAACATCACCCTGGATGTGCGTTACATGCTGTTCGTGGTGGATAAATTCGCCGGAGCCGGCCACCTGGTGAAGGAAATGACCCTAGTGGGCTCCGCTAACGACACCGCCCCAGCCAGCAACGGCAAGAAGCTGGAGAAAGTGAAGGTGAAGCGCAAACCAGCTAAGGAAAAAGCGTAGCCCGTTTCGCTTGATGAATAAAGAGACGCCCGCCGGAAATGTATCTTCCGGCGGGCGTTTCCGCTTAATATGGATCTTACACCGCTATTTTCTAGCCTGCAAGCAATTAGCCAAAGTCTGAGGCACTCCGGCACCCGTTTGAGGCTCCACTACTCAACAACAACTATTCGCCTGCAGAGGCAAGAAGAAACATCCGCGCACCTGCTTTTCACCGTGCTGTTTTGGTTGGTAGTCGCGGTAGTCTTTTTGCTCCCTACGTTTATTCAACAGAATTATGAGCTTGGAACACTGCTTCTGCTGGCCGGATTGGTTGTGGCTTGGCACGCATACCGAAAGCGTAACCGCTTTCCTGATATAGAGGAAATTCGCTTGTATAATCATATACTGGTCGACACGCTGGCTCAGTCTATTGTCGTAGAACATCTGCATCCCTATTTCCGTCAGCAAATTGCTAAAACCAGCACAGTGGCTTTTGGCGAAGTGCTAGAAGTAAGGGTTCGTAAAAGCACCATCCAGCCTGCTGACGAGGACTACGGCGAAGTGTATCTACTGCTGACCAATAACACCCGCCTGTATCTGGCCGAAGTTGAAACGATGCAGACGACCCGTAGCATAGCCCGTGTACTACAGCAGGTGCTGGGATTACCCGTGGAGCCGGAGCCGAAGGCATGGTGTCAATTCTGAAAGGCCGCGTTACCTTGTACAGCACTCTCCCCTTCGCCAGCTATGCGTCTTTTGTGGTCTTTTGCAACCGCCCTGCTTTTCAGCATTACCTGGTCAACTTCCGCTCAGACTTCTTCCTCCGCCCCTCAACCGGCCCTGCTCCTGCGCCCCGCCGCCGTGTTCGACGGTGAAACCCTGCACCCGGGTTGGGCGGTACTCACGGAGGACAGTAAGATAAAAGCCGTAGGTCCCGCCGCCCAGCTCCAGGCTCCGGCCGGCGCGCAGGTGCTGGAGTTGCCGGGCCTTACGCTGCTGCCCGGCCTTATTGAAGGCCACAGTCACCTGCTGCTCCACCCCTACAATGAAACTCCGTGGAACGACCAGGTACTGCTGGAATCGGAAGCATTGCGGGTGGCCCGAGCTACGGTACACGCCCGCGCTACCTTGGCCGCCGGCTTCACCACCGCCCGCGACCTGGGCTCAGAAGGAGCTGGCTTTGCCGATGTAGGGTTGAAACAGGCCATTGACCAGGGCCTGATACCCGGGCCGCGTCTACTCGTAGCCACCCGGGCCCTGGTAGCTACCGGCAGCTACGGCCCCAAGCTTTCCGCCGACGTAGACGTGCCCCAGGGCGCGCAGGAAGCCGACGGCGTGGACAGCATCGTGCGGGCCGTGCGCGAGCAGATGGGCAAGGGAGCCGATATTATTAAGGTGTACGCCGACTACCGCTGGGGGCCCAACGAGTCCAGCCGCCCTACCTTCTCGCAGGAAGAACTGAACCTGATTGTACAAACCGCCCGCAGTGCCGGCCGCCCCGTGGTGGCCCACGCCAGCACGCCCGAAGGCATGCGCCGCGCCACGCTGGCCGGCGTGCAAACCATTGAGCACGGCGACGGGGGCACGCTGGAAGTATTCCGGCTGATGAAGCAGCGCGGGGTAGCCCTCTGCCCTACCGTGGCCGCCGGCGAGGCCATTTCGCGCTACCGGGGCTGGCAGCCCGGTACCACGCCCGAGCCGGAACGCATCCGCCAGAAGCGGGAAAGCATGCGGCTGGCCCTGCAAAGCGGTGTGGAATTGGCCATCGGGGGCGACGTGGGGGTGTTTGCGCACGGCGACAACCTACGAGAAGCCGAGCAGCTGGTACGTACCTACGGCCTCACGCCTCTGCAGGTGCTACGCGGCCTCACCGCCACCAACGCCCGCCTGTTCCAGCTTCCTGACCGGGGCCGCCTCCAGCCCGGCCTCCTCGCCGACCTCATTGCTGTTTCCGGTGACCCCACCCAGGATGTGGCCGCCCTACGGCAGGTACGGCTGGTGGTGAAAGGTGGAGTAATTACAAAACAATAGCTTGTAGCCATGACGACTCCGCAGTTAGAGAAGCTTATACTCCAGTCTTTACCACTTTTTGTACCGCATGAAGCAACTGAGGATAGCGTATTTGAACTTCTTTTAAGAGAGCAAGTTCCCGCTGACCTCGCAACTCAAATTATACTGTTCGTCCCAACAGCTTTTGGGCGAATATTTATGCAAAAATTCCAAGTGGATTTTCCTGAAACATTCGTTCTACAATACTCCGATGGTACAACGCTGGAAGGACTATCATGGGCCGATGAGCCTGTTTATGCGGCGGCTCAGCGTATAGCGGAAGCAGCAATAGATAGAGGAGAATGGCAAGAAAATTTTCATTTTGAAATAGCCTCTTGGAGTTCTGAGGTAGGTGTCATCAGTCAAGCGTTAGTTGAGGGGCATAAACCACAGAGCCTTACCCTCCAAAAATTGCAAATCAATGGAGACATAGGTCCTCGGCCTATTTCCTATTAATGAATCACTACGGCCGTTCAATGCCTTGCTTCTGTAGCTGCCCGGCGTATTTATCGTAAATGATGCGTAAGTCTTGGGCGTGCTTGTCAGCATCCACGCCGATGCTGACGTTGCTGGTGTGGAAGCGGTGCAGGTGGCTAATGTGGGGACAGATAACAGGCAGGTGGCCGGCCAGCAGAAACCGCACGTACAGGTCTAAGTCCTCAGCCATTTCAATTTCCTCGTCGTAGCCGCCTACCGCGTCGAACAGTTCCCGGCTGTAGCACACATTACCCTGGATGAAGTGCTCGGCCCGGAAAATGGCGCGCAGCATATCCTGGGGAGTTTCAAAGCGCCAAGCGTAATAATCCTCACTGGGCAGGTAACGCCGGTCTTGGTCCACGCGCAGGAAATCGGCCACCAGCCAGGGTCGACCGGGCGCCTGCTCAATTTCGCGGGCGTAGTGGTAGAGGGCACGCTGCAGCAACAGGTCGTCGTCGTCCAGGGGTACAATCCAGGTGTCAGCAGGTGCATCTTCCCGAATGAGCAGGTTGCGGGCAGGGCCCGCCTTGAGCAGCGTAGTCTGGGTGCGTACGCGCACCACATCGTCCTGCTGTTCAATCGTTTCCTCCAGCCATTCGGCGGTACCGTCGGTGCTGGCGTTTTCGCAGATCAGATGCTCGAAAGAAAAATCAAGCGGAGCCGCAACGGTGGCCCGCACGCTGTCGATGGCTTCGGGCAGGTAGGCGCGGCGGTTATGGGTCGGGGTAATAACAGTAAAGTGCATGGGCATCTATTCTGCCAAACCCCCAAAAAAGTTACACCTGCGCTCCGTACCTCAACCCAAGTCAGCCGGGCCGCGTTATGCCAGGGTATTCCCCGCATTCATGGCCAAGTTCGTCGTTACCCTGCGTCTGCCCGATTTTTTCGATGAGGATTTCATAGCCCTCATCCCGCGTCACCGGGCCTTTATCAGCCGCCTGATCGAAGACAACGTCATTGACAGCTACGCTATTAGTGCCGACCGTACCCGAGGCTGGGTTACCATGAATGGGCAGAGCGCCGAGGCCATCCGGGCCGTAGTAGAACAGTTTCCGCTCTACCGCTTTCTGCGCGGCGTCGAAATAGATGAACTGTTTGTATTCGACAGCAAAGCCAGCCATTTTCCTGCCATCAGCCTCAATTAGGTGAACTAGTGAGATGGTGAGTCTGCTGTTCGACCTGCGCAAGCGGAACGTCAAGCTCACTAGTTCACTACTTCACCTGTCCGGCCCGGTTTATGTTTGGCGGCCTTGTATCTTCCCCCGTCTTACTTACCCTTTCTCTTTTACATGATGCGTTATTACCGGCCGTTGGCCGTAACCATGTTGGGGTTCAGCGCCCTGGCGGCCACCCCCGCCGACCCCAAAATCACTACCGAGCAGTTAGTCAGTCGTCTTAGCACTGCTATTCAGAACCTAAAAACCCTCCGCTGCAATGTGCGGGCGCAGGAGCGCATCGAGGGCTCGTACCAGCAGGCCCGGACGCTCATGAAAATGACGTTCAGCCCCTACAAAGTCTACCTGCGCAACCAGAAGGGCATTGAAGTGCTGTATGTAACGGGCCAGAACAACGGCGACGCCTGGGTGAACCCTAACAGCTTCCCCTACGTCACGCTCAGCCTTGATCCGAAAGGCGCAGTGATGCGCAAAAACCAACACCATAGTGCCCTGGATGCCGGTTACGGCACCATTACTGAACTGCTGCACGGCTCCAGCCAGCGTCTCGACCGCACCTTTGAGAAAACCTTTCGTTACGCCGGCGACACCACCGTGCAGGGCCGCCCCGCCTACGTCCTCCGCTCCGATTATCCGCAGTTTCGCTACGTGAGCTACAAGCCCTCCAAGGCCGAAAGCGTGACTACTATTTCCGATAAATTCGGATGTGGCGAGTACCGGATTCTGGAACGCAACGGCCTTTCAGCAGGCGCGGTAGTACCGGCCGGCAAAACGGTGCAGGTGCCCAACAGCTACGGCCGCCGCGTACTCCTATGCATCGACCAGAAGCTCTACCTCCCACTGGTGGTGCAGGTAAACGACGATAAAGGCCTGTTCGAAAAATTTGAGTTCTCCGACGTCATCCCCAACCAGCCCATTCCCGCCCAGGAGTTCAGCAAGGATTTCAAAGGCTACCACTTCTAATCACGGATCTAGCCAGATTTGTCGGATTTTGTGGACTGTTCTACCGGCCAGCAATTTGCCGCAACAAAAAAGCCGCGCATATTGCGCGGCTTTTTTGTTGCGGCAAATTGCTATTTACCAACTTTTTAGTCAGAAGCAGACGTTGCTAAAGGCCGAAAACCAGTCACAAAATTTGATACATCCGGCTGAATCCGTGATTTAGCGGCGCATGGTTTTTTCAATCTGGTCCCACATTTCGGGAGTCAGAATTTCGAGCTTGTTAAACTCGCCGGCCCCGTTGAGCCACTCACCTCCATCAAGGGTAACCACTTCGCCATTCATGTAGGCCGAGAAATCAGACACCATGTAGGCCGCCAGGTTAGCCAGCTCCTGATGGTTGCCTACGCGCTTGAGTGGCACGTTGGCGGCCGGGTCAAGCTTAGAGGCCAGAGGCTCAGGAAATAGACGGCTCCAGGCGCCTTCCGTGGGGAAAGGGCCGGGCGCAATGGCGTTGGACCGGATGCCGTACTTGGCCCACTCCACCGCCAGGGAGCGGGTCATGGCCAGCACGCCGGCCTTGGCTGAAGCCGAGGGTACCACAAACGCCGACCCAACGGAAGCATAGGTAGTTACAATGCTGAGGATGGTGCCGGGACGCTTATCGGCAATCCAACGCTTCCCGAAAGCCAGCGTACAGTTGTAGGAGCCTTTGAGCACGATGTCCACAATTACATCAAACGCCTTGTGGCTGAGGCGCTCCGTGGGGCTGATGAAGTTGCCGGCCGCATTGTTAAGCAGCACATCCACGCCCCCGAAGGCATCGATGGTTTTCTGCAGCAACGCCTCTACCTCGTCGTACTTGCGCACGTCGCACTGCACGGCCAGCACGTTGGCGTTGCCAGTGTGCTCGCGCAGTTCCTGAGCGGTTTTCTCCAGTACCTCCAGTTTGCGGGAGCTGATAACCACGTTGGCCCCGAGCTGCAGAAAATATGTGGTCATGGCCCGGCCCAGACCGGTACCGCCGCCCGTTACCACAATGGTTTTGCCCTGCAGGGCATTGTCGCGCAGCATGGGCTGGGCGTAAGGGTGCGTGAAAGACATAGGGTGAGAAAGTTGAAGTGGGAAAAGATGGTTCAGGAGTTATGGCTGGGGCCGGGGAGCAAACAAACCGGTCAGGCGGGTAACGGTGCCCTCGGCTACAATATGGCTTCCTTCGCAGTAATAGAAGCTAGTACCGGCACGGATTTTTGACTGGTGCAAAGTCCGGGCTTCGTCAAAAATAACAGCAACGCGTACGTGCAGCCATTCATCCACCGGCAAGGGCATTTTCTGCCACGAGTCGCCGGTAATCGGGTCGAAGAAATCCGGGTACAGCCACATGTAGACTACTCTCGGCTTGTCCTGCGCGTACTGAAAATCCCAGCGGATACCGTTATACGGCGGTAACTGCCGCCCACCCTCATCGGCCCGCAGCAGCCGTACGCGGGCTTCGAAGTCGGGGGTGAATTCGGGATAGAGGCGGTAGGGAGCGGGCATAAATAGTATGCTTGCATACTGGTTTGGGCGCAAGGTAACAGTTTGCTTATTCCCCGGTTGCCTCCTTGCGCAGGAAAGTTTTTTTGCCACCTTTACCCATCCATGACCCACCTTGCTCTCTCTGCTTCTCTCCCCACCGTGGCCGTGCTGGGCTGCGGCTGGCTGGGGCTGCCGCTGGCCCGCGCGCTGGTGACGGCCGGCTACCCGGTCCACGGCTCCACCACCACGCCCGGCCAGCTCCTCACCCTGCGCGACGTGGGCATCCGGCCCTATCTGCTGCGGCTGGCTCCCACCCTTTCCGCCACCGATGCCGACACCCTGCAGGCCATGCTGCAAGGCGTGGAAATCCTGATTCTGAATGTTCCGCCCACCCGGGGGGCGGGTAGCCAGGAAGCGTATCCCGGGGTGGTGCGCCTGGTGGCACAGGCGGCAGAAAGTGCCGGGGTGCAGCATGTACTACTGGTCAGCTCCACGGGCGTATATCCCGATGAGCCTCGCCTGATGTACGAGCCCGATGCCCAGGCCACGCAAGACGCGCCCGCCCCGCTGCTGCAAGCCGAATACCCCTTCCAACACGCCAACCATACGGTGGTGCGTTTGGCCGGCCTCATGGGTCCGGGCCGCCCACCGGGCCGGTTTCTGGCGGGCCGGACCGGGGTGGCGCATGGTGAGGCTCCGGTGAATATGATTCATCTGCACGACTGTGTGAGCCTGTTGGTCTGTGTGCTGGAGCAGCAGCTGTGGGGCTACACGTTCAATGCCAGCGCGGCCTCTCACCCCACTCGGCGTACTTTTTACACCGCCGCCGCCACCCGCCTGCACCTGCAGCCCCCCACGTTTCAGGAAGAAACCACCGGTGGTAAGCAAATCGACTCTTCCCTTATCCGGCGGCTGACCGGCTACCAGTTTCGCCACGATGATGTAGTAGCCGCGCTGGAATTCTGTTAGTCACGTCTTGAAACGAATGACGACGGATGCTTCGCAGTCTTTCTGAAGTTGGATGCATCAGCTTAGTAATATTGACCAGACCGATTTATCCGCATGAATCCGGGCGCGCCGGGCAATCCGTCTGTGTCCGTGATTTATCTTTGCCCCGTGAATGAACAACTGACGGTGGCCGTATTAGGTGGGGGCGCGGCGGGCTTTTTCGGGGCTATTGCCTGTGCCGAAGCTAACCCCGCCCTGCGGGTACTCCTGATTGAAAAAACGGGCAAGCTTCTTAGTAAAGTCCGGATTTCGGGCGGGGGGCGCTGCAACGTAACCCACGCCGCCGATACGGCCGCGCAGCTCGTGCAGCATTATCCGCGCGGAGCCCGTCAACTCAAAGAACCATTCAAACAGTTTGGGGCATTAGACACCGTGCGGTGGTTCGAAAAGCGAGGCGTACGGCTCAAGACCGAGCCCGACGGCCGCATGTTCCCCATCACCGATTCGTCGGAAACCATTGCCCAGTGCCTGTTGGAGGCCGCACGCCGGGCCGGGGTCCAGATTCTGCTGCAGACTACCGCCGAACAGATTACGCCCCAACCCAAGGGCGGCTTTGAGTTGCAGCTCACCGGAGTACATGCCCAGACTTTGCCCGTCAGCCGCTTGCTGGTAGCTACCGGCGGCGCGCCCAAAGCGGAGCAGTACGCGTGGCTGCGCCAACTGGGCCACAGCATTCAGGAGCCGGTACCCAGCCTGTTTACTTTTAATGTACCCAACTCGCCGTTGCGGGAGCTGCCGGGCGTAAGCGTGCCCCGCGCCCGGGTGCGGATAGCCGGCGAAAAGCTGGAGTACGAAGGCCCGGTGCTGGTGACGCACTGGGGCGTGAGTGGCCCGGCCGTGCTCAAGCTCTCGGCCTGGGGTGCCCGCCGCCTGCACGAACTGGGTTACCAGAGCACTACCCTTATCAACTGGCTTCCCGATTTTACGGAAGACACGCTCCGCCAGCATCTGCTGGAATTCCGGGAGCTACACAGCAAAAAAATTGTGAGCAGCAACCCCTTGTTCGGGTTGCCGCAGCGGCTGTGGCGTACTCTGGCGGAACAGGCAGGCATCAGCCCCGAAACCCGCTGGCTGGAACTACCCGTCAAGCTCCAGAACCGCCTGATCGAAGGCCTGCTGCGTACGGCGCTGGCCGTACAGGGCAAAACCACTTATAAGGATGAGTTTGTGACCTGCGGCGGTATTTCACTTGGTGAAATCAATATGAAAACGCTGGAAAGCCGACTGGTACCGGGCCTGCATTTCGCCGGAGAAGTTCTTGATATAGACGGCATTACTGGCGGCTTCAATTTTCAGGCGGCCTGGACCACCGGCTACCTGGCCGGCCGGGCCATGGGGAAATTGGAGCGGGAGTAGTGGGAGAAGAAGCTGTATAGTCAGCCTGACTTAACCGTGCAGAAACCCTGCGGGCTGTTTTACAGTAAAGAGAGGCATTCCACCTTTCCTAAACACCCATAACAACCCTCTCCTCATGGAAGCTAAAGCACTGCAAGCCGGCCTCAACGAACTGCTCGAAACTCTGAAAGATGGCCAGAAAGGCTATACCGAAGCCTTGACCGATGTAGAAGATGCCGATCTGAAGCAGACCTTCAAGAAATACGCCGCTCAACGTTCCGAATATATTACCGAACTGGAAGACCAGATGCACAAGCTCAACCTGCATCCCGAAGAAGAGTCGTCCATTACCGGTACCATCCACCGCGCGTTTATCAACCTGAAGGGCCTGGTGACCAGCAAAGACCGTCACAGCATCCTCGCCGAGTGCGAGCGAGGCGAAGACTACGCCAAAGCTGCCTACGAGAAAGCTCAGAAGATTCAGGACATCCCGGCCCCCATCAAGGCCCTGATCGAAAAGCAGGCGGCCGGTATCAAGCAGGGCCACGACGAAATCCGCGACCTGCGCGACGCCGCCAAGAAATAATCACAGATGGTGCTGATACAGATGGTGCTGATATAGTTGATTTCATAGACTTCAACTTATCATCTGTAACACGTAGAAAGCCGCTCCAGTAGGAGCGGCTTTCTTTTTTAGGAGTATTTGCGAATGCTACCATCTAACCCAGACCAACGCAAAAGAGCCACTTCAAATGAAGTGGCTCTTTTGCGTTGGTGAAATCAGCTCAGATTGAAATCTGTGAAATCAATCTTGTCTGCACCATCTATGATTTAGCTGTCGTCGCGCTTGCCTTTGTAGCCGCCGCCGTAGCTGCTGCCACCCTCGCGGCGGTTACCGCCGCCGTAGGAGCCGCCGCCGCGGTTGCCGCCGTAGCTGCTGCCGCCTTCCCGACGGTCGCCGCCGTAGGAGCCACCACCACGGTTGCCGCCGAAGGAGCCACCACCACGGTTACCACCGTAGCTGCTGCCGCCTTCGCGACGCTCGCCACCACCGAAGCTGCCGGGAGCCCGACGTGGACGGTCGCTGCCGCCGCCGAAGCCGCCGCGGTTACCACCTTCCTGCTGCGCATCGCCTTCCTGGCGGGGCGTAGCAATGTTGAAGGCCACCGGACGGCCCTGGATGGAGCTGCGGCCGAGCTGGCTCACCACTTCTTCCACGAACTCATTCGGTACTTCCACGAAGCTGAACTTATCGTAGAGGGCAATGTCACCGACTTTGCTGGCCGTGAGGCTGGTGTTTTCGGCAATCAGGTCCACGATGTCGCGGGGGTGCAGACGGTCCTTCTTGCCCATCGTCACGAACAAACGGGTGAAGCCGGCGCGGGCGGCACCCTGGGTGCGACTGGCGTCGAGGCTTTCCTGGGCGCGCTTGTCTTCCTTCATCGTCATTTTCAGCAGAGCAGCAGCTACGTCGAGCGACGTAATGCCATCCTCCTGGTCCTGGTCGATGAGGCGCTGCACGCGGGCCACGTACTTGTCGAGGTTGCCTTTCTCAATTACCTCCTTGATGGAGTTGAGCATCAGCGTGGTTTTCACCTCCGACACATCTTCGAAGGACGGCACACGCTCCTGCTTGATGTTGGCTTTGGTGAAGCGCATGATGTCGCGCAGCTTGTAGATGTCGCGGCCGCTCACGAAGGTGAAGGCTTTGCCCTGCTTGCCGGCGCGGCCAGTACGGCCGATGCGGTGCACGTAGTACTCCTCGTCAGCGGGCAGGTCGTAGTTTACTACCACTTCCACGTTGTCTACGTCGATGCCGCGGGCGGCTACGTCGGTAGCTACCAGGATTTCGAGGGTGCCTTTGCGGAATTTATCGAGCGTGTTCTGACGCTGCTGCTGGCCCATGTCGCCGTGCAGGCCTTCGGCGAAATAGCCTTTAGCTTGCAGGTCGCCCACAATCTCGTCGACCATGCGCTTCGTGTTAGCGAAGACGATGCCCGACTTGATGTTGTACATGTCGATGAGGCGGGTCAGCACGTCTTTTTTCTGCGGACCGCGCACCTCGAAGTAGCTCTGCTCGATGTTGGTAACCGTCATTTCCTGATGGTTCACCTTCACGATCTGCGGATCCTTCTGGTAGCGCTTGGTCATCTCCATGATCGGCTTGCTCATGGTAGCCGAGAAGAATACCGTCTGGCGGTCTTCGGGCATTTTCTTGAGCACCGTCTCAATATCGTCGCGGAAGCCCATGTCGAGCATTTCGTCGGCCTCATCGAGGATGATCATTTTGCAATGCTCCAGCTTGAGCGTACCACGCTCGATGTGGTCCATTACGCGGCCGGGCGTACCAATTACGATCTGCACACCACGCTCCAAAGCACGGAATTGACGGTCGTAAGAAGAGCCACCGTAGATCGGCACCACGGCCAGACCACGCTTGTATTTGCCCAGTTTCTGGATTTCGCCCGAAACCTGCACCGCCAGCTCACGGGTGGGGCAGAGCACAAGGCACTGCACTTCACGCGAGTCGGTATCGACCCGCTCAATGGCGGGGATGGAGAAGGCGGCGGTTTTACCGGTGCCGGTCTGGGCCTGGCCGATTACGTCGCGGCCCTGGAGCAATACCGGAATACCGGCGGCCTGGATGGGGGATGCTTCTTCGTAGCCAACTTCGGTGATGGCACGCTGCATTTCTTCAGAGAGGGTCAGCTCGCTGAACTTGGTCTTAACGGTTTCGTTTTCCATGTCAGTGTTGATGGAGTGGAGTGAATAGCTCTGAAAACAGCGGATTCAGCGACGCTCTTCTCTCCCACTCAACACAACGACAAGTGACGGAAGCAACGGACGGAAGACAAAGCCGGCCCAACAAGTTTCTTTAAGGCAGCTCACAAGCTGCGCGGAACGTGGCCGTTCTCAAATGCGGCTGCAAAGGTACGGAGAATAATCGGCAATTGCACGCCGAATCTATAAGAACGTCATTCAGCGGCGCCTAAATGCAAAAAAAGCAGGCCCTTAAGGAGCCTGCTTTTCTGAGCTATCCGGAAAGGATACTGGACTAGGCCAGTTTCACTTTCACAGCGTTCGGGCCTTTTTTGCCCTGAGCAATTTCGAATTCAACCTTGTCTTTGTCGCGAATCTCGTCGATGCACTCGGTTACGTGAACGAACACGTCCTCGCCGGTTTCGTCAACTTTGATAAAGCCGAAACCTTTGGTTTCGTTGAAGAATTTTACAGTTCCTGTCTGCATGGTACTGGTGATGATGGATGATTTTTATCTTAAAAAAGGAAGAATCCGGAACTGCTTTCTTCCTTGCGGAAATACTCAACAGAACGGCGGAACCGCGTTTTCTTAAGGTGCTCAAAGATACAGGTATATTTTAGATATGGAATAGCACGAGCGGCTAAATGCCCGAACGGCCCAACTTTCCCCGTTTTCGTCGCCCGACCCCTGCTCCTGCCCGTATCTTTGCCGGTGCTATGAAGACTTCCGCCCCCGCCTTCCGCTTCGCCCATTACCTGACCGTCCAGCCCACCGACATCGACGAGCTTCGCCACGTGAACAACGTGCGTTACCTGCAGTGGGTGCAGGATACGGCCGCTGCCCACTGGCACGCCGCCGCCCCGCCCGAGGCCCAGGCCCGCTACGTGTGGGTAGTGCGCGAGCATCATATTCGATACCTGCACCCGGCGCTGCTGGGCGAGGAATTACGTTGCACTACCTGGGTGAGCAGTATGGAAGGCGTAACCTCCCACCGCCATGTCCGCATCGAGCGGGCCACCGACAACAAGCTGCTCTGCGAAGCCGAAACTCACTGGATTCTGCTCGACCCCGCCACTATGCGCCCCCAGCGCATCCCGGCCGAAATGGGCCAGTGGGTGCAGGAGGCAGTATGAGTAGTACCCCTATTTTCTACTACTTATGACTATGCGTATTATGAGGTATCGACTGATTGTGCTGATGTTGTTATTGGGTGTGGGACAAGAGATAAAGGCGCAAGTAAACCGTCAGGCGGCTTTTATTAAGCGAGTAACCGACACAATTGCTTACGTGGGCGTTTTGAAGTGCGAGTTGGTAAGCCGGGCAGCCTACATGCCACGGCAATACATCAGGTTTGATTCTTTACGCAAGCAATGCAGCAACGAGGAACTACAGACGCTACTCGCTCATAAGTCGCCGGCAGTGCGCGGTTACGCCTTTTGGGCGCTGACGGAACGGCCGGAAGTGGATTTATATCCGTTGCTGCTCCGGCACCGTCGCGACACCAAAAAATATGCTCAGCTGTGTGGCTGTATAGGCTCAACGCAGACTGTAATTGATGGTATGCTCTACGAATACGGTCGAAGTAGTCGATTTACCAGTGACATGCTTGTACCAGAGCGCAAAAAAGGTATGGCGAGCCTGGAGCAGGCCAGCTCGCAAAGATTTTACCGCCGCCACCGTCGAGAACGACATATGACCCGGACCTAAAGAAATCGGGCCAGACGCAAGGACCAGCAATTGCGCGTCCACAGTAACGAAGATTTTTAAGTCTCCCCCGATGCCCGCCACTTTCCGCATTTACTCCTCCTCCGCCGGGTCCGGCAAAACGTATCAGCTCACCAAAGAATATCTGAAGCTGGCACTGGCCACCGAGGACGCGGGCTACTTCAAGAGCATTCTGGCCATTACGTTTACCAACGACGCGGCCGGGGAAATGAAGGAACGGATTCTGGGGGCGCTGCGGCGGTTTGCTCGCCTGCCCACCGGTGCCACCGACGGCCTGCTCACCGAAATTGCCGACGAGCTGGCCGCCGAAGGCCCCCTGGCCCACTTGGCCACGCCCGAGGAGCGGCAGCGGGTACTGCGGGAGCGGGCCACGGCCACGTTCCGGCTTGCCCTCTACCACTACGCCGATTTTGCGGTGAGCACCATCGACTCGTTTGTGCAGCGCATCGTGACGGCGTTTACCCGCGAGTTGGGGCTGCCCGCTACGTTTGAGGTGGAGCTGGACAGCGCCACCGTATTGCAAAACGCCGTGGCGCTGCTGCTGGACCGCGTGAACCGCGACCCGAATGCGGCTTTGCTCTCCCGCACCATTTCCGATTTCGCCCTCAACAAAGCCGAGGAAGGCCGCAGCTGGAACAACTTGCCCGATGAACTGGTGCAGTTCGGGCAGTTTCTGCTCAGCGAGCCGGTACATGAGGCCGTGGAGCAGCTGCAGCAGCTCAGCATGCAGGACTACCGCCGCCTGCACGAAACCTTGCGGCTGCGCAAGAAGGAAATTGAGGACCTCGTGCGCCAGCCGGCCGCCGTGGCCCTAGAAACCCTGGCCGCGCACGGTCTGGAGGCCGAGCACCTGGCCGGGGGCGGCAACGGCGTGTACGGCCACTTCAGTAACTGGGCGCGCTGGCTGGAGGTACCCGCCGCCGGGGCCAGCTTCCCCACCTCCACCGCCCTGAAGCCGGTGGAATCGGGCGACTGGAGCAGCGCTAAATCCAAGAAAGGCCCCTTGCGCGATGCCGTGGATGCCGCCGCGCCCCTGCTGACGCAGGCCTTCGAGCAGCTGCAAACCCTACGCGCCGCCCTGCTGCCCGATTACCTGCTGGTGACGGGCATGCTGCCCTACGTATTTCAGGTGAGTTTGCTAAGCGAGCTGAGCAAATCGGTGGACCAGCTGAGCCGCGACCGGGGCGTGGTGCTCATTGCCGAGTTCAACCGCCGCATTGCCCAGATTGTGCTGCGCGAGCCGGTGCCGTTTCTGTACGAGCGGCTGGGCGACCGGTACCGCCATCTGCTCATCGATGAGTTTCAGGACACTTCCGTGCTCCAGTGGAACAACCTGCTGCCACTGGTGGAAAACGCCCTGGGCGACGGGCAACTGAGCCTGGCCGTGGGCGACGCCAAGCAGGCCATCTACCGCTGGCGCGGGGGCGAGATGGAGCAGATTCTGCGCCTGTACCAGCGCCAGACCAGCCACCTCTACAACCGCCTCGCCGACCCGGAGCTGCGCGAGCTGCTGGCCGGCCGCTACATCACCCTCGATCAGGCCCTGGAACCCCGCAACCTGAACATCAACTACCGCTCCGGCCAGGGCATCATCGACTTCAATAACCAGTTTTTCAGCCAGGTAAGCCACGCCCACGCCACCCTGCCGCTGGTGCAGGGTATTTACGACGCGGACTTTGTGCAGCAGGCTCCCACCTCTACCAACAGTTCAGCGGCAGCGCACGTCGAACTTCTTTTCACTGCGGATGACGCGCCGGCTTGCCGCTATGATGCGGCCCGGGGTACGTACACGCCCGAAACGCTGCCCAATTACCTGCCCGGCCAGACGCTAGACTACGACGAAAGTACCCTGTACCTGACGCTGCAGCTGGTGGAGCAGGCCGTGGCCGATGGATTTCGGCTCCAGGATATTGCCGTGCTCTGCCGCCGCCGCGACCAAAGCCGCCGCACCGCCAAGTTCCTGAAGGAGCGGGGCTACGACATTATTTCAGCCGATTCTTTGTCGCTGGAGTTTGCGGAGGTGGTGAACCTGCTGGTAGCTCTGTTCCAGGTGCTCAACCAGCCTGCCGACACGCTGGCCCGCGCCGAAGCCCTGCTGCTGGTAGATCGGGTGGTGCGGGGCCTGGCTCCTACCCCCGACCGCGCCCGGCGCTGGGCCGAACTGGCCAACCAGCCCTCGGCCGAACCCTTTTTCGATGAGTTGCGGGCGTTGGGCTACGACGTGCAGGAACGCGAAACCGGCAACCTGGGCCTGTATGAGCTGACGGAGCGTCTGATCGGGCTGTTTGGGCTGCTGGACCGGGTGGCGGAGCGCGAGTACCTGTTTCGTTTCCTGGATCTGACCCTGGAATACAGCCTGCGCTTCGGCAACAACCTCAACAACTTTCTGACTTACTGGGACCAGAAAAAAAGCGCGCTCAGCATCAACGCCCCCGCCGGCCGCGACGCCATTGTCATCACCACCGTGCACAAAGCCAAAGGCCTGGCCTACGGCGTGGTGATTGTGCCATTTGCCGACTGGTCGTTGCGGCCGCATCTGGGCACGCTGCTGTGGGGCCGCCTGCCTGAGCCCACCGACCGGCCGGTGGCCGAGATGCCCGGTATTGCTGTGCTGCCCCAACGGGAGTCGTTGCTGTACACGCCGCTGGCCCAGCAGTACACTGAGGAACTGGAAAAAACCTTTCTGGAAGGGCTGAACATGTTGTACGTTGCCTTCACCCGGCCCCGGCACCGGCTGTATGCCATCAGCCGCCAGCCCAAGCCCACCAAGGCCGGCAAGGAGGGAGAAGCCCCGGCCGTTTCGGAGAAGCCTGCGGCTACCGTGGCGGAACTACTGCACCGCTATCTGCTGAGCACCGAGCAGTGGCAAGACGAGCAGATGGCCTACGTGCTGTCGGATGCCCGGGGGGAGGTGCCGCTGGCCAAAACGCTCCGGCAGACTGCACTCAGCCTGCCACTCACCAACCTCACCAGTACGCCCTGGGAGCAGCGCCTGCGGCTGAAACAACACGCCAACACGGTTTTTGACTTCGATGACCAACAGGAGCAGCGCGAATGGAACCGCCGCCTCCACTACGCCTTGCGCCGTGTGAAACAGGCCGCCGAGGTAGAGCGCGTGGCCACCCAGCTGGTAGCAGAGGGCCTGATCAGTACCCGGGAAAAAGTGGAGCTGCTGCGCCGCCTGCGGGAAGTAACCCAGCACCCGGAGCTGGCCCGCTACTTTGGGCCCGACGTGGTAGCCGAAACGGAGCGGGAAATTCTGGTGGGTGGCACCCGCAAGCAGGACTACAAGCCCGACCGTATTGTGTTCGAAGCCGCGCCCGGGGCCACGGGTCCCAGCGTGGTGTTGCTCGATTTCAAGCTTCCGCCCGCCGAAGCCCGCCACCGCCAGCCGCTGCAACGCTACGCCAGCCTGTTCCGGCAGCTGGGGTTTGAGCAGGTCCGCTGTGTGCTGTACTACTTCGATACCCAGGAAGTGGTAGAATGGGAAATATAAAGGTTCTTCTCGCCGTGTGACGAAGCCGTTGCCCCCTATTCCGTGAGGGTAAGCGGCCGAAACATGCCTTGGCCCTGCACCAGAAAATGCCACATTTTGCGGGGGTAGCGGCTCTGGGCGGCGCCGGGAGACACGGAATCCCGCAGGGCCTGAGCAGTGCTGGCCGCCGTCGGCTTGCTCCGCAACATGCTCGTTGTCTTGTAGTACACTGTATCGTCGGTCAGGCGGGTGACTTCCATAAGCGCGTAGCCGGTTGCGCCAGTGGTATTTTTCATTTTATAGCGGGCTCCCAGCGTGACGCCGGCGTCAGCGTCAGTGCTCTGGGCCGTATCAGCCTTAGACTTACTATTAGGGGCCAATTGGCCCAGCACCAGGGCCAGCACAATACCAGCTACCACTAACAAAAGCAGGGCGAAGTTGGAGAAGGCTGTGGGGGCGTGCTGCTGCACCGTTTGCACAGGCAGCCGGTACGCTTCGGGCAGCGGTTCTTTAGAAGTGAGGGTTTGCTTGCAATGCTCACATACCGTGACGCTTACTTTGCCAAAAGGGAAGACGGGAATCCAGAATAAGCTGACATAGCGCGAAAAAACGGTAACGCTTAGTTGCCCCCGGGTGCCGCAGTGCGCACAGGCTAGCGTGGGTAGTGGCGTAGTTACGAGGCGAGTGGTACCGGTTCCGTAAATGAAAAACATAGGTTCAGCTAAAAGGATAAGGATGCAGGCCACCTTGGGGCAGGCCGCGTCAAAGAACGAAATATTTCCAGAACGGCCTCAGTAGCCCGATTGACACAAGCCCAAAGCTGTAGCTTTACAGCTCGCATTGATGTTCCGCTATGAGTGCCTCCTCCTCTCCCCGCAAAGCCGCGCTTGGCTTTATCTTCTTTACGCTGCTGCTGGATGTGACGGGTATCGGCATTATCATTCCGGTTATCCCGACGCTGATCCGGCACCTGACCGGGGGCACCATCAGCGACGCGGCCCGGATAGGCGGCTGGCTGGTATTCGCCTTTGCCATTATGCAGTTCTTGTTTTCACCGGTGATGGGCAACCTCTCCGACCGGTTTGGGCGGCGGCCGGTGCTGCTACTGTCCCTGCTGGGCTTCGCCCTCGATTACGTGCTGCTGGCCTTCGCTCCCACCATCGGCTGGCTGTTTGTGGGCCGGCTGATTGCGGGCGTAATGGGCGCCAGCTTCACTACCGCCTCCGCGTACATTGCCGATATCAGCACCCCAGAAACCCGCGCCCAGAACTTCGGCATGATTGGGGCCGCTTTCGGGTTGGGCTTCATTATCGGGCCGTTGCTGGGGAGCCAGCTCGTGAACTTTGGGCCGAAGGTACCGTTTCTAGCCGCCGCCGCCCTCACGCTGCTCAACCTGCTGTACGGCTTTTTTGTGCTGCCGGAGTCACTGCCCCAGGAGCGGCGGCGGGCTTTTGACTGGCGGCGGGCCAACCCGGTAGGCTCCCTCAAGATGCTGAAGCGCTACCCCGTTATTACCGGGCTGGTGTCGTCGTTGCTATGCATTTATATTGCCGCTCATGCCACCCAGAGCAACTGGACATACTACGTTATCGAGAAATTTGATTGGAGCAATAACGAGGTAGGCTACTCTCTGGCGGCCATCGGGCTGCTGGTGGCCATTGTGCAGGGCCTGCTGATCCGGCGTATTAATCCGGCGCTGGGGCCGAAACGCTCGGTATTTCTGGGGATGCTGCTGTACGCGGTGGGCTTTGTGCTGTTTGCCTTCGCCACCAAAGGCTGGATGATGTACGTGTTTCTGGTGCCGTACTGCCTGGCGGGCATTTCGGGCCCGGCGTTGCAGGGTATTATTTCGGGGCAGGTACCGGGTAATGAGCAGGGCGAGCTACAGGGGGCACTTACCAGCCTGATGAGCCTTACCTCCATCGTAGGGCCACCGCTCATGACCAACCTGTTTTCTTATTTTACCGGCCCCAAAGCTCCCATTTACTTTCCTGGTGCCCCCTTTCTGCTCGGGACTGTTCTCATTCTCATCAGCCTGCTGCTGGCGGTCCGGTCGTTGGCAACGTACGTGGTGCCGCTCCAGTCTCCCGAAACTGCCGAGCCGGAGCCGGTCATCGGGCACTAGATGTCCGTTTGCACCTGCAGCACCAGCCGGCTGCCATCGGCCCGTATCCCTTCAAAGCGGTCAGGGGTAGCTTCGGCGTGGGGCAACAGGTAAAAGTCGCCGGTTTCGGCTACGCGCTGATGACGCAGCGTGGCAAACTCCAGAAACACCAGCCACGAGGTAGCGGCCGGCTCCTGGCCCGGGCGCAGTTCCAGCACTTGCAGAAACAGTCCTTCCGGCGTCTCCCGGCACAGGTCGGACACCAGCTGGCCGTGCAGGTCCGGAATTTCGGGCTCGGTGTGCAGGCGGTAGAAGCCGGGCAAGTTGCCGTACTCATGCTCCAGCTCGGCCCACAGATCGTACCACGCGCTGAACTCCGGACCGTAGTTTTCCCAGTCTTCCCCCGTGAGCAGCAGGCGTACCTGGGCATTGCGGAAGCTTTCTTCCGGCAGCTCGGGCTCCGGCGGGACAGGGGCGGGCTGGTGGCCCAGTAGCTGGCGGGTCCGAAGTAGCAATTTTCCACCGGCCTCCCTTCCCATCACCACTACCCCGACTACCGCTCCTACCAACAGAAATACTATTACCGGCACTACCATGAGTGCCAGCAACAGGGTATTTTTTAGCTGTTCCGGCCAGGGCGTGAGCGGATGGACCGGGGGCGGCACAACAGTTTTCTCACGAACAAAAAGCGAAGGCATAACGGGGAGTAGGCAACGTTACGAACGAGTTATTCAGCGTTTCTGGAGCGCTGGTAACGCAGTTTTTCGGGGTGGGCCTTGTCGGCGTAGAAGACGAAGTCAGCCGTTCCCGCTCGTATCGTAAACTGAACTTCCATGGGGCGTTGCGGGGGGCTGAATGGGGTCATCTGCCGGAACGGAACTTCCCGGGTGGCAGCCGGATTCTGCTTAGCCAGCAGGCGTACTCCCCGCTCCGCATCCAGCAGGTAATAGGTCTGCACGGCCGGTACGTAGGCGCGGCGCACGTAGTAGCCCATTTCCTCGCCCAGGCTATTGAAGCGAAACCGGGCCAGCTGCTTCCCCTGCAGGTTGAGTACAAAGCCATTGGGCTTATTGCGCAGGTGCGGCGGTACTTGCCAGCTCATTTCTTCCAGGCCGCTGTTGTCGGTTTCCGTCTTGTACTCACCGTAGTTATAGAGCACCAGCAGCGTGGTATCGGAGAGGAAGCGGGCCAGGGCCAGATCCGCCTGAGGCTTCTGCAGATTCAGAGGAGGCTGGCCGGGGCGCAACAGCCTGGCGCAGGTAAGCAGGGCCTTGCCGCCCGGGGCTGGGAGCGGGTCGCAGTCGGTGTGGCCTTCCCCGAACTGATTGCCAAAGGATAATTCTCGCACCTTCCCCTTCAGATCAAGCAGATAAAAAAAATAGCTCCCCACTTCACTGGCCGGAATACCGATTTGCTGCCAGAACGCCAACCCGCCCAACTCCGGATAGTAGCCCAGAAAGCGCGGCGGCGTCGGCTCACTGACAACCACAATAGCCCGCTCCGCTACGGTATAGAAATCCGGCTTTTGAAAACGCCTGCGCATGACGGGCTGCCCGGCAGCCAGCAGCTGAATGACGTAGCTGCCGGATGGCCCTTGCACCAACTTGTTCCGCACGAAGTTGCTGTCCACGGCAAACGCTTCGCCCACAATTCCTCCTGTAGAAACGCGCAGCATCCGCGTCGAATCGGCCGAGGCACTCAACCGTAACCGGTAGGACTTACCCTCGATTTGCAGCATGGTATCGGTGGAGGCATTGCCGGGCAGGGTGCGGGCCAGCCAGTCTACCGTATCGGGCGGTACAGATGGGAGCACCGGGACGGCGGCAGCCTGCACGGTATTGGGCGGTACGGGCGGGGCCGTGGCTTGCTCAGCCGGCTTTTCCGGCTGGCAGGCCACCGCCAGAAACACGGCCATACATAGGCTCATCCAACGCAACGTACGCATGCGGACACAGGGAAATCAAGCAAACCAGACAAAGGCGAGTCGGCTGCTTATTTGGTAACCGTCAACTGCCCGGCCAAGGTAGCAACTCGGCCGGTTTCTGCTGGCGGCGGCGTTATCTTTACTCGCGTATGATTTCCTCTCCCGCCCCCACCACTTCGCTCCCGGCAGCCCTGCCCCTGCCCGATGCCACGCCCTTTCTGACGCGGATAGCCCGGGAGTTGGTAACGCAGTACGGCCCCACCGGTGAGCTGGCTGACCTAGTGGTAGTAGTGCCCACCCGGCGGGCCGTGGTGTATCTGCAGAACGAGCTGAGCCTGGCGGCGGAAGCCGGCCACGCAGTGTGGAGCCCGCGCATTGCAGCCATGGAAGATTATATGGTGGAGCTGGCCGGGGTGCAGGTGGAGGAGCCCATTGCCCTGCAGCTGCTGCTGTTCGAAATCATGCGCGACATTGACCCTCGACTGGATTTCGACCAGTTTGTAGGCTGGTCGGGGCTGCTGCTGCAGGACTTTTCCAGCCTCGATCAGAACCTGGCCTCGCCCCGCAAGGTGTTTGAATACCTGAGCCAGGCCAAAGCCCTGGAACGCTGGAACCTGGGCGACGATTTCACCCCCCAGAGCACCACCACTGCCTATTTCCGCTTCTGGGACGACCTCGAGAAAGTGTACCGCCGCCTCCAGCGGCGTATGCGCCAGGACCGCCTGGCCTACCCCGGCTTGGCTTACCGCCTGGCCCAGCGCCGGGTGCGGGAGCGGCTGGAAGCCGGCGAAACCCTGCCCCAGCATGTATTCGTGGGGCTTGGGTTCCTCTCGAAAGCCGAGGAGCAGCTGATTCGGCGGTTACGAAAGGCGGGCCGGGCCGAGGTGTACTTTGATGGTGACGCCTTCTACCTGGAGCGTGGCTCGCCCAACCGCGCCGGCCAACACCTGCGCCAGTACCAGGAGCGGCTCGATTTGCCCTGGAACAACTTTGGGGGTCCGGCAGAGCTGCTGCGCCAGCTTCCGCGCACGGTGCGGCTGGTAGGGCTGGCTAACTCCTCCATGCAGGGCAAGGTGGCCGGACAGCTGCTGGCAGAATCGCGCCGCCTCAATCCGCAGGCTAAAGTAGCCGTGGTGCTGCCCGACGAGACCCTGCTGCTGCCGGTGCTACACGGCCTGCCGCCCCGCGAGGTGCCCGAGTACAACGTGACCATGGGCCTGAATTTCCAGAGCACGCCCCTGTTCAACCTGGTAGACTTGCTGTTTGAGGTGCACCTGACCGGGGTGCGGGAAGGCTCGCCCGAAACCGGCTACGGCGTGCCGCGCTACCACCACTTAGCCGTGAGCAAGCTGCTCCAGCATCCGTTTCTGCGCCGCTACCAACTCTGGCTCGATAAGCAGCCCGACGACACCCTGCACAGCCTGCTCGACGAGGTGTGCCGCGCCATCGTGAAGCGCCACGCCGTGCTGCTCACGGCTGAGGAGCTGATTGAGCTGGGCCGGGGCCACGAGCTGCTCACGGCGCTGTTTGCCACCTGGAACAACTGCGACGATATCATCCAGGCCTGCTACACGCTCATTGAGCTGCTGAAAAAGGCTTACCAGGACCAGCATTCCGCCATTGAGGCGGAGTATCTGTACCTGTTCTTCACCCTGGTAAAACGCCTGGAGTCCGTGTTCGACTGCCGGGAGCACCGGCTGTCGGTGCGCTCCTTCCGGCGGTTTCTATATGAGCAGATGAAGAACACCCGCCTGCCGTTCAGCGGGGAGCCCATTGCCGATGTGCAGGTGATGGGCCTGCTAGAAACCCGCGCCCTCGACTTCGACCACGTCATTATCCTGAGCTGCAACGAGAACGTGCTGCCGGCCCCCAAGCGGCACAGCTCCTTGTTCCCCTACGACGTGCTTACCACCTTCGGGCTGCCCACCTACGCCGACCACGAAGCCGCCACGGCCCACCAGTTCTGGCGCCTGTTGCAGCGCGCCCGCCAGGTTGATCTGCTGCACATTCTGCCCGGCGCCGAAGGCACCCGCACCGGCGAACGAAGCCGCTTTCTGCTGCAGCTGGAAAACGACCTGGCCCTGCAGAACCCGGCCCTGGAGCTGCTGGACCTCACCGTCAGCAACGAGGAGCCGGTAGTCGTCGGGGCCATGACTACGCCGGTAGCCCACGAGCCGCTGACAACCGACCTGACGCTGGAAAAGGACACCGGCATGCTGCTGGCCCTGCGTGGACTGCTGGATCGGGGCCTGTCGCCGACGGCGCTCAACCAGTACCTGAACTGCTCCCTGCAGTTTTATTTTCAGCGGGTGGCCCGGTTTCGGGAAAACGAGGAAGTGGAGGAAGCGCTGGGGCCCGACGGTTTCGGCACGGTGGTACACGAGGCCCTGGAAGAGCTGCTGATGCCATTCTCCCAGCACCGCAACCCGCAGGCCCCGCCCCTCACCGAAGCGGATATTCCGGGCCTGGTGCAGCTGGCGCCCGTTATGGTAGCCAAGGCCTTGCGCAAGGAAGAAGCCGGCCGCCACGCCCGCGCCGATGAAGGGCTCAACCATGTGTTGGGCCAAGTAGCCGGGCAGCTGGTGCGCCGCTACTTCGAAAGCCTGCTGGAGCAGCCGGGTAGTCTGCCGCTGCATATCCAGAGCCAGGAGGAGGAGCTACACGCCACCGTGTTTGTGGCCCTGCCCGAATCCGGCGAGAAGCTGCCGGTGCGCCTGTTGGGCAAAGCCGACCGGGTAGACCAGCTCCCCGATGGCCGGCTGCGCATTGTGGACTACAAAACGGGGATGGTGGAGAAGTCGCACCTGCAGCTGCTGAAGCGCGGCGAAACGCCCGCCCAGGCCGTGGAGCGCCTGCTCACCGACGCCACCCCGGCCGCCGATAAAGTGCGGCAGCTCTGGCTCTACCGCTTCCTGCTAGCCCAGCAGGGCCGCTCTGCCGCCGATGCTGCCATTATCTCGCTGCGTAACCTCGGGGCGGGCCCTATGTCGGCCGATATGGGCTTTCTGACCGCCGATGGCCAGGATTTCCTGCAGCACAGCGAGCTGCTGCTGGGGCAGTTGGTGCGCCGCATCCTCGACCCCGCCGAGCCTATCCGCAAAACCGACGACCTGGATAAGTGCCAATATTGCCCGTACCGGGGCATTTGCGCCCGGTAAGTGCGCGGGGCTGCTGGCCAGGCAGGGACGTGGCAACCCGCGCTACGCAGGAGCATCGGGTTTCGCGTTTTTTTTGCGGCCCCGGAACTGCGCGGGCTTGAGTTGTTGTCCGGCCAGTTCTACCAACTCTGCCATCCGGCGCTGGCGCGTTGCGGGGCGTTTGGCCAGCACCAGCCATTGCAGCATATTGCGTTTATCAGACCGGCTTAAGCTCAGAAAATAGCTTTTGGCAGGCGGGCTTTGCAGCAGCGCCTGCTCCAGGTCAGGGGGAAGAAGCAGGGCTTCCACCTCGTCAAGAATCGTCCAAGAGCCGTTGCTTTTGGCTGCGTCTATGCAGTTGAGGCCCGCCGGGGTCATCAGGCCTTCGGCTATCAGCCGCGCTACTTTTTCCTTGTTGACCTTCGACCACGTACTGCGGGGCTTTCTTCTGCTGAAAAACTGCCGGTAGGTTTCTTCGTCTATTGGCTTTGCCTGGCTGTCAATCCAGCCAAAACAGAGGGCTTCGTCCACGGCTTCGCTGTACCCGACGGTGGGCCGGCCGGACTTCTTTTTGTAGTAGATCAGCCACACGGATTGTTGGCTGGCGTGATGCTCCTGCAGCCATTTGCGCCAGTGTTGGCGGCTTGTGGGGCAAAACGTTTTCAGCTCTTTTTCGGTCATTACGGTTTGGTAGTCAGCGGTAAAACGAAACAACTCCCCGGGCACTTGCTACCCCAGGGCCTGCCGGGGTGGCTGGCGTAAAACAGGCAGTTGGGAAATAACACGAAGGGTCCGGCAACTTGCCAAACCCTTCGTGTTATACTGGCAGCAAATCGGTTACTTTACCACGGTGGCTTCCACCTCCACGGTTAAGCCGGCAAACAGCCCTTTTACTTCCAGCAGCGTGGTAGCCTGTTTCACGCCGTGGCGGGTAATCCACTCCTGGTACACATCCGTGCAGGTTGTGAAGAACTCCGCCACCGATGTGGTGTACACGTTCAGCCGCACAATGCCCCGGCATTCATATTCTGCCTCCTGAATAAGCTGCTCCAGATTCCGGAAGGTTTGCAGCAGTTGGTTCCGCATGTCGGCGGTGCTGGGCTGGCCTTCCGCATCCAGGGCTACCAGCCCGGAACAATAAAGTGTGCCGGCGGGCTGCCGGATGTCAATGGCCTGTACCGAGTTGGTTCTCTCTCCCCATTTCCACGGGTCAACGGTGCGCTTTTCCATTTTTCTGGCTTTGTGAGTTGGGATAAAACAGCGTGTTTGTCACTTGACTCCACAAAGGTTGCCGCCCCCTACTGACAGCCCTGTGTCAGCATGTTTGGGCGGCCCCAAAAAAATCCTGCGCCCGCTGGGCCAGTTCCCGCAGGTGTTCCCGCAACGCAGGTGGCTCCACTACAGTGATGGCCCCGGCATATGGTAGCAACCAGGCCGCCAGATAGCGTAGGTCACCAAGTAAGAACGTCATTTCCAGACTCCCGTCCGGTTGGTGGTGCTCGTGCGTCCAGCCGTACTGGTACTTAGTATCCAGCAGGTGCCGAGCCGAGGCGGGCGGTACCGCCGTTGGCTGAAAGCGCAGCACTACCTTCTCTCTGGGACGTTGTTTGGCCTCGGCGGCCCAATGCTGCTGCAAGGTTTCGGGGCGGGCGGCAAATACTTCCTCCCGTACCTCCAGCTGTTCGATCCGGTCGAAGCGAAAATCACGGAACGTCTGCCGCAGCCGGCAATACCCCACCATGTGCCAGACCCGCCCCCGATACAGGCTGACGGGCTCCACGTCGCGGGTGGTGGGCGTGGTGCTGTCGGCGGCCTGGTAGTGCAGGTGCACTACGCGCTGCATGGCCACGGCTGTCACCAACTGCTGATAGGTAGAGGAGTAGCCGGCCTGGGTAGGAGGGCCATACACCTGAATACGCGGGGCCAGCGTTTCGAGGTGGTCCCGGTCGGGGCGGCGCAGCACCGCCCGCACTTTATCCATTGCCGCGCCGCTGAGTTGCGCCGTGGGGCCATCGGTGAGGTGGGCCGCCAGCTTTTCGGCCGTGAGCAGCGCCGTGGCCTCCTCCTGGGTAAACATGACGGGCGGTAGCCGGTAGCCCTCCACCAGAGAGTAGCCCACCCCCGGCTCGCCGAGAAGCGGCACCCCGGCCAGCTCCAGGGTACGCAGGTCGCGGTAGATGGTGCGCAGACTCACGCCAAACCGTTCGGCCAGGGCGGGGCCCGTTACCACCCGCCGGGCCTGAAGTTGGATGAGAATTGCTGTAATGCGGTCAAACCTGTTCATGACGCAGATAAATGAGGAGCCTGAAATTCACCTGGGTGAAGTGGACACCAACTACCTTTATATGGCTAGAAATTAAAACTGGGGGAGCCATTCAGACACTCCCAAAGACCTATCCTTGGGCACCATAAGCTGCTCCTCTCCACCTGAATTTTCATACTTGGCCCATCTTGTATACCAGTAAAAATACCTTTGCTTTTCTTCTTACCCATTTCCCCCTCCCCCATTATGGACGAATTCATGCAGGCCGCCATCGACGAAGCGCGGCAAGGACGCCAGGAAGGCGGTATTCCGATTGGTTCAGTACTCGTGCGCGACGGCCAGATTGTGGCCCGGGGCCGCAACAAGCGCGTGCAGGAGGATAACCCAATCAAGCACGGCGAAATGGACTGCCTCTTCAACGCCGGCCGCCAGCGCAGCTACCGCGACACAGTACTCTACACCACCCTGATGCCCTGCTACATGTGCGCTGGCACCATCGTGCAGTTCAAAATCCCGAAGGTGATGGTGGGCGAATCGCGCACGTTTGGCGAGTCGCGGGCGTTCCTGGAAAGCCACGGCGTGGAAGTGGTGGACCTGAACCTGGACGAGTGTGTGCAGATGATGCAGGACTTCATTGCCGACGAGCCCACGCTCTGGAACGAGGATATTATGGAGCTGTAAGCCAGCGGCGCGGTTCGATAAAGACCGTCATTCCGACGAAGGAGGAATCTCGCGTACTGACGTTGAACGTCATTCCGAGCATGTGGCGCATCAGGCCAGACACGCAGCGGAGCCGAGCCGAGAAATTTCGCGTACTGATGTCTGGCTAGCATTACCACCTCAGCACGCGAGATTCCTCGCTCCACTCGGAATGACGATCTTAATATTTGCCGTTCTATCTGTCTACAATTTCACCGCTTCCCCACTTCACCACTTCATCACTTGACCGCCACCAAAAAATGTCCGGCCTGCGGGTACTGGAGCAACTGGCAGCAGCTGACTACCGACCAGTGCGAGCGGTGCGGGCAGCTGCTGGACCCGCAGCGCCTGCGCAGCGAGCAGGCGCGGGAGGCCCTGGCCCAGCGGCCAGTGTCTTCCCTCATGCTCATTGAAATCAGGCCCGATGACAAGCCGCTGGTGCGGTTCTTCAAGTACCTCATCCGGGGCGGACAATTGGCTTTCGGAGCCCTCATGGCGTTTGTGTTATGGCTGATAACCCTGTTAGCCGGCTGAGGCTGCCGGCCGAGCTGCGCCAGCCGCTGTTCTGGACGGGTGTGGGCCTGTATCTGCTGGCCCTTACCCAGAAACGCGGCGGCCCACTGCTGCACCTGAGCTGGTGGCCTACTGTCCTCAACGGCCAGCTCACCGACGTGCTGACGCTGCCGCTGGAACTCACATTGATGCTCTGGTGGATGCGCCGCTACTACTTCCGACAGCCGCAGTTTGTGCTACCCCCAAGCTGGATTTTCAGTTGCTGGCTGTTTACGGCCATCTGGTTCGAAGGCATCTGGCCCCGGTTCAGCACCAGCGTCACGGCCGACTGGCTGGATGTGGGGGCCTACGCCCTGGGCGGGCTGATTTTCTGGCGCTGGATGAACCGCCCGGCCCGGGTTTGAAGACAATTCGGTTAACCTGAGGGGTCTTTTTCTGCGTATAGCCTAGTATTCTGGCCCCGCTGGCGCACGCCGGCGGGGCTTTGCTTTAGTTGGTTTTCTGCTCTTTTGCACTGCTTTCTGCTTAACCTTTCCGCTTATGATTCAGGATCTGCACCGCGTCATTTCTACCTACTGGCAACACTTCCTGTTTGTGTTGCCTAAGTTGCTGGTGGCGCTGGTACTGTTGGTAGCCGCCGTATTCATTGCCAACCGCGTCAGCGCGCTGCTGGGCGGGCGGCTGCGCAGCCGCTCCGCCGACCCGCTGCTGGCCGATTTTCTGGCGAACATCAGCAAGTGGGTGATGGTGCTACTGGGGTTGCTCATTGCGCTTAATATTCTGGGCTTTTCGGGCATTGTGGGGAGCCTGGTGGGGGCAGCAGGCGTGTCGGCGTTTATCGTAGGCTTTGCCTTCAAGGATATTGCCGAGAACTTTCTGGCCGGCGTGATTCTGGCCTTCAATCGTCCGTTCCACATCAACGACACGGTAGAAATAAAAGGCCTCGTGGGCCACGTAGAAGCCCTAAATCTGCGTATTACCCTCATCCGCACCTTCGATGGCAAGCATATTTTCCTGCCCAACTCCATGGTACTCAAGGAGCCCCTCATCAACTACACCCGCGACGGCAACCTGCGCCAGGAATTTCTCATCAGCGTCGACCTCGGCCCCGACACCACCCCCGACGTGGCCACCGACATCATTCTACAGTACCTGCGCACGGTGCCGGAGGTGCAACAGTCGCCGCGCGCGCCTTACGTGAACCTAGAGAAAGCCAGCGCCACTACCGCCGACCTGCGCGTGTACTTCTGGGCCGATTCCGAGGATTACCGCCGGGGCGTACTCCAGCTCAAAAGTCGCCTGATGCAGCAGGTCAAGCAGGAACTCGTCGGGGCCGGCCTGGGCGTTCCTTCGCTGGCCGGGTGATGAATCGGAAGTGCCTTTCCAGAACGTCATTCCAAGCTTGCTAGGAATCTCGCGTGCTGACGTTGCAAGAGTAATCAGACATCAGCACGCGAGATTCCTCGGCTCCGCTTCGCTACACTCGTAATGACGTTCCGGAGGGAACTTAATACCCAATCCGCCTAACTTTTCGTTAGGTTGCACACCACCTCTTTCGGCTGCCGTCCACCCCCAGCGCGCCTATGCCTAAAAACACCATTCATCGGCTGCTTCGTCCGCTCCTGCTATGGCGGGCCCGTCACCTCAGCGACCGGGTGTACCTGATTCTGGTGAGCATGCTAGTGGGTGTGCTGGCCGGCCTAGCGGCCGTGGTGCTCAAAACGCTGGTGCACGACTCGCAGAAGGGCCTCAGCAGCTGGGTTCCGATGGAGTACCGGGTGTTTACCAACTCGCTGTACCCGATTATCGGCATTGCCCTCACAGTGCTGTTTACGCGGTATTTCCTCGGGGGCAACCTGGGCCGGGGCATCGGCCCGATTATCTATAACATTGCCCGCCAGGGCAGCGTGGTGCCGCGCAGTAAGCTGTACTCGCAGCTGGTTTCGTCGTTTCTGACGGTCACGTTTGGGGGTTCGGCGGGCTTGGAGGCCCCGATTTCTGTTACGGGCTCGGCCGTGGGCTCCAACGTGTCGCGCATTCTGCGCATCGGGCGGCGGGAGCGGCGGCTGCTCACGGGCTGCGGCGCGGCGGCGGGTGTGGCGGCCATCTTCAACTCGCCCATTGCGGGAGTGCTGTTCGCGGTGGAAGTAATTCTCTCGGAGTTGTCGGCGGCGTATTTCGTGCCGTTGCTGATTTCTTCGGCCACGGCCACGGTGGTTTCCAAGGCGCTGTACGCTGGGCAGCCGTTCGTGCTTATCACCACCAGCTGGCCCGTAGATGCCGTGCCGTTGTACCTGATGCTGGCTGTGTTTACGGCGTTGCTGTCGGTGTACATGATCCGGGTGTATTTCTGGGCCGACACGTACTTTGAGCAGCTGCCGGGCACGTTCCGCAAGGTGCTGCTGGGCGGGCTGGCCCTGGGCGGCCTAGTGTTCCTGTTTCCGCCGCTGTATGGCGAGGGCTACAACATTGTGCAGCTGCTGCTGGGTGGCCACGCCGAGCAGCTCGTGGACGGCTCGTTGTTCGATGTGTTCGACGACCAGAGCGCGTGGCTGGTGCTGCTGGTGGCGGCGGGTAGCATGCTGCTGAAAGTGGTGGCTACTACCATTACCATCGGCTCGGGCGGCAACGGGGGTATGTTCGGCTCGTCGTTGTTTGCGGGCGCGTTGTGCGGCTTCGTGTTTGCCCGGCTCATCAACCTGAGCGGCCTCTACCCCATTTCCGAAGTGCATTTTATTGTGCTGGGCATGGCCGGCACGCTGGCCGGCGTGGTGCACGCGCCCCTTACCGGCATCTTCCTGATTGCCGAAATAACCGGGGGCTACGCGCTATTTGTACCCTTGATGGTGGTCACCTCGGGCTCCTACCTGATTACGCGCTACTTCGAGCCCTACTCGGTATACACCCGCAAGCTGGTGCAGAAGGGCGTGTACGTGAACCAGGACCGGGACCGGGGCCTGCTGGCCCAGCTGGATGTGCGCAGCCTGCTCCAGACCGATTTTCTGCCCGTGCATCCCGAGGACACGCTGGGCGAGCTGGTGACCACCTTCCGGCACGCCTCGCGCAATTTGTTTCCGGTGGTGGATGCCGCCGGCCACCTGCACGGCATCATCAGCCTCGATACTGTGCGCGACGCCCTCTTCGACGACGAGCACTACAACACCACCCGCGTACGCGACCTGATGCACGAACCGCCCGCCATCGTCCGCCCCGACGATACGCTACTGGACACGCTGCGCTGCATGGAGCAGCTGGGCAGCTGGGCTTTGCCCGTCCTCGACCTTGATGACCGGTACTTGGGTTTCCTGCTCAAATCCACCATCCTGGCCAACTACCGCCGCCAATTGATCAAGGAGAGTGAGTGAATGGATGGGTGGGTGAATTGTTGAACTGATAGATGGTTGAATTGTCGGATTAGGCTAATAAGTACCATTCGACAATCCAGCCATTCACCCATCCAACAATTCCCACTTCGTACCTTGCGGCGGTTTTCCGGCTTTTACCGCTTTCCGCTTGATTTACTTATTCACCGATGGCTCCTCGCGGGGCAACCCGGGGCCGGGGGGCTACGGGGCCATTCTGCGCTTCGGCCAGCACGAAAAGGAGCTGACCCAGGGTTTCCGCCTCACTACCAACAACCGCATGGAGCTGCTGGCCGTGATTGTGGGCTTGGAGGCCATCAACCGCCCGGAGTTGCCCATTACCGTCGTGACTGACTCGAAGTATGTGGTGGACTCGGTGGAGAAGAAGTGGGTGTTTAACTGGTTGAACAAGCCCGATTTCGGCAAAAAAGCCAACGAGGACCTCTGGCGGCGCTTCGTGAAGGTATACAAGCAGCGCACAGTGCAGTTCCGCTGGGTGCGCGGCCACAACGGCCACCCCGAAAACGAGCGGTGCGACCAGCTCGCCGTACACAGCGCCACCCGCGGCCCGCTGCTGACGGATGAGGGCTACGAGCTGATTGAGCGGCAGCGGGCGTAGCCTGCGTTTTCCATGCCCAACGACTACTTCCAGTTCAAACAGTTCCGCGTGGAGCAGGGCGACTGCGCCATGAAGGTAAGCACCGATGCCTGCGTGCTGGGGGCCGCTACCGACGTAACCGGCTTCACCCGCCTGCTGGACATCGGCACCGGCACCGGCCTGCTGGCCCTCATGGCCGCCCAGCGCAACCCCACGGTGCTGGTTGAGGCCGTGGAGTTGGACCAGGCCGCCGCCACCCAGGCCCGGGCCAACTTTGCCGCCAGCCCCTGGGCCGACCGGCTCACGCTGCACGCCATGCCGCTGGCACAGCTGGCCGCCATCTGCCCGGTGACCTTCGACGGCATCCTGTGCAATCCGCCCTTCTTCCGCAACTCCCTCCGCTCCCCCGACGCCCGGCGCACTACCGCCCGCCACACCGCCGAAGACTCCCTGACTTTTGCGGAGCTAGCCGGGTTTTCGGCGGCATTTCTCACCCCCATCGGGCAGCTCACGGTGCTACTCCCGCCCCTGGAAATGCAGCAGTTTGAGCGGGAAGCAGCCCAGGCCGGCCTGTTCCCGCTGACCCGGCTGGTGCTGCACCACCGCCCGGGCAGCAAGCCGCTGCGCCACATCACCGCCTTCAGCCGCCGGCCGGGCACCGTGGTAATTCGGCCGCTCCTACTGCACGAAGCCGGCTCCGAGGAGTATTCGGCGGCGTTCCGGGAGCTTTTGGGGCCGTTTTATCTGGCCTTATAGCGAGTCTGTCGGTCAGGGTAGCAGCTCGGCCAATGTGGTGAGTTTCTGCTGGTGCAGCGCGTCGAGCATGTTGCCCGCCAGCTGGCTGAACTCGAAGGTCGCGTACCGGCGCAGCACCCGGCCTTCGGCCAGCACCGTAATGTCGTCGCACAGCTCCGTGAGGGAGCCCAGCAGGTGAGAGGTGAGCAGAATACCCACGCCCTGTTCCCGCAGTCGGCGCAACACAGCCATCAGCAACAGGTTAGTGCTCAGGTCGAGGCCGTTGAAGGGTTCATCCAGCACGAGGTAGCGGAAATTCTGTACCAGCAGCGCCAACAGAGCCAGCTTCTTTTTCATGCCGGCGGAGTAGTCTTCGGCGTAGCGGTCCAGCGGCAACTCCAGTACCTCGTTCCAGCGGCGCAGGTCGGGTACGGGGCGGTGGCGGGCCTGCAGACAGAACTCCACATACTCCCGACCCGTGATGCGCGGATAGAAATACGGTTCGTAAGGCAGCAGCCCGGTCAGCTCCCGGACGGGCCGGCCGGAGCCTTCCCGAACGGTGCCCGCCTCGGGCGGATACACCCCGTAGAGGCAATGCAGCAGCGTGGTTTTACCCGCCCCGTTGGCCCCCACCAGCCCATGCAGCGTACCGGGTTGTAACGTCAAACTCACGTCGTGCAGCACCGGCGTGCCGGCAAATCCTTTGCGCAGATTGAGAATTTCAAGCATAGCATTCAGGCACTATCCGGCCAGGAAAAAGCTGTTACAGACCTACTGCTTCGGCCGTATTTTCGGGTGGCGCAGCCGGTACAAAGCGGGACAGCTGCCGACGACTTTTCAATATCAGCCCCAACAGACATGCCACTAGCAGGGCCAGGTACGCCGGATTGCTTCCCAGGATGGATACGGCCACTACCACCGCCCCGGCCTGTGTCAGGCGGCTTAGCGTAGCGTGCGGGTAGAAGGCATACTTGGCCAGCACCAGCATCGTCAGGACCAGCGCGCACCAGAGCAGCAGGGCCAGCGTACCGCCCAAGCCAGCCGGACTTTGCGCCATTAGAAAAGCTAATGGGGCCGCCGTGAGGCCGAAATACAAAAACGCCCACCCGATGCGGCTCCGCAGCCACGCCGTTGGCCGAACCAGGACGGGGAGCAGCCATGTGAGGGGCTCGGCTGGGCCGTAGGCATCGAGTAGCAGCAGCAGCCAGCCCACCACGGCCAGCGCGGGCCCGGTAGCCGTGGCGCGGGTAGCGCCAGCCGCCGCCAGCAACGCCAACCAGCCCAGTCCCAGCCACCAGCGCCGCCCCAGGCTCACCCACTCAAACGCCACGCTCCGAAACCAACTGCGCCCGGCACCGCGCCCGGCACCAGCCGTGGCAGCCGGTGCCAGGGCCGCCAGGGCCGCCAGGGCCGCCAGCAGCGGCACGGCTCCCGCCGCAGCTGGCCGGCCCCGGCCCAGCAGCACCAGTGCCACCGGCAAGCTAAGTAACACGTATTCGACCGCCAGCCAAGCCCGAAAACCAGGCGCTGATAGCCGCAGAAACGGCAGGTCGGCACGGCGGCGGTGCAGGCTCAGCACCAAGCTACCTACGGCTACCGGCACCAGCCACACCAGTGCTGGGCTGGCCGCCGCCGTGAAGAGTGCCTGCCCGGTTGCCAGCGCCAGGAACATACCCAGCACCAGCAGCCGCCCCCAGCCCAGTTCCCGAAACAATCGGCCCAGCACGCGCAAACGCAGCCGCAGGTAGTAGTTCATGGGCCCTTCAACGCTTAGCGGGCCGGGTTATTCTCCGATTTCAGCGGCCTCTCCTGTCGGCAGCGCATGTTCTTCCTCCACGAACCGGATGCCGTACTCCTGCTCCAGTTCCGCCAGAATGGGCTCGTACACCTCCGGCAGCGTGGGAATGACGACGCCCCGACGAGTTAGCTGGCCTTGGGCCAGCTGGCGCACGGCCATGCCTACTGGCAGCCCCACGGTTTTGGCCATGGCCGTGTGTACCGCGTCGTCGCCCAGCACCACCAGCGAAGAAGTCTGCGCATACAACTGGCCGTTCAACTCGTATTCGAACTGGTGCTGCATGACAATCATGTCCTTGTCGTGGGGTTGCAAAGCCCACTTTTCGGTGAGCAGCTTTTCCAAGAGCTGGGCCGGCGTGGCATCGGGCAAGCCTACGGGGCGGTCAGAAAACAGCTCCAGCCAGGCCAGCCGCTGCATTTCCGGGCCTTGCGGGTCGAGTTGGAGGTAGGCAGCTACGCGGCTGAACGTGTCGGCAGCAGTAATGGTAGCGGGCAGGTAGGCTTCCAGTATCTCCCGCCACGTCAAAGTAGCGGGGTTGGCCAAGTGCACAGTGTCGTCGGTGAGGCCCAGGCGCACCAGCGCATGCCAAGCGGCGCAATAGCCGGGCCGCCGTAGGGTGCCGCGCAGCATCGTGGGAATAGCTCCCAGCCCGTAGGGGGCGAGGTAGCTCAGCGAGTCGCGGTTGGCGTAGCCCTCAAACTTGCCGAAACCGGGCACCGTGAGAAGTTCAGTGCGGGCAAACAACTGCTGATACGGGATGAAGCGCAAACGGCCGGCCTCCAAGAACTTCGCCGTACTCTGGCCCGCCAGCACCACATTACGCGGGTTCCAGGTAAACTTATACTTCCACGGATTATCCCCTTCCGATTCCGGGGCCAGAAGCCCGCCACAGTACGATTTAAACGACGTCAACTGGCCCCCGCGCCGCCGAATATCGGCCAGCACGCGCATGGCCGACATATGGTCGAGGCCGGGGTCGAGGCCGCATTCCATCAGCACCGTGACGCCGGCCGCTTCCGCCTCGGCGTGCAGCGCCCGTATTTCTTCACTCACGTAGCTCGCCGTTACTAGGTGTCGGCGGTGCCGCACGCAGGCCCGGGCCACGGGAGCATGAAACAGCGCCGGCAGCATGGAAATCACAATATCAGCCTGCGGCACCAGTTCTTCCAGCCGCGCTTCATCATGCACGTCGAAGGGCACGGCGCGGGCATACTCGGTGTGCGCGGCCAATACAGGCACCAGGTGGGCGGACTGCACGTCGGCCACGGTCAGGTACCAGCTTTCGGTAGCAGCGTGGCGCAGCAGGTATTGGATAAGCGAGGAAGCCGAGCGGCCGGCTCCCAGAAGCAGGATACGGGTCATAGGTGGGGAGGAAGGTGGGGAGAACTGAGCCGCCAATATCGGGGAGATTCCGGGAACGGAAGGTTGGAAGGGGAACGGAATGGGGTGAAGATAGCAGCAGCGTGTCGTCAGGCACGGTATGTTCCGATTCCTGCTTGGTGCCTTACAAGGCTTAATGGCCTCATCTACGCTTGTGCATTCTCCCACTTTAATTTCACATTTCCCCGCACTCCCTCCTATTTATCCCGCCTTAAAAACCCCCATATACCTCTGCTACATCCGGTAAAATATTGTACATTCGCCGCCCCTTTTCACTCCCCGGGGCCGCGTGTCGGTGCCGGGCCGTTCTTTGTCCCCCCCGATGGCTCATCCCCTTCACCTGACCATCACCGTAGAGGTGGTGGCTTCCGAAGCTGAACTTACTCCCGCCGAAGCTACCACCTGGCAGGCTGCCCGCGCGGCTACCGACTACGCGTACGCGCCCTACTCCCACTTTCATGTGGGCACTGCCCTGCTACTCGATGACGGTTCGGTTTTTCGGGGCACCAATCAGGAAAATGCCGCCTACCCTTCGGGCCTGTGCGCCGAGCGGACTGCTCTGTTCGGGCTGGCGGCCACGCAGCCGGAGCGGCGCATCATGGGCATGGCTGTGGCCGCCCGCCCCGCCAACGGCGACTTTGTACCGGTGACCTCCTGTGGGGCCTGCCGCCAGGTGATGGTTGAGTACGAGCACCGCCAGAAGCAGGCCATTCCGCTGCTCCTGCCCGGCCCCGATGGCAGTATTTACCGCTTCCGCTCCCTCTCCGATCTGCTCCCCTTCGGCTTCACCGCCGATGATTTGCCAGCGACGCAATAGAAACTGGTGGAACTGGTGAGTTTTTCTTGCTGATTACTTCTGCCGAAGCCGCCAACGTGTTAAACTCACCGGTTCACTATTGCATCTGATTCCCTATATGCTTGCGCAAGAACAGCATTTTCCGGTCACCCGCACGGCCCGCTACTACCAGCTGGGCGAGTTGTCGGCGGCTACGCGCCGGGTGTGGTTCGTGGCGCACGGCTACGGCCAGCTGGCAGTATATTTCATTCGGCACTTTGCCCACCTCACGGCCACCGACCCGGCGCTGGTCATCGTTGCGCCCGAAGGCTTGTCGAGATTCTACCTGCAGGGAACCGGCGGCCGGGTGGGGGCTACCTGGATGACGCGAGAAGACCGGCTGACGGAAATCGACGATTACGTAGCATACCTCAACCAGCTGGCCGAAAGGCTGCTGGCCCAGGCCGCGCCCGAAGCAGCTGTTACGGTACTGGGCTTTTCCCAGGGTGCCGCCACCGTCAGTCGCTGGCTGGCGCAGGCACCTTTCCGGCCGGCCCACCTCATCCTCTGGGCCGGCGCCTTTCCGCCCGATATGGCGTTGCCCACCGCCACCGATCTGCTGTATAACCTGCCCGTCACGCTGGTGTGCGGCACCGAGGACGAGTTTATCACCGCCGAAGCACTTAGTCAGCAACAGGAGTTTCTGCGTCGGGTAGGCGTAGAAGCTGCCGTGCTACGGTTTACTGGTACGCATACGCTGCACGGCCCTACGCTTAGCCAGCTGACGGAACAGGCGCATCAATAAATATAAATACGTAGAACGAAAAAGCACGCGGGCCGGCTCAAAAGAGCTGGCTCGCGTGCTTTTTCGTTTCGACTTTTGAAACCTTACTCCCGCCGGATAGTGGTAGCGGCTCCCTGGGCAGTGGGCAGAATCAGGACTTCGGCAATGTTAACGTGCGGCGGGCGCGTTACCATGAACTGGATGACATCGGCAATGTCCTCGGCCCGCAGCGGCTCAAACCCGTCGTACACCTTGGCCGCCCGCTCCGTGTCGCCTTTGAAGCGAACTGCCGAAAACTCCGTTTCCACGGCCCCGGGGTTCACCTCTGCCACCCGAATGTGGTGGGGCAGCAGATCCAGCCGCATGCATTTGGTGAGGGAAGCCACGGCGGCTTTGGAGGCGCAGTACACGTTACCGTTGGCATATGCCTCATACCCGGCAATGGAGCCGATGTTGATGATATGGCCGGCGTTGCGGCGCGTCATGGCGGGCAGCACGGCCCGGCTCACATACAGCAGGCCCTTCACGTTGCCATCCAGCATATCGTCCCAGTCCTGCGGGTTGCCGCTCTGGATGGGAGCCAGTCCGTGGGCGTTACCGGCGTTGTTGATGAGCACATCCACGTCCTGAAACGCAACGGGCAGGCTTTGCACGGCCGCTTCCACGGCGGCCCGGTCGCGTACATCGAAGGTGAGTAACTGTGTGGGCACCTCCGCCAGCTCCCGGGCCAGCTCTTCCAGCCGCTCCCGGCGGCGGCCAGCAAGCACCAGCTGAAAGCCGGCTTTACCCAGGGCCACGGCCGTCGCCCGGCCAATTCCCGAGGAAGCCCCGGTGATAAACGCAGTTTTGATCATGGGAGAAAACAGGGTTAGCGGCCCGACCAGATATTGAGGTACAGGGTAACGGTATTGCTTTTCATGCTCTGCAGGCTGCGGCTGTACACGTCGGTATTGCCAGGCACGTACAGGTTGGTAAGGCCATGGGAGAAGCGCAGTTCTGGCGAGAATTTGAAAAACGGGTAAAACAGATCCATGCCCACGCCATATTCAATGGCGAAATCTGAGCGGCCGGCTTCCAACAGCGTAAGCTCCCCATCCTTTTTGCGGCCACCAATTGTGAAGCTCGGCTTTACTCCCCCGATAATGTATACCCGGGAGTTGCGTCGCCGCTCCGATTTCAGCTTGAACAGCAGCGGAAAATCTACCTGGGTCGTCCCTATTTCCTGATCCGCAATTTCCTCCGGGTCGTTGGGGTACTGCTGCAGATTCTGGGAGTAGCCATAGGGCTTGAACTCGATGCGCCGCGTGAGGAAGCTTACGCCGGGCGCGAAATTGAGCGCGCCGTACTCCCCGATGCGCAGATCGGCCAGAAAACCCACCGAACCGCCAGGGCTGACTACCGAGTTGGCCGAAACTCCCTGGCTGGGGTAACCGGAGGCATGTTCAAGCTTGTAGCGCGAGAAGTTGGGGGCCACGTACATGCCTAGGTGCAGCCACCGGTCATCGTAGCCCGGCAGGTTGTTCACCGTCACCGACTTCACCCGGCCATTTTTGCCTTTGCTCGCGCCACTCAGGCTTTTTTTCTGGGCCTGCGCCCCCAGCGGCAGCACCACCAGAGCCGCTGCCACCAGGGTTAGCCGCATTATTTTTGAGCGGTGTAAATTGAGCTGATGCCGAACGTGAGGGGTTGCCATGCGGGGGAAGTAAAGCCAACTTTACGCAGAATTGCCAGAAACTCCTGACCATCCGGGAAAGCCTGCACCGATTCGGGCAGGTACGTATAAGCGGCGCGGTCTTTAGAAATCAGCTTGCCGAATACCGGCAGAATGTTTTTGAAGTAGAAGTTGTAGGCCTGCTTCATGGGGAAAGCAGTGGGCTTGCTGAATTCTAGCACCACCATCTTCCCGCCCGGCCGCAGCACCCGATACATCTCCGAAAGGCCCTTTTCCAAGTTCTCGAAATTGCGCACCCCAAACGAAGCCGTCACGGCATCAAAGTGGTCGTCCGGAAACGGCAGGGCTTCCGAATCACCTAGCTCCAGCCGGATGCGGTGGCCCAGGCCCTTCTGCTCCAGCTTGCGGCGGCCCACCTCCAACATCCCCTCCGAAATATCCACGCCCGTAATCTGAGCATCGGGCGTGGCAGCACGCAGGGTTTCAATGGCAAAGTCGGCGGTACCGGTAGCAATATCCAGCACCCGGGCCGGGCGCAGCTGTTTCAGCTCGTCCACGGCCTTGCGCCGCCAGTAGATATCCGTGCCCACACTCAGGAAGTGGTTCAGGAAGTCATACTTGCCGGCAATGCTGTTGAACATGTGGGCCACCTGGGACTTTTTGTCGGCGGCGTCGTCTTTGTAGGGTACTACGGACATACTTCTCAGGGCGAAGAACGGGGGAACTCAGGCAAAATTGCCCAAATACAACGGTCCGCCCCGCATTATGTTAAAAAAAAACGGGCCGGGCTGCTTGCCCGACCCGTTTTAACTCCTGACTTCAACGGCTTAGTCGTTGTCAGTCTTTACTTTGGTTTTGCTACCGTCAGCGTCTTTGGCCTTCGAGTCGATGGTACCGTCCTTGGTTACGGTCTTGCTCTTCTCGTCGTTAGCGCCTTTGGTTTTCACCTTCACTTTGTCGCTGTCCTCGTCCACTTTGGTTTTCACCTTCGTGCCGTCGGGCAGTTTGGCTTTGCTCTTGCCGGGCTGCAGCGGCACCGTGGTGCGCGTGCCGGTCGTGGAAGAGTTGGTGGAATTTGTCGAGTTAGCACCCGAAGTTGGCGTGGGGTTCACCATGTTCGGAGCCGTTTCGCCTTCCTTCAGAATCACACGGAAATCGGTGCGGCGGTTAAGCTGCATGTTTTCCGGCGAATCGTTGGCGGCTACCGGACGACGCTCACCGTAGCTTACCGTCACCATGCGGGTTTCGGCAATACCCGACTTCTTCAGGTAGTTGTAGGCCACATCGGCGCGGTTCTGGCCGAGTACGATGTTGTACTCATCCGTGTTCCGCGAGTCGCAGTTACCCTCAATGGAAATGTTGATACCGGGGTTAGCCTTCAGCACTTCGCTGATGCGGTTCAACTCCGTAATCGACTCCGGCCGCAGCTTGTACTTGTCGGTATCGAAGTAAATCGGCTTCAACTGAGCGATATTGGTTCCAGAGGTATCCACATACGGTACGTAGAAATCCTTGGTGATTACCGTCGAATCGTTGGTCGAAATTGGAACGGGGAACTCCTGGGTTTCGATGTTCTTGCCATCCTTCGACACAGCTACCTGATAAGTCCGGCCCGAAAGCACACTTACCTGATAGTCGCCGGTTACGGGCTTGGTTACGTCGTTGTAGCTCAGCGCCGTTTTATCGGCCTGGGTGCCACTAAACACAAGCTGTACACCCGGAATGACGGTGCTGTCCTTTTGGCTCAGCACGCGGCCCCGGATGATGGCGTTCTTGATGTAGTTGATCGTGTAGATGTCCTTCTCCCCGTAGCCGCCTATGCGGTACGAAGACAGGTAGGCATACGAGCCATCCGGCGAGAGACGGTAGTACGTGTCATCATCGGGCGTGTTGATGGGGTAGCCCATGTTTTCAGGACGGCCCCACTTGCGGCCCACCGAATCCCAGTCCGACTTGAAGATATCGTAACCACCCATCGTGTTGTGGCCGCGCGACGAGAAGTACAACGTCTTGCCATCTTTGCTCAGGTACGGGCTATCGTCATCGTACACCGTATTCACGGCGTTACCGAGGGTTTTAGCCGGGCCCCAGTCGCCACCAGGCTGACGGGTAGCGGTGTAAATGTCCAGCGTGTTGTCTTCCGAGTACTTGCTGGTCGAGAAGTAAATCGTTAGGCCATCGGGCGTGATGTAAGCGTCCGACTCGAAGCCCGACGTGTTGATGTTCTTGTTGAGCTTCTTGGGCTCCGTCCAGTCCGTGCCCGACTTTTCCGAGTACAGGATGTCCCCGTTCTCGTCGTTGCGGTACATGAGCAGCTTAGTGTCGTTGTCGAACACCTGAATAGAGGCATCGTGGCCTTTGCCGTTGAGCACACCGCTCAAGGAGCGGGGCTTCTCCCAGTTCTCATCATCGATGCGCTTGGCCTCGTAGATGTTTTCGTAGTACTGGCCGTCGGCGGCAATTTTGTTTTTGTCGTTCAACTTGCCATCGGGGTTTACCGCCGGGGCATTGCTCATGTTATCGGAGCGGGAGGTGAACAACAGCACCTTGTCGTCGTTGGAAATTACTGGGCTATGCTCCGACCACTGGGTGTTGATAGTGGGGCCCAGGTTTTTCACAAAGATATCCTTGGGGCTGTTGAACTGCACTTTGGCGTTCTTGCTGTGCTGAATCAGCTGGGCCAACTCCTTTTTGCGGGTATCCTTGCTTTTCAGTGTGGCGTTGTAGGCCTGAAAATGCGAAATAGCCTCGTCGAAGTTGTAGTTTAGGTGGTCTACCCGACCCAGCCAGTACTCCACATCCTTCGATACATTTTTCTTCAGGCGCTGAGCCTTGTAGATGTAGTCGCTGGCCTTTTCCTTGTCAAATGACATGTAGGCAATACCCGCCCGGAACAGCGCCTGGGCGTTGTTCGGCTCCTTGGCCAGCACTTGCTCGTAGAGAGGCAGCGAAGCCCGGTAGTTCTCTTGCGAAAAATACTTATTGGCAGCCTTGAGTTGCTTTCGTGTGCTCTGAGCCAGGGCAGGCTGGGCCATAGCAGCCGTAAGCGCGAAGGCGCACGAGGCTTTCAATAACCTTCTGACTAAGTTGTCCATTGTTGGAGGGGTTAGGGAAATAAGGAGTTGCAAAGGGGGAGTGAACGCCCAAAACGCCGATTGCGCGAGTGGGTTTTCAAGAGTTGCCTCTTATACTGAAAACCCGCCTCAGGGTTGAGGCGGGATAGACAAAAAGGGGAAGCTGGGCGCAAAAAAAGGCGATTAGCTTCGTATTTTGACTACAAAAAGCATTCCCCGAACCGGGGAATAAGCGGGCAAAGATAGAAATTTTATAATACGGACTTGGTCGCATCCAATTCAGTAAAATAACTGGCTTCGCAGACGAAAATAAGTGAAGTATTCGCATTCAAAACCTTTCCTGCAGTCATTGCCGGACGCACAAATATAGTTCGACTACTTAAATTACAAGGTTTTTCTCCAAAAAATTATGGATCCCCGGAGCTGCGGCCGAATATCTACCTTTGTCTTTCAGCTTACGCTCAACGCATGAATATCCAGGACGCCAAATTTCTGATGAGCAACTCCCGCGTGGAGGACTGCCCCGCCCCTACGCTGCCCGAGTATGCCTTCATTGGGCGCTCCAACGTGGGTAAGTCGTCGCTCATCAACATGCTCACCAACCACAAAGGGCTGGCCAAAACCTCTTCGCAGCCGGGTAAAACGCAGCTAATCAATCATTTTATTATTAATAACAATTGGTATCTGGTTGATTTACCGGGCTATGGCTACGCAAAAGTCAGCAAAGATTCGCGCGTGAAGTGGCAGCGCATGATTAATTTCTATTTACGCAAACGGGAAAATCTGGCGTGCGTTTTTGTGCTGGTCGATTCGCGCCATTCACCGCAGGCAGTGGACCTCGAATTTATGGAGCAGTTGGGCAGTGAGGGAATTCCATTTGTTATGGTATTTACCAAAGCTGATAAACAATCGGGTACCCGCACGCAGCAAAATGTGCTGGACTACATTCAAAAAATGGAAGAAACCTGGGATGAGGTACCTCGGCATTTCGTAACGTCGGCGGAGGAAAAAACTGGCCGCGACGAGGTGCTGGATTTCATTCAGGAGATAAACCGGCAGCTCGCCGAAACGCCCGATAATGCGTAGATTGGCCCTGTAATTGCCATGCATGGCCGGGCCTTCGTGCCCCCGTATTCCATCGTCTTTTCTCTGCTTACCTCTCATGAAAAAAACCGCTCTTCTGCTGGGCATCGGGTTGCTGGCCTGCACGGCTCCGGCTCTGGCCCAGAAAACCAAGGTCAAGGTAAAAACCGACGGCCCGGCTCCTGAAACCACGGAAGCACCTACTGAGGCGGCTCCGGCCGCGCCGGCTCGCCCCAAAGCCATTCCGGTAGCTGAGTATTATGAGGGTGGCCAGGATGCACTGATGGCCTTCATTGCCCAGGAGCTGAAATACCCTATTATGGCCCGGCGCAACCGCATTCAGGGTCAGTGCATTGTGAGCTTCACGCTGAACACCGACGGCACCATGTCGGGCATTAAGCTGGTGAAAAATATTGGCGGCGGCTGCGGCGAGGAAGCCCTGCGCGTGGTTCGGCTGCTCAAGTTTAAGAAGCCCGATTATGCTATCCTGACCAGCTTGCCCGTAACCTTCAAGCTGCCTTCTCCCGGCCAAGCCGCCGCAACTGAGTAACTTTGCCCTTTCAAACAACTGCTTTCTTCTTATGCCCTACGACCTGAAGGAAATTGCCGCTATCAGCGGAATGCCCGGTCTGTACCGCCTCGTGAAACCTACCCGCGCCGGCGTTATCATTGAAGCCCTCGACGAGAAAGGCACCCGCTCCGTGGCCTCGGCCCGCAATAAGGTGTCCCTGCTCCACGAAATCTCCATCTACACCCAGGATTACGACCAGACGGTGCCCCTGACGGAAGTATTCGACCGTATCTATCAGCAGCACGGCAAAGAGTTGGCGGTGACCAACAAATCGGACGACCGGGACCTGTCGGCGTTTATGGCCGGTATCATGCCCGACTACGACCGGGAGCGGGTGTACATGTCCGACATCAAGAAGCTGGTGCAGTGGTACCGTGTAGTGAGCCAGAAACTGGACTACCAGGCCCCCGCTGCCGAAGAAGCCACTGAGGAGGTACCTGAGGAAGCCCCAAAAGCCAAGAAAAAGGCCGCTAAAAAGGACGAACCCGCTGCGGATGAAGCCCTGAGCACCGCCGGTATCATTCCGGCCGCTGAGGAAACCAATGCCGCCGGCAACCCCGAGGCAGGCGAAGCCAAACCGGCTAAAAAACCGACCAAGAAGAAAGCCGAATAGTTTTTCCTTGCTTCGGCTACAACAGAAAGGCCCGCTTCATAATGAAGCGGGCCTTTCTGTTGTAGCCGAAGCAAGGAGGAGGTATAAATGATGAGTTCTGAAGGATGAATTAGCAGATTCCGGCTGCACTGTACATAATAACTCATCATTCATACCTAAGCCCTCACCCTCTGCCTACGCTTTCAGCACAGCATCGTGGGCGAATTCGGGGGCGAGGAATTCCTCCACTTTCTCCACCAGCTCGGGCGAGCCGATGAACAGCGGGCACCGCTCGTGTAGGTCGCGGGGCTCGATTTCGAGCGTCCGACGGCGGCCGTTGCTGGATTTGCCGCCGGCCTGCTCCACAATGAAGGCCAACGGGTTGCACTCGTACATAAGGCGCAGCTTACCGTTAGGGGCCTTTTTGGAGGTAGGATACATATAGATGCCTCCCTTAAGCAGGTTGCGGTGGAAGTCGGCCACCAACGAGCCGATGTAGCGGGCCGAGTAGTTCTGCTCTTTGCAAAACGCCACAAAGCCCTTCATTCCTTCCGTGAAGGATTCCGAAACACCCTCGTTAATGGAATAGATGGCACCTGTTTTGGGCGTCTGGATGTTGGGGTGCGAGAGGAAGAACTCGCCCAGGCTGGGCTCGTAGGTGAAGCCGTTTACGCCGTTGCCGGTAGTGTACACCATCATGGTGCTGGAGCCGTAAATCACGTAGCCGGCGGCCACCTGATGCGTACCGGTTTGCAGACAGTCCTGCGTGGTACCCTCGTTGCCTGTGGGCGACACGCGGCGGTAGATGCTGAAAATGGTGCCGATACTGACGTTTACATCAATATTGCTGGAGCCATCGAGTGGGTCAATGGCTACCACGTATTTGCCCTGCGTGTTACCGGTCTGAATCATCTCGTCGTCTTCCTCCGAAATGATGGTACATACCTCTCCCCCGTTGCGCAGCGCCCGGATAAAGCGGATGTTGGCAATGACATCTAGCTTCTGCTGGTCCTCTCCCTGCACGTTGCGGTTCCCATAGGCACCGGCAATATCAATAAGGCCGGAGCGGTTGATTTCGCGGTTCACGATTTTGGCCGCCAGCGCAATGTCGCGCAGCAGTTGCGACAGTTCGCCGGTGGCGTACGGAAAGTCTTCCTGCTTGCGCATGATGAAGCGGTCCAGGGTGGTGCCAACGGGCAAAGCCAGCTTGTCGTGGTTAGTCATACAGTGAGTGAGGTAGAAGGGTGCGGGTGGGAAAGGTCAAAATTAACCAATTTGCCGAAGTCGCCTGAGCGAAATTTCGCTCATTGCCTCCCGCCAGTCAATTTCCCGGCATTCATGGCCGATGGGAGGCTTGGCCCTACATTTGGGCCATGCAGGAACCGCAGCAACTTCAGATTTTCAAGTTTGGCGGCGCGTCGGTGAAGGACGCGGCCGCCATCCGTAACCTCAGCAGCATTGTACGGGCGCACGGCCAGCCAGGCCCGTTGCTGGTGGTGGTATCGGCCATGGGCAAAACCACCAATGCGCTGGAAGCCATTTATCAGCTGGCGCACACGGGTCAGGAGTATACCCCGCAGCTTGCCCTCCTCCGGGATTTTCACCTGGGTGTGGCGACCGAGCTGGGCGTGAGCGACGAAGCGGCCGGCACGCCGGCCCTGGCCGAGTTGCTGGAGCAGTTGCACGACCGGTTGGCCACCCTACTTCCCGGCGACTTCGATAAGCAGTATGACCAGGTAGTTAGCTTCGGCGAGTTGCTGGCTACGCGCATTGTGGCCCGAGCGCTCCAGGCCCAGTGGCTCGACTGCCGGCCGCTCATCCGGACTGACCATACCTGGCGGGAGGGCCGCGTGGACTGGGCTACCACCGAACGAAACCTGCGGGCAACGCTGCCCGGACAGTTGCAGCACGGCCCCATTGTGACGCAGGGGTTTCTGGGCGGCACCGCCGGCGGGCACACCACCACGCTGGGCCGGGAGGGCTCCGACTACACCGCCGCTATTCTGGCTTATTGCCTGGGGGCGGCTTCGGTAACCATCTGGAAGGATGTGGCAGGGCTGCTGAATGCGGACCCCAAGTTTTTTGCCGATACGGTACGTTACCCCGAAATCAGTTACCAGGAAACCATCGAAATGGCCTACTACGGGGCTTCCGTCATTCACCCCAAAACCATTAAGCCGCTGGCCGTGCGGGGTATTCCGCTGCTGGTAAAGTCGTTTGTGGACCCCACGGCGGAAGGCACGCGCATTCATGACTGCCGCCACGGCCTGCTGGTGCCCGCTTTCATCCGCAAGACGGGGCAGTGCCTGATTTCCTTTGAATCCAAGGACCTGACCTTTATTTCGGAGGAAAATCTGGAGGTCATTTTTGGGGCTTTGGCGCAGGTGCGGCTCAAAATTCACCTGATGCAGAACTCAGCCATCAGCTTCTCGGTGTGTACCGATTTCTCCGCTTATCGCCTGGAAAAGCTGCTCAGCGCACTACGGGAGCAATTTACCATTCATTACAACACAGGCCTGGAGCTGTACACCATCAAGAACTACGATGCCGCCAGCATTCAGCGGCTGACGGACAGCCGGGAGCTGCTGCTGGAACAGCGCAGCCGCCAGACGTTTCAGTTTGTGTGCCGGGGCGGAGTGAATGAATTTGTGAAGTGATGCTCCGGGTAGGCAGCAAAGAAACCAGTTCGACCCAAGGCCTGGCGTTTTGTTCCCGTCATTGCCATTTCCCAGGCTCAAAATGAAACAATTTTGTCCGGCCGGACCTTATAGCCCTATCTTTGCGGAGAACTATTCTCATCTGGTGAACCACACGTCCGACCATTCGCACTCTACTCCCACTGCCGGCCACCTGCGTGACCGGCTGGCAGCAGTTGGTTTGCGGGCCACCCAACAGCGCCTGCTGATTCTGGAAAGCCTGCTGATTCTGCCGGGCCACCCGACGGCCGAGCAGGTACACCGCCAGGTAACAGAACAGATAGCATCCATTTCGCTGGGTACCGTGTACAAAACGCTGGATGCGTTTGTGGCGGCGGGCCTGACGCGCCGGGTAGCTTCGGCTGAAGGAGCGTCGCGCCGCTACGATGCCGACTGCACGGAACACCACCATCTTTTCTGCACCAATACGCAGGAAATCATTGATTACTGCGACCCGCAGCTGGACGCGCTAATCCGGGAGTTCTTCGCGGCCAAAGGCCTGTCGAACTTCCAGCCCCGCTCCTTTTCCCTGCACATCACGGGAGACAAAGTATTACCCTAAGCCAGTGAGCAAGTGCTGCCCGCCGGCGTACGCTCACGGGTTATTCTCTTTTCACTCACTACCTTTTTTCACCATTTTCCAGTACTCATGGCAGTTCTCGTAGGTAAACGTGCTCCTTCTTTCAAAGCTACCGCCGTTATTGACGGCGAATTCGAGGAGGATTTCTCCCTCGACCGGTACCTGGGCAAGAAGCACGTTATTTTCTACTTCTACCCAGCTGACTTCACCTTCGTCTGCCCCACCGAAATCATTGCTTTCCAGGACCGTCTGGCCGACTTCGAGGCCAAAGGGGTGGCCATCGTCGGCTGCTCGACCGACACGCACTTTTCGCACTTTGCCTGGCTGCAGACCCCGCGCGACAACGGCGGCATTGAGGGCGTGAAATACCCGCTGGTGGCCGACGCCACCAAAACCATTGCCTCGAACTACGACGTACTGGGCGGCCATTACGACTACAACGAAGCCGGCGAAATGACTTTCGTTGGGTCGCCTTTGGCTTACCGGGGCTTGTTCCTGATTGACAAGGACGGCATTGTACGCCACCAAGTGGTAAACGACGGCCCGCTGGGCCGCAGCATCGACGAAGCCATGCGCATGGTAGATGCGCTGCAGTACTTCGAAGTAAAAGGCGAAGTATGCCCCGCCAACTGGGAAGAAGGCAAAGAAGCTATGGCTGCTACCCGCGAAGGTGTGGCCAACTACCTGGGCAAGCAGGCCGCCCACTAGAGCTTAGAGCTTAGAGCTTAGAGCTTAGAGCTTAGAGCTTAGAGCTTAGAGCTTAGATTGTATGGAAAAGGCTTCGCTGAGTTACAGCGAAGCCTTTTTCCGTAATAGTGGGCGGAAGGCTGTACTTTTGCCGCATGCTACTCCGCCGGGCTACGGCTGCCGATGCTCCGCGCATCGGGCAGCTATTCTATGATACCATTACGCAGGTGAATTGCGCCGACTACACCCCAGTGCAGATAAACGCGTGGCGGGGCGGTTGGCAGAACCTGGCGGGCTGGGAAGCCAAAATTGAGGCGCAGTACTTCCTGGCGGCTGAAGATGAAACTACCGGCACGTTGGGGGGCTTTGCCTCCCTGGCATCCGATGGGTATCTGGACTTCCTGTTTGTGAGTGCCGCCTACCAGCGCCAGGGCATTGCCCGGCAGTTACTGACGGCCCTGCTGGCCCAGGCCGCCTGTCTGAACCTACCAAGCCTCTACACCGATGCCAGCGTGACGGCCCAGCCCTTTTTCTTCCGGTATGGCTTTGTGGTAGCACAGGAGCAGCAGCTGCTTGTACGCGGGGTGGCATTACCCAATTACCGCATGGTACGGCCCCTTCCCTTTTTCTCAAGCCTCACGTCCTAAGTACCACCTCTTGCGCTTTCTTTATACCATTGGTCTGCATCTGTACGCGCTGCTCCTGCGGCTGGTGGCTCCGTTCGTGCCCAAGGCAGCGCAGTGGACGGCCGGACGGCGCGGGCTGCTACCGCACATTCGGGCCACGCTGGCCGCAGAAACGGCCCCGCTGGTGTGGTTCCACTGCGCTTCGCTGGGCGAGTTTGAGCAGGGCCGCCCGCTGATGGAAGCCTACGCGGCCGAGTATCCGGCGCACAAAATCGTGCTGACGTTCTTTTCGCCTTCGGGCTACGAAATCCGCAAAAACTGGGCGGGCGCCGACTATGTGTTTTACCTGCCTCTCGATACGGCGGCCAACGCGCGGGCTTTTCTGACGGCGGTACAGCCCCGCTTGGCGGTATTCGTGAAGTACGAGTTCTGGTACTACTTCCTCACCGAATTGCAGCGGCGGCAGGTGCCCACTGTCTGCGTATCAGCCATTTTTCGGGCCGAGCAGGTTTTTTTCCAGCCTTGGGGAGGTTTCTTTCGGCGAATTCTTAGCCGCTTTACGCACATCTTTACGCAGAACCATGCCAGCCGGGAGCTGCTGCAACAGGCTGGTATTGCCCAAGCCAGCGTGGCCGGCGATACGCGCTTTGATACGGTGGTACGCACGGCGGAGGCCTCGGCCCGGGTGCTCCCACTGGTGGAAGCCTTCACCGACGACTGGGCTCCGGTACTCATTGTGGGCAGCAGCTGGCCCGAAGATATGCCCGTGCTGACGCCGCTACTGCATAAGTACCAGCAGGAGCTACGCTTCATTGTAGCGCCGCATGAAATCAGCGAAACCAACCTGCGCCTTGTGGAAGCGGCCCTGCCCGGCCAGGTAGTGCGCTACTCCCAGGCCAGCCCGGCCACGGTAGCGCAGGCCCGGGTATTGCTCATGGATAATGTGGGCCTGCTCAGCCAGCTCTACCGGTTCGGGCACTTTGCCTACATCGGCGGGGCGTTTGGGAAGGGCCTGCACAATACGCTGGAGGCCGCCGCTTTCGGGTTGCCGCTGTTTTTCGGACCCACGTATCATAAATTTCAGGAAGCTACCGACTTGGTAGAGCTGGGCTGCGCTTTCCCGGTTTCCTCATCGGAGGAGCTGCTGAAAGTTTTCGGCTCCCTCTTTCACCGCGAAGAAGCCCGCCTGCAGGTCCAGGACCTCAGCCTCGACTACGTCCACGACCACAGCGGCGCCACCCGCAAAATCATGCGCTGGATCGGTGAAGTGATGAAGCTGTGAAAGGTGAAATGGTGAGCGTACCTGGAACCGAATGCCACGCAAACGACCCCAGGTACGACCAACCTATTCACGACTTCCCCCTTCCACAACTTCACCACTTCACCATTTTACCTTTCACCTCCATGACCGGAATTATCGTTAAATCCACGGGCTCGTGGTACGTGGTGCGCGAGGCCTCCGGGCAGCTGCACCGCTGCCGCCTGCGGGGCAAATTCAAGCACAAGGGCCTGAAAGTAAGCAACCCGCTGGCGGTGGGCGACCAGGTGGATTTCACGGTGGAGGAGCAGACCGAAGGTGCGGGCGTGATTCACCACATCGAGCCTCGGCGCAACTACATCATCCGCCGCTCGGTGCACAAAACCGAACACGCCCACATTGTAGCCGCCAACCTCGACCAAGGGTTGCTGGTGGTAACGCTGGCTTCGCCGGCTACCTCATTCGGGTTTATCGACCGGTTTCTGGTGACGGCCGAAGCCTACCGGATTCCCGTCACGCTGCTCTTTAACAAAACTGACCTCTACGACGAAGACCTGGCCGATTATCAGGACCAGATTCTGAAGATGTACGCCCGCGTGGGCTATCCGGGCCTGCGCTGCTCGGCCCACACGGGCGAGGGCGTGGCCGATATTGACGCGCTGCTTGATGGCAAGGTGTCTCTACTTTCGGGGCACTCGGGGGTGGGCAAGAGCACGCTCATCAATGCCCTGGTACCCGACCTCGACCTGAAAACCGCCGAAATCAGTGAGTATTCCGATAAGGGCGTACACACCACCACCTTCGCCGAAATGCTGGAAGTTCGCCCTGGCACTTACCTGATTGATACGCCCGGCATCAAGGAGCTGGGCCTGGTGGATATGAAACCCGGCGAGCTGGCCCACTATTTTCCCGAGATGCGCGCTTTGCTCAACCAGTGCCGCTACCACAACTGCCAGCACCTGCACGAGCCGGGCTGCGCCGTGCGTGAAGCGGTGGACAAAGGCCGCATTGCCCTTCCCCGCTACGACAGCTACGTGAGCATGCAGCAAGCCGAAGACAACCGGAAATAGGTGAAGTGGTGAAAGGTGAAATTGTGAAGCGAAATACCACGAGAAGTGAAGTGAACACGCTGGCCGCACTTGGGTTGATTTGCGTAGAACCTAGTTCCGGGCAACCTCACCGCTTCCCCTTTTACCACTTCACCATTTCACCACTTCCCCTTTGACACAGCATAACGTAGCCTTCCTCGGTCTGGGGAATATGGGCGAGGCCATGGCCGAGAACCTGTTGAAGGCCGGCCACCGGCTCACCGTGTACAACCGCACCGTCAGCAAAGCCGCCAGCCTCAAAAAACTCGGTGCCTCCGTAGCCACTACGCCAGCCGAGGCTGTAGCTGGCGCGGCCTTCGTCTTTACAATGGTCACCGACGATGCCGCCCTGGAGGAATTGTGCCTGGGCCCCGACGGCCTGCTGCCGGCTTTGCCCGCTGGGGCCATCCACGCCTCCTGCAGCACCGTAGCTCCCGACACCAACCGCCGCCTCGCCGAAGCCCACTCCCGCCATGGCAGCACCCTGGTAGCCACCCCCGTGTTCGGCAAGCCTGATGTGGCCGCCGCCGCCAAGCTCTGGCTGGCTGCTTCCGGTGAAGATAGTGCCCGCCGTAAACTCAGGCCGCTGCTCAATGCGCTGGGCCAGGGCGTGTATGATTTCGGCGACGACCCGGGCGCGGCCAGCACGGTCAAGCTCTGTGGTAACTTCATGCTGGGCGCCGCCATTGAGGCCATGGCCGAAGCCTTCACGCTGGCCCAGAAAAGCGGCCTCGACCGGCAGCAGGTGTACGAGTTCTTCACCTCTACCCTCTTCAATACGCCCATTTACAAAGGCTATGGCAAGCTGGTAGCCGAGCGCCACTACCAGCCCGTGGGCGCAGCCCCGGCCATCATCCGCAAGGATATGCGCCTGGTGCTGGATGAGTCCCGCACGCATCTGGTGCCCATGCCCTTCGCTAACATCCTCCACGACCACCTCTCCACCACCGTGGCCAAAGGCGAGAAAGTCGACTGGGCCGGCTTCGCCGAGCGCATCACCGACGGAGCTGGCCTGTAATCCGCTCCGGTCCGGTGTAACATCCACAAAAAAGACCCGACCAAAACGGTCGGGTCCTTTTTTGCACTCATCCGGCGGCCCATACAGCGCGCCAGAAAGCTAAAAGCCTACTGAGCCAGCGGCAGAATCACACCGTCGATAACGTGGGTGACGCCGTTGCTGGAAATAACGTCGGCAATCTGTACCGTGGCGGGGGCATCTTTACCGTTGCCAATCATTACCACGCCGTCTTTCACCGATACTTTCAGTTTCGCGCCGTTCACGGTGGTCAGCTCCTGACCGTCCTTCAGGTCCTGAGCTACTAAGCGGCCCTGAATTACGTGGTAGGTGAGTACGCTGGCCAGCTTATCCTTGCTCTCCGGCTTCAGCAGACCGGCCAGCGCACCGTTAGGCAGCTTATCGAAGGCGGCGTTGGTGGGAGCAAATACTGTGAACGGACCAGGACCACTCAGGGTACCGTCGAGGCCGGCGGCCTGCACAGCTTTCACCAGGGTGCTCACGCTGGTGGCCATTACAGCATTCTGCACAATGGTTTTATCAGGCGTCATGGCTACGCCATCTACCAGTACACCCTCTGCCTTGCCCATGCGGGCCGAATCTGACAGCATGGTGGTGGAATCAACGGTAGTCGCCATCGACTCGGTGGTAGTGGTGGTTTCGGCGGTTTTGTTGTCGCCGCAGCTGCTGAGGCCGAAGCCCAGAGTGGCCACCGAGAACAGGGCCAGCGTAGCGGAGCGCAAATGCTTGTGCATACAGGAAAAATTAGGATTTGGGGAGAGTAAAAGAAGACGTTTGTCCGGCAATGAGCCAGCAGTAGGCTTACGAACCTACTGAGGAGTTGGATGTTTGCCCCTGCCCCGAATGTTACACCACGCCCAATGCCCTGCCCAACCGGGCGCGACCGGCTCTCACCTGTTACCTTTGCCCCGGCGGCACCCGCCGCCCGGCCTTTGGCGTACAAGGGCCCGTACCACCCAATTCTCAGCTGCATGAAAACTGCCGAAATCCACACCAATAAAGGTGTTATGAAAGTGGAGTTCTACGAACAGGACGCTCCCAACACGGTAAAAAACTTCACCGACCTGGCCCAGAAGGGCTTCTACGATGGCCTGAAGTTCCACCGCGTGATTCCCAACTTCGTGATTCAGGGCGGCTGCCCCAACTCCCGCGACGGTGCCAAAGGTACTCCCGGCACCGGCGGCCCCGGCTACAAAATCGACTGCGAGTTGAACGGTGAACACCAGTATCACGAGCGCGGCGCCCTGAGCATGGCCCACGCCGGCCGCAACACCGGCGGCAGCCAGTTCTTCATCGTGCATGACCGCCAGAACACCGCCCACCTCGACCGCAACCACACCGTATTCGGCAAAGTGGTAGAAGGCCTTGACATCATCGAGCAGATCAAAGCCAACGACGAGATTCAGAAAATCGTGGTAAGCGAACAGGCTTAGCATCTGCTCCAGCTTCCTTTCGCGTGATGCGTGATGCATAGGGGAGTTTTGCCAACCCATAAGAAAAAAGCCCGTCGGAACATCCGGCGGGCTTTTTTCTTATGGGTTGGTATCCGTTTGGTGCCAAGCGAAAACCGGGTGGAGCGCGGGCCAGCCGGCACGGTGAGCTGCACTGGATTTTGAGCGGCGGCCAGCACCGCTACTTGCTCCATACCCCTCCTTCGTCACTTGTAGTGGCCAAAAAGTAGGCCTCGCCACCGGACTGGCAGACGTTCCGGGCAGAAACAATCAGCCTGCGCTACCTGAGTGAGGACGCACACTTAACTGTCCATCTGCCGCTGGATGAGCACTTGATCAAACTTCGTACTTACTGACTGACCGGAGCTTGTTGGGGGCTGGGTAGCAACAAGCCCACCAGAGAGGCTTTTTCCTGCCATCTCAGCGAGGCAATCTGCAGACTCCGGGCTACAGCAGATTAATGTCTTTGTTACAAAAAACGTCGTCGTAATTCGGGGGAAGGTATTCGGCATGCTTCTTCACGCCCCAGAATGCGGTAGCGGTTACGGGCAACCAGTTCGTACCCCCAGTCGCGCAGCAGGCGGGGTAAGTAGCGCAGCAGCGCAGCATAGCGCCAGTTGGAGTTTAGCTGCTGGAGAATAAGCAAAACTGCTTCGGAACGTTGATACACCTGCCCATCCCGCAGCAAGTAGATAGTAGAGGAGAGGGCATCCAAGGAAAGGACCTGCCCGTGCTGGGCCAGCAGCTTACGGGCCGGTTCCGCCTGCAATGAGACGAACGTAAAACGTTCGGCCGGGTCACGGTCAATTACGAAGTTCACGAACCCGTCGCACAAATTGCAGACACCGTCAAAGAGGATTACATCGTTCATTCGAAGATTTTTAGTGATACCCTTTTACCCTGCCCCAGACTTACACATCTATAGGAATCATTAAGACTGCTATTAAGCAATAAATATGCGTAATAAAAAGCAATAAACTAAATACTATTGTCCAATTAGCTGCATATACTATTTAGGTATATTTTCAATATTTGGCAGGTAGCGTCAGATCTGATAAATGATAGAAATAAAATAAAATTCCCTCATTTTACTTGACTGCTATGTATAATAGTTGTTATTTGGCCTCAGTAGCTCACTGCTCGCTTATACATCAGGCCATTGCTCACACCAGCGGGCCTGATAACCTTTTGGCGCATCTCACGCCTTCTGCTCCCTATTTCGTGCTGTTATGCCTGGAGATGCTCTCCCTAGGCTAATGATGCCCTGACTTCAGTAATCATTCTGATTTTCAGGCGACATGAATCTCTGCATTGGTCCATAGGCATACCCCTATTGACCAGAGTTCCGCACCAGGCAGCTCCGGTTTTTCGATCTAGTCCGCGCTCCACTCCCCGCCTTATTTCTTCCGCACCTGCTGCGCGGCTGTTGTAAAACAATTGCGTGTTACGCACTATTGCGTCGTTTTTTAATTCGCCTGCAAATGCGAATAGGAAGAATATTGCCTGAACATTACGGTAAAAAGTAAAAAATACGGCCTACTACTGCACGTGAATACATAGTACAATAGGCCTGTGTTTTTTATTAAAAAAGTGCTTATTTCTGTGTGAATAAGTGCACTGGACTGCTATGTCCTTACCCCACGAAAACATCCTTCAACTAACAACCCTCCTGGTCAATTGTCCATTTTTTCAATCCTCAAATCCCTTCGAAAGATGAAAAAAGTACGCAATATGAAACGGCCGTTTGCAGTAGCAATACTCAGCCTGACGTTGTTCCAGTTTTCGGCGCAGAGCGCGGTTGCCGTGGGCACTTACAGCAACGCCCGAACCTACGTCTCGGCCAATGAGCAGCAGATGCAAGCCGCTATTGGCTGGGCTGCTATTGCTGCTGGCGTAGCCGTAGTGGGGGCGGCTGTAGGCGCCGTGGTAGGAGCCTATGAAGTGGGCACCATTGTGGGCCATGCAGCCCACGACCTGTTCGGGAGTCAGGCGGAGATTTCCTATGATTTCGAGCGGGCCAATTACACGGCCAGCGACTTCTCGGAATTCGACAACACTGCCGTCAATTGATCCTTGTTCACACGCAATCCAGCTAAAAACCAACTCACTGACCATGAAAAAATTACACAAAACTCAACGTGTTATTGCCACTTGCCTGCTTATGCTGCTGCTGCTCACGGCTTCTCTGCAGAACGCCGTGGCCTTCGGAAGCTATACGAATGTAAGTGCTCCTAACGCCACGCAGAGCCAGATGGCAACTGCTGTATTCCCAGCCGTGGCCGCTGTAGCCTTTGGCGTGGTGGTAGTGGGGGCCTTTGCTTACGGCGTGTACACTGGCTACACAGAGGCATCCAGCGGCAAAGAAGCGGAGGTAATTAGCTCCGCCTCCCTCGACATGTACCAGAGTGATGATTTTTCCCGGTTTGACCTGAACCAAGCCGCTATTTAGTCGGCGTCCTCCCAACAAACTTCCCTGACCAGGAGGGTTTTGGGCGGGAAGCCTGCGGCGTCGAATGATGGCCGCGTTCCTTACCTGCACATAACATTGAAGCGTAGGCGCCAGCCCAGGCCAGCGCGCTTAAGTGGCCTGCCAGCGGAAACTTCTTTCCGCGTCAGTGGTCCCGCTTGTTCCATTCTACTACACAACTTTTCCATGAAACAGACTTCCTCCCTATCCCGTCTTGCTGCCAGTGGCCTGCTGACGGTTGCTTTGCTAACCATTTCCGCCCAGAGCACCGTGGCCCTCGGCAGCTACAGTCAAGCCTCGGCCGCCGCGCAGGCCCCCACGGCTACTTCCTGGCTTTCCCTGCTGAGTATTGGCACGTTCCAGGCTCACAATGCTTATCCCGGCCCGGGTGATACCACGGCTATGCAATACATAATCGGGCCTCTGCAGGCGGCCACCTTCACGATAGGCGGTACCCAGCCCACCATCCCCGATAACTACAGCAGCAACGACTTTACGGAATTCGACCACGAAGCCGCCGCGAGGTAACTCCGGGATCCGGTTCTGTTCCTTTATCCGTTCATTTCCAGCCCTGCTCTATGAAACTGACTTTCCTGGCCCGCTTACTTCCTCGGCGCTACTGGTGGTTACTGCACGCGGCACTGGTTACGGTGTTGGTTGGCCATTTTTCGGTGGTGGCATTCAGCATGCTGCCGGCCAACCCGCTCAGTCATCAGTACAAATACCAGTTGCAGGCGTACATGAATCCGTGGTTTTCACAAACCTGGAACCTGTTTGCGCCCAACCCCATTGCCTCCAACCAGCGGCTGCTGTTCCAGTACGAAATTTACCAGAAGGGCCAGGCGCAGCGCTCCAGCTGGGTTGATGTGGTAGAGCCGCTCACTACCCTTAAAAAAGGCAGCTACTGGTCTCCGGTGCAGCGGATACTCAAGCACATTTCGGCCTCCACCAACGAGGTAATTGAGGTGCAGAATAAGGCCATCAAATTTGCGGCCCAGCAGGATACGTTGGCCAAGGACACGGTTAAGACCAGGCGGTTTCTGCGGGCCGTTGTGAGCAGTTCGCCGGGGCATAGGGCCATTCTGCAGTATTCGCGGCATACGTTCCGCCGCCTGGCCGCTACTAATCCGGCCTGGGCCAGTCCCGATTCGGTGCGCGTGGTATATCAGGTGCTCAATCAGGAATTTCCCCGCTTCTCCAAACGGGAACTGGATTACTTCGACGAGCGGAACTCCCGCTACTCTCACCTGACCAGTGAGCCCCACCGCCTGTACCTGGCGCGCCACTGATGTTCCGTCACCTAATTCCTTCCTCCCATGCTTCCCACTACTGATTCGCTGCGCAATTCCATTGGGCTGTCGGCCTTCCGGTGCCTGCTGGCCGGGCTGGTCATGAAAAACATGATTTTCTACCTCCCCATGGCCGATAATCTGCTTGGGCCCGATGCCATTGTTGATTACGACACGTACCTGGGCACCATGTATGCACAGGGTCTGCACTACTTCATCTACCCGTTTCACGTGCCCTACGCGCCGCAACTGTTTGTCATTCTTACCTTTTGCGTCGCCTTTCTGCTGTTCTTCGGCATTTTCGGGCGGATAACGGCCCTGGTACTCTGGCTGCTACTGGTGCTCTTTAAGCTGCGCAACGGATTTATCCTCGACGGCTCCGATAACGTGATTGAGGTAACTCTGCCTTTCCTGATTCTGGCCGATGCGTACCGCTACAACACGCTTAGCTCCATGACGGCCGCCCCCCGAGCAGGTACGCTGCCTGAAATAGGACGGCTGGTGATGCGCTACGCGTCGCTGGCACTGCTGATTCAGGTGTGCTTCGTGTACTTCTTCACCGCTTTGGCCAAGCTGCAGGGGGATTTGTGGCTCAATGGCACGGCTACCTACTACACGATGCGAGTAGACGAATTCCGGCAGACCGACTGGAACATCGCCCTGACTCAGAATCATTATTTCGTGGTCCTGAGCACGTATTTTACCATTCTCTGGGAGCTTTCGTTTGCCTTCCTGATCTGGTTCCGCAAAACCCGCTGGGTGGTGATAGTAGGTGGCTTTCTGCTGCACGTGGGTATATGGTACTTCATGCGGATTGACAACTTCTCCTGGATTATGATTGGCTCCTATGCCATGTTCATCACCAACCGTGACTATGTGCGGCTGCTGGCGTATGTCCGGCAACTGGTAGGGTGGCAGAGCCGTTCCCGGGAGCTTGCTCCGGCAACGGGTCAGCTTACTACCTGAAGCAATACGCTGTGTCGGCGGGCTGCAAAACGAGTTCCTGCCTTTATAGACTTGAGCCGGCGGCCGCTTCCTTTCTGCCCTGGTTTGGCTTTTTGCTATTCGGTATCCGCCGGCCGGTACTGCACGGCCCAGGGCGCAACCGTTCCTAACCTCCACATCCGATGAAAAAAAGCCTGCTACTTCCTTTGTTTGCCTGGACCCTGCTCACCACGCTGGTGTATCTGGTGGTGCTGTACACGGTGCTCTACGGCTGGATTGATAACGAAACCGGCCTGTTTCCGGCCGATAAAATGATTCTACTTCCGGTGCTGCCCGGCCTGCTGATGCTGCTGATAGAAGGAATTATGCATGCCATTCCCATTTATCAGCACCGCCTGGAGGCATTCCGGACGGGGGAAAGCCCCGCCCGGTGGTTCTGGCTGGTGCCGCTCCTCTCGCTCGGGGTGCTGGTATTTTGCGCGGGCCTCGACCTGCTTTACTGCCAGCTGGTAGATGCTACCATTCCGCATTCGTACGCTGAAACAGTAGCGCAGATTTCAATTAACAGCGGCAGCGTGCCGAAGGACTCGGTCGTGCGCTCGTTCGCGCAACTGCCTTTCTTTGCGCAGAATATCTTTCTTAATACCATTACCATTGTGCTGGGCAACTTTCTGGCCTTGCTGGTGGGCCGTAGCATTGCCAAACCATTGGCCGTAAAACTTACCTAACTCTCTTCCGCCACTCCGTTTCGGACGACAACGGGCGTGGCTCACGGCGAAGCGTGCATTGAGTACTGGCCAACTGCCAGTACTCAATGCACGCTTTTTCTTTTTCCAGATTTCGGTTAGAACAAGCTGCTATACAGCACGACATATAGCTGACGGAATGGTTATTACAGTATCTGGGAGTGGTTTTTTTCTTCTGATGAGCTTCGGGCTGGGCTGGGCAGACAGCAGCCGTTACCGGTAGCAACTGCCGAAGTAGGTGGAAGTACCTGGTTTATAAATCGGGTACTTCCACGCTCAAAAGAGCCTGCGGGTATAGCGTGTTTTGTAACGTCAACCAGAAGCTTGGGACCTGACAACGGCGGATATCGAAAAGCCGAACAAAGAGTAGATACCCAATACCAACCACCACTTATCATGTCAACTGTAGCCACGCAAGAGCACCACGCCAAACAAGCTCAGGAAATCTTCCTCGGCACGGACACCACCTACAAAATCCTGTTCGACTTTACCTCGCAGGATCAGCGCACATTGTTGCAGTACCTGCAGGCAAACAACTACCAGCTGCTGGCTTACAAAGGTGCTACGGGCCCGAATCAGGTAACTGCCGGCCTGCCTACGTGGTTTGCCCAGCCTTTCGGCAGCGTTTTCGGCAGCATCGAAATCGACTATACGCCCCAGTACAAGGTGTACGTCTACAATAGCACGGTTATCGGAGCCAATACCACTATTCAGATGCAGGCCATTTCCGGGCTGGTAGGGCTGGGTAAGTCTCTCGTGTTTAATGCTGACGGCAGCTTCTCACCCGGTACCGTTACGGCCCCCACCGATGGTATTGTACTGCAGAACAACCGCCCCGCCGGTACTCCCAACGTAACAGTGGGCCTGGCAGCCTACATCAATGGCCAGTACCTGCCCTTCTGTGCCTTCACCAGTACGCCCCAGGGTTCGGTGGCCATGACGCCCCACGAAAGTGTGTGCCTGTTTGCCGCCATGACGTCTCTGCAGTCGGGGTCGGTAACGGCGGTAGCTACGGCACCCGGTGTATCCTTCTCGTTTTCTGCGGCGGCGCCGGTTTACACCCTGGCCATTGCCCCTTCTACCTACGCCGTAATCGGCAGCGGCTCGTCCATTGTGACGGATGTTAATTCGGGTGCCTCCCTGGCGCAACTGCTCAACTCGTAAGCGCAACTGGTCAAGGGTGCGCGGTGCCTGGTATTGCGCACCCTTGACCACACGCGCCATTGTTGATGATCCTGACCTCCAGTACGCTGACCATCAAGCTCAGCCAGGCAGATTGCACCCGTATTGCCTCCTACGGCGAAGTGATAACCCTGGTGCGCAGCTTTGCTACCGAGGGTGACTACGTGGTAGTATGTGCGGCTTTTGCACCCTTTGGCCTCTGCAATACCCTTACGCTAAGCGCACAGTGGGCTATGTATGCTACACAGCAGCAACCTGCGGCTGGCTCCGTAATACAGCTACAAACCGCCCTTGTGCAGGCCACGCCACCAGGCAACACGCTGACTTTTACGGGCAGCACGTTTGTTTCCCAGGGCGCGGCCTTTGCGCCGGATGTTTTTGGGTTTGCGAACAGCAGCCCTAACCTAGTGCAGTGGGGGGTTGCCCAGGCTGTAAGTATCAACAATACTCCGGCTGCAACGGTGCCTCTGGTTCTGGCTAGTACGCCTGCCAAGCAAACCAGCTACCTACAGCCGCTGAGTGAGGTAAAGCTGTTTCTGGCCAGTAACGTACAAGCCGGCCTGCTGCTGCCCGCCCAGGTGTTGCAGCCAGTGGGTTCTTCCAGCTCCACGGTTGGGCAAAAGGTACCGTTTACAGTAGGGCAATACTTGGCGGTAGACCCATCTACCAACCCCACTATTTACTTCGATTCGCCCAATAACTGCTTTACGCCGGTACCTCCTTCACCAGCCTGAGCAAAGCCACCGAGCTTATTCTGTTTCCTTCTTACTTCCCTTCTGCCCATGACTAGCATTACTCCCGTTGCGCCCCATAGCGGTCAGCCGCTGCCCGGCTTTGAGCAGGTTGATCCTCAGACCATTGCCGCGCTGGCGACGCCGGCCCAGGTAGGGGCAACGCGGGTCATCCCCAATTTCACGCTCAATCCGCAACAGCAATCCAATTGGTGCTGGCTGGCTACCTCCTCCGACGTCCACATTTTTTACCTTCCGGCGGCCCCAATCACCCAGTGTGCCCTGGCGGGCGGAGTGCTGTTTAATGACCCCACCCGCTGCTGCACCAGTCCCGTTCCCGGAGCCTGCAACCAGCCGGGGCTGCCCAGCATTGCCCTCCGTGCCATGGGCAACCTGCTGGGTGCCCCATTTGCGCTTAATACGCTTTCCTACCCGCAGGTCCAGACGGAAATCAACGCTGGCCGGCCCATTATCGTTGGCTATACGCAGCCGCAACAGCAGGTAGGCCACGCCGTGCTCCTGTTGGGGTACACAGACGTGCCAACTGCTGCCAGCAAAGTCCTTGTCGGCGACCCGGCCCGGGGCTACCTCGAAGTCACGTTTTCGGACCTGTTGTTTACGTATTCCAAGTACGCTTCCGAAGTGTGCTTCACCCACGGTTAACCCTTTGGAGTGAGCAGGGCGCGGGCATAAGCAAGTCACCTACAAGCTATCCAGCAAGTGGTGCTTCACCGCAAACATGGCCAGGCTGACGGCGTTAGTGGCACCCGTTTTTTCGAGCAGGTTTTTGCGGTGCCCTTCCACCGTGCGGAAACTGATAAAGAGCTTCTCCGCAATTTGGGCTGAGCTGTAGCCTTCGCACAATAGCGTTAGTACTTCTTTCTCGCGCCGCGTCAGATCGAACAGCAGGCGGCTGACGGAATAGGGTTGGGACTGGGGGACATTGGAGTGCTTGGCCTGCAGCCCTTCCCGCATCACCTGGGCCACTGTGTCATCAATATAAAACCCTTTCGTATATACCTGATGGATGGCCTCTACCAAGATTTCCTGGTCGATATCCTTGGGCAGGTACCCGTGTACGCCCACCCGCATAAGCTCCAGGATAAACTCGGGCGAGTATTCCATTGACAGAATAATTATTTTGATGTGCGGCAGAAGTGCCAACAGCCGTGTACTGGCTTGTCGGCCGTCCATTCCGGGCATGTGCAGGTCCAGCAGCACTACATCGGGGTGCTGCACTTCCAGCTGAGCAAACAGCTCGTCGGCTGAAGCGGCCTCCAGTACTATTTCATGGCCTGCAAACCGTCGTAAAATGTGGCTCAAGCCTTGGCGAAAAAGCAGATGATCATCTACTATGGCCAGTTTTATTGTTTTCATAGAAGCAGGGCAGATGTGTAGAGCGGGGTAAACATCAACAAGGCAGGCGTAGCACGATATGGGTACCACTACCCGGCAGCGAGTTTACGTGTAAGTTGCCTTCGAGCAATTTAACTCGCGCGGCAATACCTGCCAGGCCCATACCATCGGTGGTACCAGCAGTGGCCTGGGCCAGCACGAAGCCGCAACCATCGTCGCTGATGCGCAGCAGCAACTCGTTGGCATTACGGTGCAAGTATAAGGTAAGCGCCGTTGCGCGCGCATGTTTCAGGGCATTGGCAAACGCTTCTTGAATAATGCGGTAAAGCGCCAGCTGGGTTTCGGCGGGCAACTGCTCAACGGCGGCATCAAGCTGGCTTTCTATCTGCAGGCCCGTGGCTTCTAACCGGCTGCTGAGCTGCTTTATTGCCCGGCACAGGCCCAGCTTATCCAAGGCCATAGGCGACATATTCTGCACTATCCGACGCACGCTTTTCAGCGTGTCGCCCACGATCTGGCTAGCCTGCTGCGCCAGTTCCTGCACGGCTGGGGTACTGTCTTCGTAATTAATCTGATTGATAAACAGCCGGGCAGCCGACAAGGAAGCTCCTATTTCATCGTGCAGATCCTGCGCGATACGCTCCCGTTCTGTTTCCTGGGAGGTTATAATGGAGCGCAGCATCTTGGTTTGGTAAGCCAGCTCCTGCTGCTGCAGCGCAAGGCGTAGCGCATGCACGCGCCGTTGGTGCACAATAACAAAGATGATAACTGCCAGTGCCAGCAATAGCATCGTAACTATTCCGGCAAAGAGCAGCCACGCAAACTCTATTTCCTTAGGCTTATCCATATAGCGTAGGCATACAGGCAATACAACACGCTGTTCAGACCGGCGTGTACAAGCCAAAGCTGATAGTTAAACTGTTGGGAGTAGAATAAGGCAAAATTGATGAAAGTGTAAATCAGAAAGTTGCCTACGAAGAAGAAGAGCAGCCCAGTGGAAACCCAGAACAGAGGTTGCTGCCAGATGTGCTGTTCCGTTATGGCCTGCAGGGAGTGGTGGTAATACAGCAGAACCAAGCCAATGAGCAACAGGCTTTCTACCAGGCGCACGGCATTATCAATGAGCAGGGGCTGCGTAGATCTTAGCCCGGCCTCAAGACTAGCCAGGCCAACAAGCCCGATGATAAGATACCAGCGTTTTTTTTGTAGAAAAGCCGGGTAGCCGGCCCTGTTGTATAGCTCCAGCAGCAGGGCAAATTCCACACAGATATAGATAGGCCAGATAAATAGGTTGGAAAGCTTTAAAAACCACAGAATACGCGAAACAACTTCGGTAAGCAGCGCAAAGAAGCTGAGCATAGCCAGGGGCCGCATGGCAGCCGGAAGCCGCCGCCAGTTCCTCCCGGCTAGTAAGGCAGTGCCAATGGTGGGCAGAATAGCCAATAAAATAAGAATCTGCTGAGTGGAGTACCGCATAAGCTGGTCAACAAAAGTAGCTATAGAGAGAACCTGACACGGCCCAACGAGCAGTAAAAACTGCTCGTTGGGCCGTGTCAGCAAGCCTGCTTAGCAGGTGCGCGGGCAGGGTGCCGTCAGATCATAATAGCCGCTGTCCTCAATGGCTCCATCAGGCGCTGCGGGCTGGCCACCGGTAGCGGCAAGTGCTGCGTCCTCGCGTACCGCAGCTCCCGGCTCTACTGCCCGGCTGGCGTACAGAATCAAACCAAACGCATAGCGCGTGGCAGGCTCCAGGTCCGAAACATAGTCCGAGTCGTAGTACCGGTGCAGGCCAAACCGAATCTGCACGTTGGCAGCCCCGTTGAATGCACCCAAAGCACTCATTATTTCTCCCAGTGGATAATTATAGCCTTGCAGTAAGCCATAGCGAACGGTGAACATGGCGTGGTCCACGGCTTCGGCTTTGGCCTGCTGGTACCACTCCTCTTCCCATTGCCGCATCAGGGCGCGGGGCAGGTTTCCCCCCTCACCCAACTGCCCTTGGCGGTAATGATAGGTGAAAGCATACGAAGTGAAATAAGGCGTCACTATCTCGTTGGCATTATCAACACCGAACAGGATGAGGTGAAACTCCTGGTGTTCTTCCAGCGACTCAGGCGTATGCCATTTGCGCAGCCCAAAGCGCATTTTAACGGTTGCTACCCCGGGAGTCGACAACAGGTAGCTGAGCACGGCAAACTCAAACGTTACCCCGGTCAGGACCTTCCCGTCATGTTTGAACAGACGGGACCATTCGTGCGGCAGGATGGTAGCGTATTCCTGTTTTTTCCAGTTCAGGACCCACTCATCATATTCCAGACTGGAAATCAATCTGGTTTTTAGCAGGGATTTTTGTGTATCCGCGTCAATCATTGGTGGAAAGGGAAAAGGGTATGTATAGAAATTGAACCGGGCCAAGATACAGCGCCGTGCAAACAGGGTAGCAAGTAGAAATACGTGGTTTACTGTTGCTGATAAAGACCTCACCACAGGCAGTAGGTGGAGCCAGCAGCAGGAAGTCAGGCCTGGCTTCACGCTAAAAAAAACGCCCCGCGCACCTTTCGGTACGCGGGGTCGTTTGCTTAGGTCGTCAGGCTTCCCCTCTCCCTGAGGAGAGGTGACTAGCTCCGGAGGGGTCCCGTGAGGTTCCTACCGACGGCGGCCGCGCTGGGGCTTTTCATCTTCATCGTCCTCGTCGTCGTCCTCGCCGAAGCTGGGCATGGTGAACATGCTGCTGAGCAGGTCCTTGAATTGGGCGCCGGCGGTGAGGCGGTTACGCGAAATCAGGCTGTACTCGCTCAGGCCGTGGAGCAGGAACTCCATTAGGAAGTAGGTGTGCTCGGGCGTCTCGGAGGGGTGCAGTTCCGTCACGATGTCGCGCAGGCCGGGCACCTGGTCCAGCACGGCGCGGTAGTCTTTGGTGCTGGCATCGTGGAGCAGGTCCACGGTGTGGCCAGAGCCGAACCACTCCTGCACCGTCTTGTAGGGTGAAGGGCGGCCTTTGAGCTTCTTGGCTTTGTCGGGGTCGGGGAAGTAGTTCAGGAACAGGGTGCGGATGGCTTTGCCCATCAGCTTCTCGGCCACGATGCCGGCTCCCTCCTGCTCTCCTTCATACACCAGCTCCACCTTGCCCGTTACGGCCGGCACCGCCGAAATGAAGTCGCCGAGGCGCACGTAGGTAGTGGCTTCGCCATTGATGAGGGCGCGGCGCTCAGCCCCGGCCACTACCTGCTCGTAAGCCGAGATGGTGAGGCGGGCCGACACGCCCGATTTGGCATCCACGAACTCCGAGGCGCGGGCCTCTACGGCCACCTGCTCCACCAGGTCGTGAATCACTTCGTTGGTAGTCACCATGCCCTTCTGCACATCCTGGATGCGGGCTTCCTGCTTGGTGATGCGCTTACCGATTTCGATGGATTTCGGGTAGTGCGTGATGATCTGGGCGTCGATGCGGTCCTTGAGGGGCGTTACGATGGAGCCGCGGTTGGTGTAGTCCTCGGGGTTGGCCGTGAACACGAACTGCAGATCCAGCGGCAGCCGCACCTTGAAGCCCCGGATCTGGATGTCGCCTTCCTGCAGAATGTTGAACAGCGACACCTGAATGCGGGCCTGCAAATCGGGCAGCTCGTTGATAACGAAAATGCCCCGGTGCGCCCGTGGAATCAGGCCGAAGTGAATCACCCGCTCATCGGAATACGGGAGCCGCAGCGTGGCCGCCTTGATGGGGTCGGCGTCGCCGATGAGGTCGGCTACCGATACGTCAGGGGTAGCCAGCTTCTCAGTGTATCGGTCCTGGCGGCCCATCCACGTCACGGGCGTGTTGTCGCCGTGCTCGGCTAGCAGGTTCTTGGCAAACACGCTCAGCGGTTGCAACGGGTCATCGTTGAGCTCGGAGCCGGCCACTACCGGCACCCATTCATCGAGCAAACCGATAAGCAGGCGGGCAATGCGGGTTTTGGCCTGGCCGCGCAAGCCCAGCAGGTTGATGTGGTGGCCGGCCAGAATGGCGCGCTGCAGCTCGGGAATCACGGTTTCCTCGTAGCCGAAGATGCCGGGAAACACGTCCTCTTTGCTTTGGAGTTTTTTGATCAGGTTGTCGCGCAGCTCCTGTTTCACGGAGCGCGGCTGGTAGCCGGATTTCTTCAGGGACCCAAGTGTGGTGATTTGCTGGAGCTGGTCGGCGGAGAGAGAATCGTAAGAAGGCATGAAAGGATAATAGAATGAAAAGGAATGTGTGGTTGCCCGTCATCCTGAGCTTGCGAAGGCCCTTATCACACCAGAACGAAACCGTTTGATTATCGTGCTGATGTAATAAGGTCCTTCGACACTAGCTTGATTCGCTACATGCTCAGTATGACAGACGGTAGTGGCCGTTTAGCCGTTACACGTTTTTGCGGCGGTTGCGCTTGTAGTCCTCGAAAATCATGTGGCCGAGGCCTTTGAGCGACGAGTAGTACGCCTTGCCCTGGTTCACCTCCGTGAATTCCTCCACGAAGCGGCGCAGGTACGGGTCGTCGGCAATCATGAACGTGGTGATGGGCACTTTCAGGCGGCGGGCCGAGGCAGCCAGGTTCAGGGTTTTGTTGACCACTTTGCGGTCGAGCCCGAACGAGTTTTTGTAGTAACCGCCGGCTTCCTTCAGGCAGGTGGGCTTGCCGTCGGTAATCATGAAGATTTGCTTGTTGGGCGTTTTGCGCTTGCGCAACAGGTCCAGGGCCAGCTCCAGGCCGGCCACGGTGTTGGTGTGGTAGGGGCCCACCTGCAGGTAGGGCAGTTCCTTCACCTCAATCTGCCAGGCATCGTTGCCGAACACAATTACGTCGAGGAAGTCCTTGGGGTACTTCTGCTTCACCAGTTCAGCCAAAGCCATAGCCACCTTCTTGGCCGGCGTGATGCGGTCCTCGCCGTACAGAATCATCGAGTGCGAGATGTCAATCATGAGCACGGTGCTGGTCTGGCTTTTGTGCTCGTTCTCGCGCACTTCTAGGTCGCCCTCGGTCAGCATGAAGTTGTCGCCGTCCATGCCGTGGTTGAGCTGGGCGTTGCGGATGCTCTCGGTCATGGAAATTTGGTCGAGCGAGTCGCCGAAGCGGAACTCCCGCATATCGGTGCTCTGCTCGTCGCCCTGGCCGGTGTGGGGCGTGCGGTGGTTGCCCTGCCCCGATTTCTTGAGCTTACCGAAGATTTCCTCCAGCGCCGACTTACGAATGGTCTGCTCGCTTTTGGCCGTGATGTTGAACGAGCCCGGCTCCTGCTCGTTCTCGTCGATATAGCCCTTCTTCTTGAGGTCCTCGATGAAGTCGCCCATGCCGTAGCCGTCGTCGGTGAGGCCGTACTGCTTATCCAGCTCATTCAGCCAGGAAAGCGCCTCGCCCACGTCGCCGCTGGTGATGGTGACCAGCTGCATAAATATCTTAAAAAGGGAGTCGAAGCCTTTCTCAGTCGACTCCTCGGGCACGAAATCCCGAAAACGAAAGCCTGCAGACATAATAATTGGGGGAGTGAGTTCTCAGAACAACAGAAGCCGGTTTTTAGTTGTCGGTTGCTGGATAGCTGTTACGTGTTATCTAGTGTACTGTCTGCTCCTGGCAGCCAACGGTGCCCAACGACCCATCAGTAACCTAAAAATCCTTCCCTCATGAAAGCCATCTGGAATAACACCGTCATTGCCGAAAGCGACGAAACCGTAGTCGTTGAAAACAACCACTATTTCCCGGCCGATTCTATCAAGCGGGAGTTTTTCGAGGACAGCATTGCAGGCACTACCTGTCCCTGGAAAGGCCGGGCTAGCTATTATTCCGTGCGCGTGAATGGTGAGCTAAACAAGGATGCTGCCTGGTACTACCCCGAGCCAAAGGACGCAGCTCAGCAGATCAAAGGTCGGGTAGCGTTCTGGAAAGGTGTGCAGGTAGTGGCGTAGCAGTCAAAGATGAGCAGGAAGCCATCCGCGCCGCAGGGTTTTACCGTACCTTTATTCGCAAGTCAGTATATATCTGACGATTAATAACTTAATCAATATATAATAGAAAAAATACAACTCAATCTAATTACATTGCGTTTACAACGGCCAAACTCTCCCCCGATGAAAATCAGACTCCGGCGAGTGCCGGAGTTTATGCCGCATCTTCCCTAATTCTCTTTTTTCTATGCGTACTGCCTCTTTTTCTCGTCTGCTTCTGGCTACCGGCTTTGCTGCCGCCACGCTGTCGGCCTGCGACTCCACGCGTCAGGTTGCCAGTGAAACGTCTTCGGACACGGTTCCCTCTTCTCCTACCGTGGATGAGAGCGACGTAAGCTTCAACCGCGAGGTAACGCAGGGCGAATACCGGTTTTCGGTAAAAACCTTTGGTTCGCAAGAGCCTCGTATCGTAAGTATCCGCTCCTACCGTGGCTCAGCCCAGACTATCGACCCGTTGCGGGTAGAAGTAACTGGTGCCGTAACCAACGTAGCTTCCGGTGACCTGAACGGTAACGGTAAGCCCGAACTGTACATCATGACCGATAACAAAAAAGCCAACGGTGGCCTGTATGCCTATGAGTTTGCTGAGCGGGGCTATGCTCCCATCAGCTTCCCCGGCACGCCGGCCGGCAACGCCGGTATGGGTTATACTGGCCAGGATATGTACCAGATCAGCGGCAATAAATTGGTGCGCTCCTTCCCCGTTACTCCTACAGACTCAACTCAACAAGCCGGCAACCGTACCGTGGAGTATACACTCGACCCCAACGGTAAACTCGTGATGGGTGCACAGCGCTAAGATTAGAGTTTAGAATGTATGTAAAAGGCCCCGCCGGGTTACGGTGGGGCCTCTTTTTTCTATTCTTCGGTCCTAATCACTAATAACGCTCTTGGATTACCAGTTACTCAATCCACTTGAACTTGTATTCCAGCTTAGGGACTGACATGCGGTCGGCTACGCGGCGCAGGCGGTTGGGCAGGGCCATAATGTATTCCCGAGCGTTTTCGGCGGCACCGGTGAGGCCGGTGATCTGGTCGATTTTCCAGTCGGCGATGAGCGTATCAAGGATGTCGGTGTAGTCGTGGCTGGTGTACACGCCCAGGCGCTGGGCCGCGTCGGTGAAGTGGCCGAAGGTTTTGCCCATTTCCACGCCCATTTCGCGCATGTAGTGGGCAGGCATGACAATCTTCTTGCGCATCATGTCCTCGAAGGCCAGCATCATTTCCGACGGATCAACTTCGAAAATCTTCTCCACGAAGGTTTTGTACACCCGGGCGTGGCGGTTTTCGTCACCGGCAATCATCCCGCAGATTTTGGAGAGGCCATCGTCGCCGACTTTGCGAGCCAGCTGGCCTACGCGGCGATGCGAGAGGTTAGTGGCCGTTTCCTGGTAGCTGGTGTACACGAAGGCACGGTACGGGTCGTGGGCAGTGCCCAGGTCGAAGCCATCTGCAATCAGGTACTGAGTGCTCACCTCGAACTCACGCATGTTCACGCGGCCTGAGAGGTAGAGGTAGCGGTTGAGCAAGTCGCCGTGGCGGTTTTCCTCCGCCGTCCAGCCCCGGATCCACTGGGCCCAGCCGTTGTCGGGGTCCCGGTTCAGGTCGTCGAGCTGGTGGAACCAGGCCTCGTAGTTGGGCAGGGCTTCTTCGGTAATCGTGTCGCCGATCAGGACCGCCAGCAGGTCGTAGCTCAATTCTTTCGCCCGCTCGCGCAACAGCTTCACTTCATCGAAGAAGGTATCGAGTCGGGAGTCAGGCAGGTAGTCAGAGGGCTGCCAGCTGCTTTCCACGCTTTTCAGGAAGGTACCCAGGTTATCTTTCAGGAAGCCTTCCATATGCTGGAGCACTTCCCCACGGGAGGTCATGTTGGCGGTAATCATGGCAATAGGGGAAAAGGGAGAACTGTCAACCTCAAAGGTATATCTACCCTACTCCGTCGCGCCCGGAATAAGTCCTTAGCGGATAATAAAATTTTGGCTTTTGCCGGTTATTGCGGGAATTTTACACGCATTTGGTATGCATGCATAGTATTTTTCCGGGTTTGTAGCTTCGGCCGTACTTGCTCCAGTCGCATAACTGGCCGCCCGGGTTGATGACGCAACTGTAGCTCCCGGTTGAGTAGCGCAGCTCCTTCGGGTGAGAGAAGCCAGGCCACATCCGAGCGTACGCCCAGACGCCGCAGTGACTCGGTGAAGTCGCGGGAGCCGGTGAGGTGCTGGCGGAGCGCGGGCTGCGAGGGGTGCAGGGTTTGCCAGCCGCGCAGGGAAAGAATTATTGGCAATGGACCTTTAACACGCAGAAGAACTGTATGCATTTGCCTAGGCAACTTACCTTCCAAGAATGGAGATTCTGATTTGTAGAAATCTTCTATCAGATCTGTTACCACACTATTTGCTCTGCTCGGTGCAGCCAGATAGAACTGCCGCCGCAACTGTCGGTTTCGCGCCTGCTCTTTGGCCAACACGGTGCTACGGTGCCAGGTTTTATAGCCATAGGGCACTGCCGTCGCCAGTAAAACCGCCAGTAGTACCGGCACCGCCCGGCGCGGCAGCGGGTTCAAGCAAAACACAAAAACCAGGTTGCTGAGAGCCCAGAAATCGAGAAGCGGCAGGGCCAGCCGGGGCGGCAGCTTCAGCACCGTGCCCAGGCCCAGCAGCAGCCCCGCGTACCCGATCTGCCCCAGCCAGTACCGTCGGCTACCCGGCCGGCGGCCCACCAATACCCAGGTAGCAGCCAGCAGCAGCAGCAGCGGAAAATAGTCACGGGGGAGTTGCCGAAGTACAGCCAGCAGCTTGGCCGGGGCCGTTTCCTGCAGAAAGTAATCCAGCCGAAACGGTGCGGCACGGACGAAAAAAGCCTCATTCACCAAGGTAGAATCCGCGAACATCCACTGCCGGGCGGCGGCCAAGCCCAGGCTATCCGGCGGCGTCAGGGGTTGCACAGGCGGGGCGGCCAGCTGGAAGTCATTGAGGTTGGACTTGAGCACATCGAGGCGGCGGAAGGTTGCGGCGGTGGGGCTCCAGGTGAGGTTCAGCCACAGGGCGCCCAGCACGGCCCAGGTGGCGGCCCCGGCCAGTACCGGCAGGCTGCGCCGCTGCGCCAGCCACCACATGCCCGGTGCCACGGCCAGCACACCCAGCACGGCCGCGCTGGGCCGGATCATCCAGCTTACACCGAAAGCCAGTACACCTACCACCAAGGCCCAACGGGCCGGCGCGCGCTGAGCAGCAAACAGCACACCGGCTCCGGCCAGCAGCAGCGGCACCCGCACGTAGTTGAACCAGAGGCCATGCTCCAGCCACGCCACGCTCCAGAACAGCACCAGCACCGCCAGCACCAGCCAGCGGCCGGCGTATGGGCGCAGCAGCCTGTACAGCACCGCGAATACCAATACAGTGGCCGCATACAACAGTCCGTACAGCGTAAGGCCGTACCAGGGAAGCAACGGCTCGGCCGCATACAACCGGCTCCAGAGCCAGGCAAACCCATGAAAATACAGCAACAGGTCGGTGACCGGAGCGGCGGCCGTTTCGCCCCGCAGCAGGGCCACGATGGTCAGGTCGTCGTTGGTTTCAAAGTAGCAGCCCAGCACCGCGCCGCCCAGCAACAGGAGCACAAGCGGCAGCAGCACAAGCAGAATACGGCGCGACACAACGAAGGGAATAGCGGGACGGAGAAGCGGCGGGTTGCCCGCTACACAGTGCGGGTTGCGCAAGTTGCGCCATCCAACGCGTAAACTCACTATTTCCCCGTTTCACTATTTCACTTGATCTTGCCGGGGTGAATCGTACGCTGACCCGCTTGCCCGACTGGACGCTGCTGTATGTAGTGCTCCTGACCGTGGCCTATTTCCTGCTGACCCACGAAGGCCTCTATGCCCTTGATGACTATTACTATGCCCGTTACGCCCACCAGCTGCTGACGGGCACGTTCTACCTAGCCCCCGACCCGCAGGGCCTGCTGCACGACCCGCTGAAGGAGCGTTACCTAATTTTTGGGCCGGTGGCAGGGCTTTTCGCGCTATTCGGATTCAATATCATCAGTGCCACGCTCTGGCCGCTGCTGGCCACGCTGGGCTGCGCGGGGCTGATCTGGCGGCTGTACCGGCGGCGGGAGCCAGTGGTAGCCAGCGGGGCCATGCTGCTACTGGGGCTGCACTACTTCACGCTCAACCTCACTAACTACCTCTACCCCGACAACATCCTAATGTTCTGGTGCCTGGCCGGGGCCGCCACGCTGCTGCGGGGCCGGGAGCCGGGCCGCCGGGCCGTCTGGTGGGGTGCAGGGTTTGCGCTGCTGAGCTTCGCGGCGTTGCTCAGCAAAGAAACCATTGCTTACTACCTGCCTTTTTACGTGGGCGTACTGGGGCTTGATGCCGCGCAACGGCAACACAGCCGGTTCTGGCTGACGGCTTTAAGTACGGGCGCGTTGCTGCTGGCGGGCTACCTGGGCTTCTACCAATACGTTACCCATGATGCGCTCTACCGCATTCATTTGATTGAACATACCAATGAGTATCTGAAAGACGGGAATTTTCTGGCCGGCAACCGGGCTGCGCTGCTGGCGCGTGTCACCTGGCAGCCGCTCAGCTTCTTCGTGGGTGCGGGGATGGGACTGCTGCTGGTGTTGGCCGGCGGGGCGGTTGGGCGTTCTTCCGGGCCGGCAGTAACTCGCCAGGCAACGTCAGACCGCTGGTTCTGGCTGGTTTTAGCGGGTATTACGCTGCTGTTGTACTGGGTGGGCAGCACGTCACTGAGCCAGTATAATCCCATCACTTTGCTGCCCCGCATGACCACTCCGCTCCTTCCCCCACTGGCACTAGCCGCTGGCTTCGGGCTGAAGCGCCTGACCAAGCGGGCCGGCCGGCCGGCGGTAGTAGCAGGTTTGGCTCTGCTACTGATGGCAGCCTGGCTGCGTAGCGCGCTTTCCGTTGTGTACGCGGGGCCGGGGCTGTTTCTGCTGCTGCTGGGATTGGGCACCTGGCTGCGCCGCTGGCCGGCCCGGCTGGCACCGGGCACCCCGGCTCTGGCGGCCGGCACCGTACTAGTCCTGGCCCTGGCACTGGCCATCCGGCCGGTATACTTCATGCGGAAGCCGTCGGTATCGGAGCATTTTGCGCAGGCCCGGCTGATCCGGCAGCACCTCCAGGCTCCGGCCCGGGGCACGGTGCTGGTAGACGACTACCTGATTGGCAACTACGATTTTACCTACGGTTTCCGGGTGCCGGCCGGCCTGCGCTACCGCCGCTACTGGGCCCGCGACTCCGTGCGCCTCGTCCCCGGTGAGCACGCCTGGCTGCTGCTGAACCGCGCCACGCTCAGCAACGATGAGCTAACCCGCAAACTCATCCGCTACTCCCCCGATTCGGTGCTGAGCTGGTACCCGCGCCGCCAACTGGTGGCCCAGGATGGCCGCGTAGAGCTGTATGAAGTTGAGCTAAGTAGCAAGTGACGAAACTCTGTTATTGCTTCGCGCTGCTCGCAATAACAGAGTTTCCGCAGTCTGAATCCCTAAAGACCCACAAAGCCTCTGACGTTTGCGCCGGCGTCAGGGGCTTGCTGCATTTCAGGGCTTGGTCCTTTGTGAAGGACGGATTGCTTCGCGCTGCTCGTAATGATAGGCGGCTGCACAGTCCTACACTTCATTCAAATAACGGACAAAACCGCACCCACTAACCAATCCAGCGGCCGTACGGCGCGTAGCTCCCGCAGCAGCCGGTACAGCTCCCGGGCTTCGGGAAAGTTGCGGTGGCGCGCGGCCTGGCGCAACTCCCACCGCACGCGCACAGCCAGAGCAGCCCGTTCAGCGGGAGTGCGGCACAGGACCTGGGCCTTGCGGCAAACCTTGATGGTGGAAAGCAGATACGGGTCGTGGGGGCGGTAACCCTTGCTCGACATCGACTGCGGGTGCAGCCGTTTTTGGGTCGTGACGGCGTCGAGGAAGTAAAAATCCCAGTCGCGGCTAGCGCGCACCCAGAAGTCGAAATCCTCGTAGGCCAGGGTTTCATCGTAGCCGTTCAACTGGGCCAGCGTGGCGCAGCGCATGAGCATGGTGGGTGTGCTAATGAAATAACGAGCCAGCACCTCGGCAAACACCGCCCCACTGGCCGGCCGGGGATGGAGCTGCCCGTGCGCATCACGGCGGAAATGACGGCGCACGAACCGGCCGGCTTCGTCAATCAGCTCCGCATCTGAATACACCATGCCGCAGCGGGGGCCGGCTTCGGCAAAAGCCGCCACCTGCTGCATTACCCGATCGGGTAGCAGCACGTCATCGGTGGCAAAGTCAATGATAAACTCACCCTGCGCTTCCCGGAAAGCCGAATTGAAGGCTTGGCAGTTCCCCACGTTTGCGGGCAGCAGCCGCAGGTGCCAGCCAGGGTGCGCGGCAGCATAGCGGCGCAGTATTGCCGGGCTGTCGTCGGTACTGGCATCGTCTACCAGAAACACCTCCAGCTGCGGATACGTCTGGGTCAGGATAGAATCCAGAGCGGTTTCCAGAAACCGGGCGTGGTTATGGCACAGAGCCACAATGGTAACGAGAGGCTGGGAAGCGGTAGGCATGCGGCGGCAAGATACGCCTCCGACTGCCACAGCAGTACCCGAGCACGATTCTACCAGCCACGCTCAGTCGGCAACCGTCGGTACTAGGATTGCATGAGACTCCCAGCTATACCATCTGGTAATAAAGAATGTGAAGCTCTCACCGGATTTCCCGCCGGAAGAACCACAGACACCACCCCAGCAACAGCCCGTAGCGGGCGGCCTGGGCCAGCGGCGCGCCTAGCAAACCGTAGCGTGGCAGCAACACCGCCAGCAAGCCGGCCAGCACCACCGCCGACGCAGCCTGCACGGCCACGTAACGCCCCACCCGCGCCTGCGACGTCAGCAGAAATAGCAAAGTCCAGGTCAGAAATTTAGCCCAGTCGGCCAGTAGCTGGGGGCTCAGCAGGAAGTCGGCGGCGGCAAAGCGGGGCTCGAACAGCAGCGGCAGCAGCCAGCCGCGCAGCAGCCACAGCAGCCCCAGGGCCAGGGCCAACCCCGGGGCCAACAGCAGCAGCACCATGCGCACAAACTGGCCGCGCGCGGCGGGCCGGGCATTCAGGGCCGCCAGGCGCGGGTAGTACACGCTGCTCATCACCGCCGAAAACACCATGGTATAGTTATCGGATAGTTTGGCTACGGCCTGCCATAAATCGGTGGCGGCCAGCCCGAACTGCCGGATCAGCAATTCGCGTAGGCTGAAATCCACAACTTTGGAAAACAGCAGCACACTCAAGGCCATCAGCAGAAACCGACCCAGCCCGCGCAGAGCCGGACGGCTGATGCGGCCGCGCAGCCGTGGCAGTAGTCTGGCCCGGGCCGCCACCCACGCGGCGGGCCCCAGGGTGAGGCCCTGCGCCCCCAGGTAGGCCAGCAGCGCATACGGTACCGAGCCGCCGGCCCCCAGCACGGCTGCCACGGCCAGCGGCCCCAGGGCACTCAGCAATACCGTCAGGCCCACGTAGGCCCCCAGCCGGCCGGCCGCCAGCAGCAGCGTCACCACAAAGGCGTGCCCGATGAGCAGCAGCAGCCCCAGACCAAACAGCAGGCTCCAGCCCGGCCCCATCTGAAACACGCCTACCAGTGGGCCGGGCACCAGCAGCACCAGCGCCACGCTCAGCCCCAGGGCCAGCGCATTCAGCAACAGCCCCGCGCCCAGCCACGCGCGGTAGCGGCCCGAGCCGGCCCGTAGCGGGGCCAGGTATTTGACCACTCCTACATGTACCCCGTCATTGGGCAGCGTAGTGAACAGGGCCATCAGGTTCTGGAAATGCGCCAGCAGCGTGAGTCCGCCCGGGCCGCCGTACACGGCCAGCAGCTTGTTGAGCAGCAACGCCCCCGCCGTACGGGCCGCTACGGCTACCGCAGAACCCAGGGAGCCACGCAGAAACCGGCCTAGTACGGCGGCGCGGGGTTCGGGCTGGGCATCGGGTGCAGTCATAAAGCAAGGGTAAGCAGTCGGCGGCCGGCCTGGTTTTACCTGACCGGCAGGATATCTTTTGAGGTACGAATTCCGGGTAATATAACGGGTGCCGGGGTGCCCGGCGCCGTTTAACCATAAGCCACGAGTACGCGGCGCGGTATTACCCGCAGAGTTGCTACAGCGCCTTCTCAAACGTCAGCTTGAGGCTGGGCACGCCGCCCAAATGACGCTTGAACCGCAGCAACGACTGATTCAGACCCTCCGGCAGCGTGGAGGTGCCCAAATCGAGCAGGCGCATCCCGCTGGCCCGGCCAAACGCGTGCAGCCCGGCGTTCAGCAACACCACCGGACTCAAGGAGTTATAAGCCAGCGGGCTGGCGGGGTAGAAGTTATACAGTACATCGAACCGCACCTGAATGGCAATGGTCAGGGCCGCCCAGTCCCCCGCCGCGTCACGCACCGAAAACAGGAATACCTGGCGTGGCAGTGCCTGAAACAGCGTTTGGAGCTGCTCCAGCGTCATCGACAATTCCTGGCCCTTTTCCTCGCGGCAGCGGCGCAGAAACTCGTACGCCAGCGGCAGTAGCAGCGGCGGCTCCTGCTCGAAGCGCAACCCGTGCCGCTCGCACTTCAGCAGCCGCCGCCGTTCCGAAGGATGCAGCCGCGCGGTGTACTCCTGGTCGAGGGGCAGATGATTGTTGAGCTCCGCCAGCAGCACCTGGAAGCCAAGCCGGGTAAGCACTTCGGTCAGGCAGGCACTGGCGGCCGGCTCGTAGGCAAAGGCGTGCGCCCGCACCGTAAACCGCCGTATTCCCAGGGCCCGCAATTCCGCTTCAACTGCCCGCAAAAACTCTGTCAGCACCGCTTTTGGCAACTCCGGGGCCATTTGCACGCCGCCGAAAGGTGCCTGCCAGTGGCTACGGGCGGTAGTGGCATCCGCACTCAGAAACACCGTTAGCTGTGCTACCGTGCGCCCCGGTTCCGTCTCTTCCAGCAAGAAGTGTAGCCGCTCGCCGGGACCGTATTGCAGAGCCAGATGCGCGGGGGTGAGGTATAGCCAGGGCGCGTACGCCAGAGGAAGTATCGGAACCGGGGCCAGGCCCGTCAGCAGCCGCACGCCGTATCGGGCCTCAAAAGCCGGCAGGGGCAGAACAGCAGCAGGAACGGGAGGCAAGGGTAGCAAAGGCAGAGTAAAAACGGCCGGCGAAAGTACGAGTATTTCCCGCCCTATTCAGTACGCGCCGCTACCAGCACAACGTGGCGGCCGGCCTGGTTTGCCGGGCAGCACCCAGCTTTTTCGGCGGAATCCCGTAAACTGTTCCATTCTTTTGCCTCCTGCCCTTTGCATGTCTAGCCCTCCGCCTGCTACTCCCCTCCCGCAGCCACCGTCCGCTGCACCGCTTCCCGACGAAGAAGATGACCACCTGCACACCCGGGCCGTAGCTGACCGGGACGCCACCCGCCAGGCCCGCGAGCAGATGGTGGGCCAGCGCCCCGGCACGCTCATCGTGCGAGAAGATGCCCTGTCGCCGCGCCTGTTCCTGATTTCCTACGACGAGAATTTTTATGAGGAGCACGAATACCCCCGCTACGACGAACTGCTGGCTTACTTCCGGGAACATCCCGACCAAAAGCACTGGATTGACATTCGGGGGTACGACGACTTGCCCCTGATGCAGCGCATCCAAGAGGATTTTCGCATTCATCCGCTCCAGATGGAAGACGTGCTGGGCGACTACCAGCGGGCCAAGGTGGAGGAAACCGAAGATGGCCTGTTTCTGGTGTCGCGCATGACGGAATTCACGCGCCTGCTGGACATCGACGACGACCAGCTTTCCATTTTCACCGGGGCTAATTACGTCCTCACCTTTCAGGATGATTACGAGGACTGCCTGGACGCTGTGCGCCTGCGCCTGCGCACCGGCCGCAGCAACATCCGGCGGCGCACCCCGCTTTACTTGGCCTACGCCCTCACCGATGTGGTACTCGACCATTACTACCCCACTATGGCGGCCATCGGCGACTATCTAGAAACCCTGGAGGAGCGCATTTTCCAGGGTCGCCCCGACCGGCGCGTGCTCAACCGCATTCTGCACATCAAGAAGGATATTGTGCGCTTCCGCCGCCTGGTGTACCCGGAGCGGGAGAAAATTGCCGAGTTGCTGCGGATGCCCGATGAAACGGTACCCGAGGAAATCAAGGTATTCTTCAAGGACTGCTACGACCACGCCATTCAGGCCCTGGACCTAGCCGAAAGCTACCGGGAAACCGTGAGCAGTCTGGTGGAGCTGTATATGTCGGATCAGAGCAACCGCGCCAACGAGGTAATGAAAGTGCTGACCATCATCAGCAGCATTTTCATTCCGCTGAGCTTCGTGGTGGGCCTCTACGGCATGAACTTCCAGCGCGAAGCCCCCGACGGCCGCATCAACTACCTCAACATGCCAGAGTTGTACAGTCCCTGGGGCTATCCGGTGCTGCTGGGGCTGCTGCTGCTCATCGTCATCGGCCAGCTCACGTATTTCTACCGCAAAGGCTGGCTGACAAATAGGTGAATGAACGACTGTCATTGCGAGGCGGAGCCGAAGCAATCCGTCCGTACGCAGTCAAAATCCCTGATAAACAGAAAGCCCCTGACGTCTGGTTCTGATGTCAGGGGCTTTTGAGTAGGTCAAAGGTAGGCGCTTCGTGAAGGAAGGATTAGCTGCGCTGTCCTTCGGGTGCTTCGGCTTCGCCTCGCAATGACACCTCCTCACCACTTCACAACTTCACATCCGTACGGCGCAGCTCGGAGCCTACCACCCGGAACAGGTGGTAGATACCGGTCACGGGGTCGTGGGACAGGGCCACCTGGGGAGTAGTGGTGTTGAAGGGCTGGCCCCCGATGAGGCGGGAGCCGGCATCGTAGAGGTAGGTTTTGCCGGGGCCGGTTTCCGTGACGGCGTACAGTTGGCGGCCGGGGCCAAAGTTGAAATACTGCACTGAGCGTGGGGCCGTGGTGATGAACGTCTGATTCAGGAGCTGACGGCCGCCGGAGCTTAGGAGCGTAAAGTGGTTCCCCTCTTCCCGGGCCACCACGTAGTCCCGCTGCTGCTGGTCGGGGATGAGCTGGAAACGGCTGGTACGGCTCCAGGTGGCTACCCGGCGGCGGCTTATGATGTCGCCACTCAGGTTGAAGCTCACCAATTCCCCATGCTGGGTCACCACCGTCACGCGGCTGCGGCTCAGCGAAGCCCCGGTTTCGGCCAGTCCGCTGCCCGTGAGCCGCGCCCCCATGCTGATGGGGAAGCCCGGGTACGGGCTACCGGCCTGGTCAAACGCATACACGTAACCGTTTTCCAGCAGCACCACCAACACATCCCGGCCGTCTACGGTGAGGTACTGGGGCGGCCCGGCCAGCCGGAACTCCAGCTGCTTGGGCTGCCAGCCGGGAAATGTGCGACCCTGCGTATCGTACAGAAACAGATTGCCGCTGGCCCCGGCTACCAGCAGCCGGCGCGGCGCACTGCCCCCCGCCGGCGATACGCTCAGGGACGTCGCGCGTACGGTATCGGGCAGGTTGAGCGGGAAGTTGGGCTGCACCTGCCCCCGGCTGTTGAGCTGAAACAGCTGCCCCGGCGTTGACAGCAGGAAACCAGTGGCCCCTGGCAGCCGATACGTAGGCCCCACCAGCGGCCCCGGCAACGAATCAGACCACGCCACCACATTGTCGGGGGTGATGTAGTGCAGTACGTGGGAAGTATCCTGTACCAGCACGCCGGGCAGCTTCGCCCCGCTCACAAGCACTATTTCGGGCGAACTGCTCAGTGGTGTTTTGAAGGCCAGCACGCTGCCCGTGCCGTTCTGGTTCTGGGGGCGCGCCTCGGCGGGGCCTACAATGGGATGCCGCAGCACAAACTGAGTGAAATACTGCGCGCCTGGCTCCCGCTCATCGGCGGCGGGCACCCACTGCATACTCACTTGCGGAAAGCGCTTAAACAGGGTTTCGTTACGCAACAGCCCGGCCCGACGCTCCTCCTGCAACCCCCGCAGCAACAGATTCCAGCAGTTACGCGTGTCCAGCAGCACCCGCAGCCGGGCCAGGGGCTGGGCTTCCTGCAGAAACGCGACCTGCGTGGGTGAGCGGCTCCACACCTCCCCGGCCGCTACATCGGTCAGCCATTGATAGAGGGCCGCTTCATCATCGCCAAACGCTACGTAATTACCCACCTGTGCCACCATGGGCCGCGCAAACCCCCGGAAGGCCGGGCCCAGCAACTGCCGGGGCAGTTCCGGCACACCGGTCTGGTAAATCTGGTACGGCCCCACCCGCGTAAAGCCCGGGCTTGCCCCCACGCCGCGCCGCAACTGGCCCAGCAGGCTGCTTACTTTGCCGGGGTTGGCGGTGTACGCCAGCGCCAGCTTGCCCGGCCGCGCCCGCGCCGAGGGAGTTGCCAGATAGCACAGGGCCACTTCCTGACTAAGCTGGGCCGTGAGGCTATCCAGCAGCGGCCCCGTGGCAGCAGCCACCGAATCGGGGGCGACGGGGCGCGGGCCGCGCAGGACGGCGGCTGATCCCAGCCCGATGTGTACCACCAGCGCCGCCCGCAGGGGCAGCACCTCCGCCATACGCAGCCGCTGGGCGGGCTGGCCCATCAGGCGCTGATGCAGCCCGTCGCGGGCCGTTTCGGGGTTGGCAAAGCCGTTGAAGGTGACCTTGTTACCGGCCAGCTTCATTTCCGTCATCTCATTGCGAGCCAGACTGGCCACAGCGGCTATTTCGGGAGTGAGCTCCTGCCGGAAAAATACGCCCAGCAGCTGTGGCAGCCGCCGCTGGTTGAGCAGCAGCGTGGCATCCACGTCGCGCAGCTGGAAGTAGTCGGTACTTTGAAACTCGGCGGCGACGGTAGGGGCTTCAGGGTGCTCCAAGCGGCGGGCCACGGCTTCTACTAGGGCCGGACTGGCACTTAGCAGCAGGTGGTTGCGGTAGTTGAGCAGCGTGAGGCCCTCCTTGCTGCTGCGGCTACGCACTTCCGTCAGCAGCTGACCCAGGTATTCCCGGTCCGTTACCGTGAACCGGGGGTCCCGCCCCAGCCCTTCTATCAGCCCGCGCACCTGCCGGTACTCCCGCACGCTGCCGATGGGCACCTGAAATAGCACATCGAAGCGGCCGGGGCCGGTAACGTGCAGGGAGGTGAGGACCCGTTTGCGGCCCAGAAAACGTAGTACCACGTTCCGGCCGCCAGTCAGGCTGTCGGCCATGGTCAACTGGTCTTCTACCTGCTGGAAGTAGCGCACCGCTTTGATGTTGTCCCAGAGCTGGGTTTCCTTGAGGTGGCGCACCAGCGTCGGATGGTCGCGCGTGACGGCTACCAGCACAGCATCATCGGGCACCAGCGCCCAGGGGTCCACGGGTACCCGGGCCACGGTGCGGCGGTAGTATACATAGGAGCCCAGCGCCGCCAGCAGCAGCAAACCCGTTAAGAAGACCAGTACTCGTTGCGACATGCGGGAAACCCGGGAGGTGGGGAACGGCAAAAATAGGCATTCGGGGCGGAGTGCGCCGAATGCAGCGCGCCGCCGCTAATGCGGTTTGCAGGCCAGTTTTCTATCTTCCGGCCTGAAACACTTTCTCCTCTCCCTGTATGTCTGAAAAACAAGGCCATTTTCAGCGGGCCATTACGCTGTTTGATGCCGTCATGATTGTGACTGGCAGTATGATTGGCTCCGGTATCTTTATTGTATCGGCCGATATTGCCCGACAGGTCGGCTCCAGCGGCTGGCTGCTGGTGGTGTGGCTGCTGACGGGCGTTATTACCATGGCCGGGGCTATCAGCTACGGTGAGTTGGCCTCTATGTTCCCGAAAGTAGGCGGCCAGTACGTGTATCTGCGCGAATCCTACAACAAGCTGGTGGCGTTTCTCTACGGCTGGTCGTTGTTCACGGTCATCCAGACCGGAGTTATTGCGGCGGTGGCGGTGGCGTTTGCCAAGTTCACCGGGGTGCTGATACCGTGGTTCAGCGTGAAGAACGTACTGCTTCAGGTTGCCGGCCTGGAGTTCAGCAGCGTGCAGCTGCTGGCCATCATCCTCATCATCGGTATTACGGCCCTGAACGCGCAGGGCGTGCGCACCGGCAAGCTCATCCAGAACGTGCTGGGCAGCACCAAGCTGGTGGCCCTGGCCCTGCTCATCGTGTTTGGGGTGGCACTGGGCATCAACCACGAGGCTATTTCAGCCAACTTCCAGGATGTGTGGACTGCCACCCGTTTCCCGGCGCCCGGCGCGTCGTTTGCGCCCCTGCCCCTGAGCTTATCCGGGCTGGTGGTGGCTATCGGCATGGCCATGACGGGCTCCCTGTTTTCTTCGGACTCTTGGAACAACATCGGGTTTGCGGGCGAGGAAATTGTGAACCCCGAACGTACGCTGGTGCGCAGCATGGCCATGGGTACGGCCATCGTGACGGTGTTGTACATCCTCATTAACGTGGTGTACCTGCTGGTGCTGCCCCTGCACGGTTCTCCCGAAGCTACCACGGTAGCCGGCCGCGGCATCCAGTACGCCACCGACGACCGGGTGGCCACGGCCGTCGCCGAATCGGTGCTGGGTCAGAAGGGCGCGTATGTGATGGCCATACTGATCATGCTCAGCACCTTCGGGGCCAACAACGGCATTATCCTAAGCGGGGCGCGGGCCTACTTCGCCATGGCCCAGGACGGGCTGTTCTTCCCGGGCCTGGCCCGTCTGAACGCGGCCGGCGTACCGAGCCGGGCCCTGTGGGCGCAGTGCCTGTGGGCCTGCCTGCTCTGCCTGAGCGGCTCGTACGGACAACTGCTCAACTACGTGATGTTCTCGGTGATTCTGTTCTACGTCATCACCATCATTGGTATTTTCGTGCTGCGCCGGACGCGGCCCGAGGCTCCGCGTCCCTACCGGGCCTGGGGCTACCCGGTGCTGCCGGCCATCTACGTAACCCTGGCTTCGGCTTTCTGCATCATCCTGCTGGTGGCTCCGGATACGGCGGAGTTTTCCCGGCGCGGCTTGGGGTTGGTGGCCCTGGGCATTCCGGTGTATTTTCTGTTCGGCCGCAGGTTTGGTGGCAATACCCCGGTATAAGCAACCCGTTTTTTTGTAAGCAAAAAGCCCCACCGATGCATCGGCGGGGCTTTTTCATAGTTGCTGGTTTACGGCAGGTGGCAGCGTGCCCTGTTCGCATTGGCGACGTAGAGCGGGTCTACCGGCGGCGACGCGCGGCCCCTTCGCGGGGCAGCAGCGTTACGTTCTGGGGCTGCGTGCTGCGGGTGCGCACTTCCTGGTCTTCGTAGCCGCCGTAACCGTATACCAGCGTATTGTCGCCGGCGGGTACTTCCAGGGTATAGTTGCCGTTGGCATCAGTGCCGGTTACCTTCTTTGAGCCGCGCACCATGACGGTGGCACCGGCCATCGGGCGGCCGTTTTCATCGAGGATGCGGCCGGTCATGGTGACGGTGGCAGGAGCCGCTTCGGGGGCTGGGGTGGCGGCGGGTACGGGCTCAATGGCAATGGGCTCCTCTGCCGGGGCCGCTACCGGCGCTACCGTAGCGGCGGTGGCAACTGGCGTAGCCGGTTTGGCAGCGGCCTCTTTGGCCGCCGGCGTGGTAGGTTTGGCTTTTTCTTCGGCTTCTGCCGTTTCCTCGGTTTTGGCTTCCTCGGCGGCGCGGGCTCCGGTAACGGTGGCTTCACCGAGTTCCATTACCGGCATGGCATCGGCCAGGCGGCGGGTAGCCTGCGCTGGCAGCAGCACGTAGCCCAGCACCACAATAGCCACAATGGCCCCCACAATAATGGCCAACCGACGATTACCCGACGAAAATTCTTCTTCTTCTTCGTGGAGCAGGTCCGGAGTCACTTCTTCGTTTTCAGCGGGAGTAGTTGTGTTAGCATCCATAGATGGTTAGGTAAAAAAAAGTGGGGATTTTACAGGGCTCGAGCAAGGAGTTGGACAGGGAGCTGCAGAGGAATTTCTCCCTTCCCAGACACCATCGGCCCCTAAAGATATAGGTTTAACATAAGCGTAACCTAATTGAGTATTCCAATTTTCGGATTTATTTATCGTTACAATTAGCACCTTTCTAGCCCATCGAATGAAATTATTGTAAAAAAACCGGGGCTCGTTCCCAAAGTGGAAACGAGCCCCGGGCCGCCGAATGGTAGAGCAAGAAGCTTAGTCGTGAGCCGGTTTGGCCGGGCCACTTGGCTCTTTCTCACCAAACTCCTGCTCTCGGCTTCGGATAGGGTTGCCCATGTCGTAGCTGCCTTCCACCTCAAAGCCCGGGCCGCTGGCCTGTTCCCCAGCATTGTCGTGGTCGTTGCCGCCCTGAGGTTCGCCCTCGCCCCCACCGATGTGCAGGTTTTCGATCTGGTCTTTCTGGTCGGAACGCTGGGTATAGCCGCCCGCGCCGGTGTTGCGCTGGGCCGAGGGGTCACTGGCGACCTTACCGTTGCTCATGTTTTGCTTGAACTCCTTCTCCTTCTGCAACTGCTCGTTCTCAGGAATGGCCTGCTCGTCGTTGTGAATGATGTCCTTGTTCGATTTTTCGTTATCGGTAGCCATTGGGCGGGAAATTTAAGTGAATGAGGTTTACCGTAGGCTGTACGCGCGGGCGGGCATCGGGGTTAAGTACCCTCGAAAACCACATGCGGGCTGGCGGCGTAGCTTTGCCCGGCTTTCCACCCGTTTTTCACTTCCTCTTTCATGCATCTGGTCATCATCGGCAACGGCATTACCGGCGTCACCTGCGCCCTCACGGCCCGGCGGCTGCAGCCCGAGGCACGCATTACGCTGGTGGCCGACGAGAGTCCCCACCACATTTCGCGCCCGGCCCTGATGTACGTGTACCTGGGCCACCTGCGCCCCCAGGACATCAAGCCCTACGAAGACTGGTTCTGGCAAGAAAACCGCCTGGAGCTGGTGCACGCCACCGCCACCACCTTCGATGCGCCGGCCCGCACCGTCACGCTGAGTACCGGTGCCGTGCTTTCCTACGATAAGCTGCTGCTGGCCACCGGCTCGCGCAGCCGCCCGGGCCAGTGGCCGGGCCGGGAGCTGGCCGGCGTGCAGGGCTTCGTGACGCTGCCCGACCTGGAGCAAATGACCCGCGACACGCACGGCATCGGGCAGGCAGTAGTGGTAGGCGGCGGGCTGATTGGCATCGAGCTGGCCGAAATGCTGGCAGCTAAGGGCGTGGCCGTAACCATGCTCATCCGCGACGCGCACTACTGGGGCTCGGTGCTGCCGCCCGAAGAGGCAGCCCTGGTGCAGCAGCAGTTGGCCGCCCACCACATTGCGGTGCGCTACCACACCGAGCTGGCCGAGCTGCTGCCCGATGCCGAGGGCCGGGTGCGGGCCGTACGTACCAGCACCGGCGAGGAGCTGCCCGCCCAGTGGGTGGGCCTGGCCATCGGGGTAGAGCCCAACACCGAGCTGGCCCAGACGGCCGGACTGGAAGTAGCGCGGGGCATCCTGGTGGATGAGCATCTGCAGACAAGCGCCCCCCACGTGTACGCCGCCGGCGACTGTGCCCAGCACCGCCAGCCAGCCGCCGGGGAAGTGGCCGTGGAGCAGCTCTGGTACAGCGGCCGCCAGCAGGGCGAAACCGTGGCCTACACTATCTGCGGGCAGCCCCGTTCCTACCGGCGCGGCGTGTGGTTCAACTCGGCTAAGTTCTTCGACCTAGAATACCAGACCTATGGGCGCGTGCCCGCCCGGCCCGCGCCCGGGGAGCATAGTTTTTACTGGCAACACCCTAATGGCCAGCACCTGTTGCGCCTGAACTTCCGGACCGATACGTTGGCTGTAACGGGCGTGAATGTGCTGGGCCTGCGCCACCGCCACGAGGTCTGGGAACAGTGGCTACGGTCTGGTACTCCCGTACCGCAGGTGTTAGAGCAGTTGGGAGCAGCTAACTTTGACCCGGAATTTTTCCGCCAGCACGAGGCCGATATCGTACGCACGTTCAATCAGCAGTTTCCGCAGTACCCGGTGACGCTGCGACGCCGTAGAGGGTTATTCGGCCGATAAGCACTGTACGCGCGGCCTATCTTTCGTTTCCTCTTTCTTTTCCCCGATGGATTTCTCCAAACTGTATCACCCCAACGCCCTCAACAGCTTTCAATTCATTGCCGTGGTGGGCGCTATCATGAGCGCTGGGGCCCAGCTTATCATCCGGCTGCTGGGCAACGCGCAGCCTGAAGGCTACAACTACCTGTACCTCTGCTGGCTGGCGCTCTACATCGGCGGCACGCTGCTCAATTACTTCGGCAAGCCCTCCGACGACCATCACCACCATCATTGAGTTGACGGTTGCGTGTTGCCGGTTTTGAGTTGGGGGTTGTCAGCCAAACGTCATTTCGAGCCCGCGAGGAACCGAAGGAAGGCGAAGCCAATCCCGCGGGCTGACTTCCGGATAATATGCTACCACCTGGTTCCATCATCGGGCCACAGAACGATGTAGAGACGCAACACAACGTCTCTGCCCTTTCCTTTTTTTCTTTGCCTTTTGACTTCCCCTACCGTCATGACTACTGCTCCTGTTTCGCCGGTTTCGGTGCCTGAAAAGCTGCTGCTGGCCGTGGTGGGGCTGGGGCTGCTGCTGCTGCTACCCGTGGCCTTCGATGCTGACGCGGCACGGGCCCGGCTGTGCTTTTTCGCGGCGCTGGGGCTGGTGAGTGCGGGTACGCTGGGCTGGAGCTGGTGGAAATTCGGGCGGGAGCCGGCCGGCGTGCGCCAGAACAACCTGTGGCTGCGCGACAGTACCGGCCGCGGCGCCCTGGCCTGGCTCACGGCCGTGGTGCTCACGGGCTTCTACGTGGTGCTCTACTGGTTCAGCAACGACGATGGGCAGGGCAATTTCGGCCCGCTCAACCAGCTCATCCACGCCCTTGACCCCGTCAGCCAGGCCCTGCGCCGCCGCCCCGCCGACCAATGGTTTCTCTACGGCACCTTCTACACCCTGGCCGTGCTGCTGATGGGCGGGCGGGCGCTGTGGAAGTACCGTCATTCGCCCTACCAACGCATCCGCACGGCTTCGGTCATGTTCTTTCAGCTCGGGTTTGCCTTCCTGCTGCCGGGGCTGCTGCTTGCTTTTCAGCGGCCCGAGTACTATTTCAGCTACTTCTGGCCCCTCAAGTACGACTACCTGTTTCCGGGCACCGTGAGCTACCTGCTGAAGGATGGCGGCCCGGCCCTGGGCGTATTCATGGTGTTCTGGGGCGCGGTGATGTCGTTCGTGGCTACGCCGGTGCTTACCTACTTCTTCGGGAAGCGGTGGTACTGCTCCTGGGTGTGCGGCTGCGGCGGCCTGGCCGAAACCGCCGGCGACCCGTACCGCCACCTATCCGACAAAAGCCGCGCGGCCTGGCGCTGGGAAGTCCGTCTGATTTACCCTATTCTGGGCTTTATTGTGTTTGTCACGGCGCTGCTGTGGCTGGGAGCGGCGGGCGTGCTACCGGGCTGGTTTACCACCCCGCAGCAGTCGGGCCTGCCCCTGGTGAGTGGGCTGAGTCCGGTGGATGGGCTGAGCAAGGTGTACGGATTTTTCATCGGCTCCATTTTCTCCGGCGTGATTGGCGTGGGCTTCTACCCGCTGATGGGCAGCCGGGTGTGGTGCCGCTTCGGGTGCCCCATGGCCGCTTATCTGGGGCTGCTCCAGAAGCATTTTTCCCGCTTCCGTATCAGCACCAACGGGGGCCAGTGCATCTCGTGCGGCAACTGCTCCAACGTATGCGAAATGGGCATCGACGTGAAGCAGTACGCCCAGCGCGGCGAGCCGATTGTGCGGGCCTCCTGCGTGGGCTGCGGCCTGTGCAGCACGGCCTGCCCCCGTGGCGTGCTCAACCTCGAAAACGGCCCGCGTGCAGGCCGCTACCAGGCATCCCAGCTCATTTCCGCCGATTCACTGCGGATTTTGGGGTAGTAGCAAGGCTTGCTTTTCTTTACCGGCATGCCCTATCCTACACTTCTATTTTCTGCTGTCCTGCTGTTGGTGGCCGGCTGTTCTGTCCGCACCCCAAGCAGCACCTTCGACGGTATGTACAGCACAACTACAGGGCAACGGGTTATACCGGGTACTGGCGCTAACACCTACCGGGGCTATCCTGACGACCGGGTTCTGCAATTCAACTTCCGGACTGCTACCTGCTCTTTTGGTCAGATAAAGCCTCCCCGTAAAGCAGCTCAAGAAGCCAAGCAGGTTTTTGCGCCGGGCATCGTACGGGTTAACGACACGCTGGGAATAGATGAGGCAGAAATTCCCAACCGGGAATGGCTTCAGTACCTGCTGCACCAGGAGCAGGCTGGCGCAACAACGGCCCCATTGTTACCTCTCTCCTCGGCCTTGCCCAGTCCCGATTATTTTTCTGATCCGTTTTACCGTTACTATCCAGTGGTTGGCATCAGCTACGAGCAGGCGGTTGCCTTCTGCCGCTGGCGTAGTCAGGTAGTCACCTCCAGCTTTAATCAGAATAACGCAAAACCTGCTGATACGCTGTCGGCAGACTACGTACGCTTCACGTTTCGGCTGCCCACGGAGGCGGAATGGGAACTGGCGGCACTCGTTGAGCGAGGACTACCCTACGGCACTACGTGCACAGAACTTCCCATCGTCGTTAACCCCAGCGCAGCCGCCTACCTGAAAAAAAGGTCAGGCAGCCCTACCGACGCTGCACAAATCACGGCCGATATCAAGCAGTACAACCAACATAAACCTCTGCGCTCCTGGATTAATTACCGGCAACCGGAACCCCATTTTCTAAAGCTGCTGGCGCCGGGTTACGTGTACCAAGGACCACCCAACGACCACGGCCTGTATCAATTACTCGGCAACGCCGCCGAAATGGTGCAGGAACGGGGCATAACCAAGGGCGGCAGCTACCTCGAACCGCTGGAGGCCTGCACTATCAAAGCGCGGGGAACTTACAGCGGTCCGGCCCCGCAAATCGGGTTCCGGTGCGTGTGCGAGGTGTCCTACCCGAACCGCAAATAGTCCGTTACTGCAGAAACCCCAGCAGCGCGGCCTGAAACGCAGCCGGGGCTTCGAGGTGCGGGATGTGGCCGAGGCCTTTCAGCGGTACCAGCTTCGCCCCCTTGATTTGGGCGGTGGTGCGCTGACCCAGGGCCGGATACTGGCCCATACGCGCCAGTACAGCCGCATCCTTGATCAGGCCTTTGCCCACCACCGTGCGGTCGTCCTGGCCGATGATGAGCAGCGTAGGCACCGTCAGGCGGCTGAACTCATAGCAGACGGGCTGCTGATAAATCATGTCGAAGGTGAGGGCGTTGGCGCGGGCTACCTGCGGGAAATCGGGGTGGCGGGTCTGGGCGGCCAGGGGCAGCAGCCACTGGTCGTGGCCGGCGGGGTAGCCGTGGGGGTAGTAGGTGGCGTGGTACTTCCGGATGCTGACCTCAGTGCTTTTCAGCTCGCCGGCCTCGGCCTGATCCACTGACTGAAACGGCACGCCCACGCGGTAGTCTTCCAGACCGATGGGGTTTTCGAGTACCAACTGCGCCGTTTGCTGCGGGTAAAGCAACGCGAAACGGGTAGCCAGCATCCCGCCCATGCTGTGGCCCACCACCACGGCCTGCCGCACGCCCAGCGTATCGAGCAGGCGGTGCGTATTGCGGGCCAGCTGGTGAAACGAGTAATGGATATTCGGCTTATCCGACTTCCCGAAGCCCACCTGATCGGGCACTATCACCCGAAAGCCTTTTGCCGATAGGGCCTTAATGGTTTCGCGCCAGTAAGCTCCGAAGAAATTCTTGCCGTGCAGCAGCACTACGGTTCGGCCGTTGCCTTTGCTGCTGCCTGGGACGTCCATGTAGGCCATGCGCACGGCCTGGCCTTCCAGTTTCAGCGGCAGGTACTGCACCGGACATGGGTAGTCTAGGCCCTCAAGGGTGGCGTTGAGGGCGGGGGTTGTTTGGGCTGAAACCCGGGCGCCGGTCAGCAGCAACAGACCCAATACACAGGCAAGAAGACGAAGCATACAAGAGGAGGACAACCAGATAGATGCCCTGTTCAACTGCCCGTCCCGGCTTTAGGTTGCGGCCCGGGCTACGCGCCCGTTGCGCCACGCGGCTTCAGGCGCAGTTCCAGCACCCGGGTATCCTCGTTACTCCAGATGAAGTTGCGCACATCTTCCACCCGATACACCACTAGCCCATCGGGCGCGCCGTACTCGGTGTAGCACTCCATCAGCACCTGCTCCTGGGTAAGTTGGCGGATATAGCCGTAGTAGTCCATGCCCAGGTGGGTGTACACGTTCACGAGTTGGCCCAGCTGGTGGGCCCGCTCCAGCAGAAGGGGCACCGTTACGTACTCCTGCTCCATAAACTGCGGCGACTTGAGGCCGGCGTACACTTTGTCCAGGTTATCGGCCTTGAACTCGACGTGGCGGATGTACTGGTCGTCGAAATCGACCTGAAACACCTCCAGCATATTGAACGACTGAATGGCCGTGGGCATTCCGTCGCGGTTGATGATGCGCAGCACCACCACTTCATCGGAGAAGCTCACCACGTAGCCCACCGAAAAACGACTGGGGTCACTTTGGCTGGTGCGCACGCCCAGGAGCCGCTTTTCCCGGCGGGCCCGCTCAAATATTTCCTGAAATATGCTCGACATTGGGGAAAGGGAGAGGAAAGCCGGAGACGTTAATTGCTCAGCGGCGCAGTGAATTCGACCAGATGGTGCTCCAGCACGCGGCGCAGGCCCAGCAGGCGGTGTTGCGTAGAAGCCTGTTCTCCGGTGTTACCCGACATGGTGCCCAAACGGCTGGTCAGGTAGCGCGCCAGGGCCGCTTCATCGTGCAGCAGCTCCTGCAGCTCCCGCTGCACCGTTTCCCAGTCGGCGGGGCGGCCTTGGGCAAGGTAGTGCTGGCGCAGCTCAATGGTCAGACTGGTGAGACTTGCCAGCACCATGAGCAGTTCCCGCTCCCCGGCCGACATAGTGCGGGGTACCCGGCCCATCACGCAAAAAGAGCCGATATGATTGCCGTCGGGCATGCGCAGGGCCGCTCCGGCGTAAAACTGCAGCCCGGCCGCCTTTGCCACGTACGGATTGATCAGGCCGCAACCTTCGTCGGCCAGGTTCTCGTACGCCAGCACTTCCTGCTGCAGAATAGCGGCCGAACACAGGCTGTCGGGCCGGGCCACGCGCTCTAGGCCCGGCAGCCCGGTACCCGCCTTGAAGAACACTTCCTGCTCATCAACCAGCGAAATCAGGGAGACGGGCACATTGAAAAGCTGCGCCGCCAGAGCCACGTACGCGTCAAAAATAAGCTCTGGCGTCGTGTTCAGGATATTGTACTGATGCAGACTGCGCAGGCGGGCCGCGTCGTCGGCTGGAATCAGGGAAGCAGGCAAATCATGCATAGGGCCGAGGTGCAGGTAGTTGCTAAAACTAGCAGCCCGGCTTAACGAAGGCCACTGAACAAGCGAAATTACGCATTTATCATCCCCGGCACTAGCATCTGGGCCAGTTGGGCAGGAATAACATGCGCGGCCGCTGCTTCCCTTCCACAATGCAATCCGGGCCGGGTTGGTATTCATCGGCGCGCGGGGGCTTTATGGCGACGTAGTGCCAGTTTAGCCCGGCGGGTGTGCATCTTTGCAGCCTGAACCGCTCCTCATGTCTGACTCGTCCTCACCCCTACCCGTTATCGACGTTATTATTCCGGCTTACAATGAGGAACTATCCATTGCCCGGGTGCTGGCCGAAATTCCGGCCGGACTGGTGCGGGAGGTGATTGTGGTGGATAACAACTCCCGCGACCGGACCGGCGAGGTGGCCCGGGCGGCTGGGGCCATGGTGCTGCACGAACCGCGCCCCGGCTACGGCCACGCCTGCCTGGCCGGCATGGCCCGCTGCTACGGCCGCCCGTCCACCGAGCAGCCTGACATCATCGTGTTTCTGGATGGCGACTACTCCGATTATCCCGAGGATATGACGGCGCTGGTGGCTCCGCTGCTGCGCCAGGAAGCCGATATGGTGATTGGCTCCCGGGCGCTGGGCCAGCGCGAAGCCGGCTCCATGCTCCCCCAGCAGCTGTTCGGCAACTGGCTGGCCACTACCCTGCTCCGCTGGCTCTACGGGGCGCACTTTACCGACCTGGGGCCGTTCCGGGCAATCCGGCGGGAGGCGTTGCACCGTATCGGGATGCAGGATACCACGTATGGCTGGACGGTGGAAATGCAGCTGAAGGCGGCCAAGCTGGGGTTGCGCTCCGTGGAAGTACCTGTGCGCTACCGGCGGCGCATCGGGGTCAGCAAGGTTTCGGGCACCGTGAAAGGGACACTAGGGGCCGGCTACAAGATTCTCTGGACTATTTTCCGGTATCTGTAGTGCGTTGCCGCTTGTCGATTTCAGGTTATCAGTACCTATTTTCCTGTGGCACAACTACCTCTCGATTCGCAACAAGCCTACCCCAGAATAATAACGGATAGCTATTCTTTATAGTAGCTGCCGCCGTCAGCATCCCATCCAAGGCCCTACGTTTCCCCAATTCCAATACCCCGTTTAATGCTCGTTTTGCAAGTTGTGTTGGTGACGCTGTACGGCCTGTGCCTGCTGCTGCTGCTGGGCTTCAGCCTCACGCAGTGGCAGCTGACCCGGCTGGCCCGCCGCGCCTACGCCGCACCAGCCGGCCCGGAGCCGGTGCCGCCCCTTGAGTGGCCCCGCCTGACGGTGCAGCTGCCCCTCTACAACGAGCAGTACGTAGTGGAACGCCTGATTGACACCTGCGCTGCCCTCGACTACCCCGCCCACCGCCTGCACCTGCAGATTCTCGACGATTCTACCGATGAAACCGTGACGCTGGCTGCGGCCCGCGTGGCGCACTACCGGGCCCGGGGGCTGCGCATCGACCATGTGCGGCGGCCGGTACGCACTGGTTTCAAGGCTGGCGCCCTGGCCCACGGCCTCACCCTCACGGATGGCGAGCTGATTGCCATTTTCGACGCTGACTTTGTGCCAGAGCCGGATTTTCTGCGCCGGGTAGTGCCGCATTTTTTCCTGGATACGCCGCATGGCCCACAAACCGGGGTGGTACAGACTCGCTGGGGCCATCTTAATGAGGAATTCTCCCTCCTGACCACGCTGCAGGCCTTCGGGCTGAACGCGCACTTCTACGTAGAGCAGGTGGGCCGGCAGCGGGGGGGGCATTTTATCAACTTTAATGGCACCGGCGGCATCTGGCGGCGCACCTGCATTGAGGACGCCGGTGGCTGGAGTGCCGACACCCTTACCGAGGACCTCGACCTGAGCTACCGGGCCCAACTGCGGGACTGGCAGTTCCGCTACCTGCCTCAGGTGGCCGCCCCCGCTGAGCTGCCCGCCACCATGGACGCTCTCAAGTCGCAGCAGTTCCGCTGGACCAAAGGTGCGGCCGAAACGGCCCGCAAGCACCTGGGCCAAGTGTGGCGCGCGGGGCAGCCGCTGAGTACGCGCCTGCACGCCACGTTTCATTTGCTCAACAGCTCGGTTTTCGTGGCCATTCTGCTGATGGCGGTACTGAGCGTACCGCTGGTATTTGTGCGGGCTTTGGGGGCGCAGGAGCTGCGGCCGGCGTTTTTCCTGGCGGCGTTTTTTCTATTGGCCCTGGTGCCGCTTACCTTCTATTTCCACACCGCCTGGCAGCAGGCAGCGCGCCACCGCCGGGCCCCGAGACCCGGCTTTCTGGGGCAACTGCTGCTGTTTCTGGCCTTTTCGATGGGCCTGAGCCTGCACAACTCCCGGGCAGTGGTCATGGGCCTGCTGGGCCAGAAAACTGCCTTTATCCGGACCCCCAAACTGGGCCTGATCCGACGGCAGGGGGCGTGGCGGGGCCGGCAGTACCGCACCAGCCGCCTCCTGAGCGGGCTTACCTGGCTGGAGGGCCTGCTGACGGCCTACTTCCTGTTTGGTATCGGGGCGGGGCTATACCTGCACGAATACGGGCTGCTGCCCACGCATCTGCTGCTGGCCACGGGCTACGGGCTGGTCTTTTACTATTCTCTTCGGCACGCGGCATAGCGGTTTGTTTCCTCCTGTTTCCAGCTCCGTGAAACCCGTTTTTCAACTCAGTGCGCTATTTGTGAGTGCCGGGGCGTACGGCTGGCTGGCCTATGCCACTCCCCGCTTTTCTTTTGAGCAGCTGCTTCTGCTCTTCGCATTGGCCTTTGGCGCGTATGTGGCCCTGCTGAAATCCGGCCTCGCGCTCCGCTGGGGACTACTTGCGGCCCTGCTGCTGCGGCTGCTGTGGCTACCTGCTCTGCCCGCCCTCTCCGATGATTACCACCGTTTTCGATGGGACGGACTACTTTTCACGCAACAGGTTAACCCCTACCAATATCGCCCCGACGAGTTGGTGGAGACTTCCTCCCCTGCTGCTCCCCTTGCCCTCCAGGCGGCCGTGCCTGAACTGGTGCAGCCCATCATAGGCCAACTCGCGGAGCTGTATCCGCGTCTCAACTCACCACAATATTACTCCGTGTACCCGCCGGTTTGCCAGGCAGCTTTTGGCGTGGCTGCCTGGTTGTTCCCGACTTCAGAAAGGGGCTTCGTGCTGGTATTGCGGCTACTGATTCTGCTGGCCGAAGCGGCTACAACCGGGCTGCTGCTGGCTTTGCTACGTCGATTTGGGCAGCCGCCGCAACGCGCACTGTGGTACCTGCTCAACCCGCTGGTTATTGTAGAGTTAACCGGCAACCTGCATTTTGAGGCCCTTGTTACCAACTTTCTGCTACTTATGCTGTGGCTGCTTGCGCGCGGCCGGGCCGCTACTGCCGGCGCGGCCCTGGCCCTGGCCGTGGCCACTAAACTATTGCCGCTGCTGGTACTACCACTCCTGCTGCGCCGCCTGGGCTGGCGGCCGGCGGGTTGGTTTGGCGCGGGCCTGCTGGTGACGCTGGCACTTTTGTTCGGGCCGTTCCTGAGTCTGGAGCTACTGGAGAATATCGGCCGGAGCCTGAACCTGTACTTCCGCAACTTCGAGTTCAACGCCAGCTTTTACTACTTGCTGCGCGCGGCCGGCCAGTGGTACACCGGCTACAACCAAATTGCCCGCATTGGCCCGGCGCTGGCCCTGGTTGTTGCCTTGGGCGGCCTCCTGCTGGCTCGCACGGAGTGGCGGCCGACATGGGCCACATTGCCCCACGCGCTTCTACTGCTTCTGACGCTTTACTTCCTACTGGCCACCACGGTTCATCCCTGGTACCTCACACCGCTGGTGGCACTTAGCGTATTTACCCGGGCCCGCTACGCCCTGGTGTGGTCAGGTATGGCAGTGGTGTCGTACGCGGCCTACCGCACTACGGCGTACACGGAAAACCTGGGGCTGGTAGCCCTGGAATACAGCGTGGTGCTGCTGACAGTAGTTCTTGATACTAGTCAGGGTCGGCTTAGTCCTCAGCCGACCGGACCTCTCACTACTGCCGAGTCCGGTACCGCAACGGAATCGGGGGCAGTGGGAAGGGCGGCGGGTGCACTCTGAGGCCAGTACGCATAGCGGCGCACCTGCTTCAACCAGAGGTTGCGGCCGTCCCAGGTTACTTGCCGCAGCAATACATTCGGGTAGGTTTTGGCAAACCAGTACACGTTCTGCTTTTTATCGGTCAGGGTTACGCTTACCCGCCAGGCCGGCTCAGCGGTATCAGCCGTGAGGCCGTCTTCTACCCGTACCTGAGCCTGATAGAGCTGCGGGGCCGCCGCTTTGCTGGTCTGCTGAAGTTCGTAGATGAAAGCCTGGAAAGTTGGTAGTGCTTCAAACCGCAGGCTGCGCAGGGTATACGGCAGCGCGTCTTCAAATAGGGCATCATAGCGCAGCGTACGTTGGCCGTTGCCCTGCCCGTCCCAGTAGGAATTGTACGTTTGCTGGTACTGCAGGCCGTCGTTTACAATGGCCTTAAAGGTATTGCCGCACCACTCCTGCGACGAGGTGGTGAGCTTATGCAGCAGCACTGGCTGGTCGCGCCGGAAAAAGAGGGAGGTCAGGAAATGGTACGGGTAGTTATTGGCCGGAATGCTGCAGAACTGGTTCACCTTCATCACCGGAAAGACATCCTTACGTTGGTAGTCGTCGGTTTTAACGTTGTACTGCTGGTTGAACTCTTCCTTGACCGTGATGAGTGTGTACTCGAAGCGGCGCGGTTCGCCATAAATAACGCGTTCAGCAGTGTAGGTAGCCACTTCAGCCTGCCCGTCTTCCCACAGCGCCGCCATGGCCCACTGCTGCCGGAAAGGCCCACCGCGCCGCGTAAGCGGATTATCCTGAGGCAACGGAATATTTGCCGCCGCATTTTTCCGGCCAGATTCGGAAGAGCAGGAAAGCAGGCCGGCAGTCAGGCACACCGCCGCAAACGGAACAACACCACGCATAGAACAAAGGAAACAGAAGCGTAAAGGTGCGCTACCATACGCGCAAACCCTAGTCCGATGTTTGGCCGGCCACTACCTGCCAAGCGCGCCAATCGGACCCGGTGTCAATATCGTGCAGTTCCGGCAAACGGTGCAGGCGTAGCTGCAACCGCGCCGCATCAGCCTCGGTTTCAGCCAGCACCGTAGCCGTGCTCCACGGTTTATTCCGGAAGAAATCAATATACAACTTCTTCATTCCCAGCAGATAATAGCCACCATCAGCCGCCGGCCCCACTACCACATCGTGGATATCCAGCGCCGCAAAAGCTGCCTCCAGATGCACAGTAGTCAGGCCCGGGCAGTCAGTCCCGATGATGACCACCTTTTCCGCGTTACGGGCCAGATCATGCGCAAAAGCAGTTTGCATTTTCTGCCCCAGGTCGCCGGGCGGCTGGGGCAGCTGTTCGTAGCCCGTCCAGTCATCGGCCTGCTCCGGGATGTGCGGAGTTTCGGCCAGCCACACGGTTTTGTGCACGTCCAGCGGGGCCACTACGGCGCGGGTATGCGCCAGCAGCTGCCGGTACACGGCCAGCGCGGCCTCCGCCCCGATATCGGCGGCCAGACGGGTTTTCACGCGCCCGAGCTCCGGATGCCGGGCAAAGATGATGAGGTGCTGCATGAGAGGCTTTTGGAGGGGTATGGGGCTTCCGTGGTAAGTCAGGTAATATGCCTTCTTCCCTGCTATTGTAAGAATGGGATAGGGCTGCCAGTACAGCAGGTAAACACCTAGCTAAGAACAGGCAACGTATTCATCTAAGAGGTAAACACTTGTCTGAAATTTGGCAGGGTGTTTACTGGCCAACGGTTACCAAGCAGATGTATAGGCTTATTTCGAGTCGCTAAGTTGGCAGGCGCTACAAGCAATACACCTGACAGTCTGAATAACCTCTGAAGCTGCTTCGGCATCTGGCATCCGAAAAAACAAAAAACCAACAGCTAAAAACGCGCAGTCACAAACTCATTTGTAGGCTGGAGTACCTTTTTTCAGCCAGGGTCGCCAGAGCACGGAGTACGGATGCACATTGGCAGTCGGACCCTGGGCGTTTACCACGCCGTAGCCCTCGTTTACCCACTGGAAGATGCCGCCGTAAAGGTTACGCACGTCGCGGAAGCCCTGCTCCTTTAGCCACGCACCCACTTGCTCGCTGCGTGCGCCCACCGTGCAGTACACCACCACCGGCTGGGTGCGGGCCACCCCACTTAGGTTAGTTTCGCGGTAGTGGTCGAAATCCACGAACCGCGCCCCGCGTAGATGACTCACCTGGTACTCGGCCGGCGTGCGGGTATCTAACAGCAACACCTGTCCAGCGGCCGATTTCTGCAGCAATGTAGTAAGGGAGGCGGGCTGTACCACGGGCACTGTCTGCTTATACAGCAGCTTCAACATATGGTCGTAAGCAGTCATGTCTGAAGAAGCCGGGGCCGGCTGCTGCCCGCAAGCGGTCAGGACCACAGCCAGCATACAGGCCGTTACCAGACTGATCCGCAGAGGAAACAGACGTCGTAACATAGTAAAAGGCAGGTACAGAAAGTACAGTTGAAAGGTACAAAACAACTTTATCAGGCTCTTACGCCGGCTGCACGCGGCGCACCCGAATGCGAACCTGCTCGCCGTTTTCGCTGGTAGTGGGCTCTACCTGAATCAGGTCGGCTTCATCGTAGTATTTAGCTACGCCCCGCACAATACCCACGGCCAGCGCCCCCATTCGCCGCTTCGATATGTAATCGATAAACAGCTCATCGGGCGAAACGCGGGTGACGTGCAGAACCGGGGGTGCATTTTCAGCGTGTTCCGTCCGGACCTGCCGGTGCATGGTGCTCTCCGTATGTTCCAGCATATCCAGCGTGCCCCAATGGGGCTGCAGCAGCCGCTGATACATGTACATCAGGTCGGGCACCAGGTACTCGCCAAACTTCTCGTGAAGCTCATCGGCCGAGAGGCCAGTCATGGTAGCGGCCTCCCCTACCAGCCGGTACATGTGCTCGTCGGGGTACACATTCTTGTGGTCGAAGTCGGCAGCGGTAAGGCCGGAAGCTTCCAGGAGTCGAATCCAGGTGCTGTGATCATACTGCGTTTGCACGTAGCGCTTGAGCAGGGTGAAGATGGTGCCGTGCACGGAAAAAAGGCTGATTGGTAAGACCGGAAGATAGACTGATTTACTCAGACTAACCGGCCGGATACGCCAGGGAGCAGACTGCTTGCGCAGCCTGCTCCCCTTCATAACACCGGTCTGCCCTTAGAGGTTGCCGATTACCGTCATCGTGCTCAGCGTGGGTGACGCTACACCACCGGCATCTTCTACCGTCATGGCGAAAGCCTGGGCACTGGCAATGTCCTTCATCTGCTGGATACTGTCGCCGGCGGCGGTTGCCGTAGCCAGTACCCCAGCATCTACCGGCTTGCCGTTATCGAGGGCCCACAACTGGTACTGCTTGCCTTCAGGCAAAGCAGGCAGGTTGCGAACATCCACGTACACGGCCTTGGTTTGCGAGTTGTAGTACACGCGGGCCAATGCTTCGGGCGCTTTGGGTGTGCCTTTTAGCTCTACGGGGCGGAAGGCCTCGTTGCGCAACACGGACAGCTGCTGGTCCCGCTCGTTGAGGGCTGCCTTCTGGGTAGCCGCGTAGCGCGACTGTTCCGTCTGAGCAACCTGCAGGTTGGCTTCAGTTTCCTTCAGCCGGCTATACAGCAGGTAATTACCCAGCGCACTCAGCAGCAGTAATGCCACCGAAGCTGCTATCATCCAGCGCGTACGGCCTGAGTTGGTTTCGGGCAGCGGTAACTGCCGGACCACCGTTTCCTGCGGCGCGGCTGTTGCGGCCGGCTCGGGAGCGGCCGAGGCTGCCATCAATGGCGAAGCTACCGGAGCATCGGCCGTCTGAATAGCTTTTTCCTGCTCAGCCGTGGCCCGGATGGCCTGCTGCCAGCCGGTTAAAACCCGCTCACGCATTCCTTCGGGTGGGGTTACGGCATGGGCTTCCCCATACGCGTCCAAGGCGTTTATTACTTGTTGCAACTCCCGGCTAACGTCCGGGTGTTCCCGCGCGATACGCTCCACTTCGGTGCGTTCGGCCTCGTTGAGGACGCCCAAAGCGTACTCTTCAAGGATGCCAGATTCGATATACTCCTGTATGTTCACGATTACCGAATCAGTTTAGAAAGTACTTTGATTGCCGCCCGGGCACGGGTTTTCACCGTCCCGAGGGGTAGGTTCAGTTCTTCTGCCACTTCGCTTTGTGTAAATCCGCCGAAATAAAGCAGGTCCACGATTTGCCGCTGGTCCGGATTCAGCTGGCGCGTCATTTCCTGCAGGCCAATGTGCTCAGGCCGGAACGACGGTTCGGCGGCCTGGCGCAGCGCTGCACTTTCCTCGATTGGCTGCGTACGACTACCTACGCGGTACTGTCGGGAGCGGATTTTGTCGATGGCTAAATTTCGACACACATTCATCACCCAGGTAAACAAGCGCCCTTTTTCGGCGTCGTAGGAGGGGAAGGAGTGCCAAATTTTCACCATGGCCTCCTGCAGCACGTCCTCGGCGGTTTCTTCCTTCTTCACGATGCGCAGGATAACACCGTAAAGGGCCGAGGAGTATTTGTTGTAGAAGATGGTCATGGCCCCTTCGTCCCGGTCGCGCAGACGCTGCACGAGCAGAACTTCGGTTTCAAGGGCAGCTGACTCAGGAGTAGAAGCAGACACGGGCAGCAGCTAAGGGAAACAGGGCAGCACAGATAGCTAAACCCTGCGGATGAAACGAAAGTACACGATAAACCTATATTTCAGCACAACGCCCCCGTAAAGTACAGTTGCGGCGCGCAATCCCGTTGCTACGGCCCGCCGGGCAGCGAAGTTGCAACGCCGCTACAACCAGGTCGCCGTTGAGCTTGTTTTACGGTCTTTCCTCTACCCGCCCTTCTTTTCTTTCCCTGCTACTATGCCCATCGAATCCTTCAACCCTTACACCAGCCGCATCGAACGGCGTTTCCGTGCCTTCAGCTGGGCCAAAACCGAGCGGATTCTCGCCCAAGCCCACCGGACTTTTGCCGAGTGGCGCACCACCACCTTCGCTCACCGGGCCCGCCTGATGCACCGCGCCGCCGAGTTGCTGCGCGAGCGGCAGCACGAGCTGGCCCGTCTGATGGCCGTGGAAATGGGCAAACCCATTGCCGACGGCCGCGCCGAGGCCGTGAAGTGCGCTTTGTGCTGCGACTATTACGCCGAGCACGCCGAGCAGTTTCTGGCCGATGAGGAAATCAGGACCGAAGCCCAGCGTAGCTTTATTGCTCACGAGCCCATTGGGGTAGTGCTGGCCGTAATGCCCTGGAACTTCCCCTTCTGGCAGGTGGTACGCTTTGCCGCCCCGGCCCTGATGGCGGGCAACGTGGGCCTGCTCAAGCACGCCTCCAACGTACCGCAGTGCGCCCTGGCCCTAGAGAAAATTTTCCACGATGCCGGCTTTCCGCCCGCCACGTTCCGCACGCTGCTGATTGGCTCTGATCTAGTAGAAAAGCTCCTTGAGGACGACCGGGTGCGGGCTGTGACGCTCACCGGCTCGGAGCCGGCCGGCGCGGCGGTGGCGGCTACGGCCGGCCGCCAGATCAAAAAAACCGTGCTGGAGCTGGGCGGCTCCGATGCCTTTATCGTGCTGGCTGATGCCGACCTGGAAGCAGCCGCCAAAACCGCCGCCCAAGCTCGCATGATTAACGCCGGCCAGAGCTGCATTGCCGCCAAACGCTTTATCATAGAAAAGCCCGTGCTCAAAGAGTTCATCTCGAAGATGAAAACTCACCTGCTGGCGTTCCGCACCGGCGACCCACTCGACGAAAGCACCCAGTACGGTCCCCTCGCCCGCCCTGACTTGGCCGATGAGCTGACCCTGCAGGTAGAAGACTCGGTGAAGCAAGGAGCCAAAGTGGAGCTATATGGCGGCCAGAGCAAGCCCGGTACTGCCCTGTTCCGCCCCGTGATGCTCAGCCACGTAAAGCCCGGCCAGCGCGCCTACTCCGAGGAGTTCTTCGGCCCCGTAGCCATCATCCTGGAAGCCAAAGACGCCGACGACGCCATCCGCCTCGCCAACGACTCCCGCTTCGGGCTGGGCGGCTCTATCTGGACCGCCAACGCCCAGCGTGGGCAGGAGCTGGCCCGTCGGGTGGAGGCCGGCGCGGTGTTCGTGAACAGCATGGTAAAGTCGGCGCCGGAAATGCCGTTCGGGGGCGTGAAGAAGTCGGGCTATGGCCGGGAATTGTCTCACCTGGGCATCCGGGAATTCGTGAACCAAAAATCCATCTGGGTAGCAAAGGACGAGAAACCGCAAGCCAGTAAGAAAGTAGAGTAGCACCTGATAACGCCTTTTAAAACAGCCCGGCCGTCTGAGTGAGGACTCAGACGGCCGGGCTGTTTCGTTAATTTCTTTTAAAGACCATACATTATCACTTTGCAATTCAAAGTAATTTGTATTATTATTGTGTTCTGATTCCACGAGTTCAACATGGAAGCAGATTTTCGCTAATTACCGGTGTATGGACTATTTCGTAGCGAAGGATTCGGTGGTGCGGGCCATCTGGGGCAAAGCAGATACAGTGCTGTTCATTTTTGCTGGGGCGGCCGCCGAGTTTGCCGTGAACAAAGCCGTTGACTGGCTCTATTTCACGGGCCGTCTGCCCGCCGACCCACTAGGCCGGCTGTTCTCGACGGTGGAATACGCCCGCCGCATTGTGTTTGCGAACCGGCAGGGGGCTGAGCAGGCCATTGACACTATTGCCGCCATCCATAGTGCCGTGGAAGCCAAACGCGGCCAAGCCATTCCGGCCTGGGCCTACCGCGACGTGCTCTACATGCTTATCGACTATTCCATCCGGGCGTTTGAATTACTGGAGCGGCAGCTCACGGAGCCTGAAAAAGCGGAGGTGTTCGACGTGTTTTGTCGGGTGGGCCAGCGCATGGGCATTCCGGAGCTGCCCGCTACCTATGCCGCCTGGCTCCCGGACCGCCAGCTTCATCTGCAGCAGGACTTGCTGCACAGTACCTTTACCACTGATCTGTACCGGCAGTACCGTAAGCACCTGGGGCCGCTGCGTTACCGGCTGCTACTACAGGGGCAGCGGCTGGTAGTGCCTGCTGTGGTCAGGCAGCAGCTACGGCTGGGGCAGCATTCCTGGCTGCGGGCCGTGGTACCGCTGTACCGCTACTCGCAGCACGCGGCACTTTTCCGGTGGCTGAAAACCAGCCTGCTCCCACCAACCTACCGCGCCCAGATTGCTGCCCTGGATATGGCGCCGGCCGCCACACTCCCGCAGGCCGCATAGCCGGGCCGGCCAGCGGCAGCCACAGTCAGCATTTTTTACCTGCCGTTGACATCAGGCGCTTTCCAGACGTCTGCATGTCAACTCACGTAGCCGAGCACTTTGTACACCAGGTAGCCGGCTATTTCGTGCAGCAGAATACTCCACAGGGTCAGGGGCTGGTCGCCGGGAAGTACCCAATACGCGAGGCTTGGTTTTCGGTCGGAGGAGTAGTAGCCGGCCGGAAAAGGAGTCGGGCGCAACCCTACCTTCGCGAAGCAGCCAATGGCCCGGCGCTGGTGAAAAGCGGAGGTTATCAGTACCGTTGACTTAATTTCCGGATGTCGGGCCAGCAACTCTTTGGTAAACAGCGCATTTTCGCGGGTATTGCGGCTGCGGGTTTCCACCAGAATATCATGGGCGGGCACACCGGCCAGGCGCAGCAGTACGCGCAGCTCCTCGGCCTCGGTTTGACCTTCTGTACCATTCAGCGCCCCAGAGCCGCCGGTAATAATGATACGGCGGATGCGGCCGGCCCGGTAGAGCCAGAGCGTGTGCAAAAGCCGGTCGGCTCCTTGCTGCACGTACACCCGGTCGTGCGGTGATTTGCGGCCCTCGGTGATACCCGTGAGCAGAATTCCCGCATCGTGGTAGCCCAGCTGCCGCAGCGTGATGGGCGGCTTCTCCCAGGCCAGCATAGCCTCGTTGATCAGGGCCGGATTGGTAAACAGCAGCAGCCCGGCCGCCGCCGCCCATAGCACCCGCTTCCGCCACCGGGCATTCCGGATCAGCACTCCCGCCAGCAGCAGGCCCACCAGCCAGATAGCAGGCGACAACAGAAAATCCAGAACCTTAGAGAGGATAAAAAACATGGCCGCGAAGCTACGGCAGGAAATCCTGCCGTCACTTCACGGCCACCAAGGGGCACTTGAGCGGCTTTCTAAACTGGTACGGCAGCTGTATCGGTGCAGCCTTGGAGCTGACGCAGCATCTGGAGGACCTCCTCTTCCGTGCGCAACGTATCGCACTCTACCAACTGCCCCCGGCAGTACGACACAAAAAACGGGGCTACTTTGGTGTCCATCATTTTGCGGGCTACCGGGTTTTCACTGGCATCTAGCCGCAGAAAGGCAGTGGTCTGGTACGTGGTATCCAGCGCAAACCTCTCGAAGGGCGGGGCCAGCAGCTCACAGATCGGGCAGTTAGAGGAAGTAAATTTGGCCAGCACCCGGGGATAATCGTGGATGAGAGTACGCAGGCCTTCGTCGTTGGTGTCAATAATTTTCATGCGGCAGGCAGTAAAAGCAGAAAGAAACGGCCAAGGAGCCGTTGTGCTTCCGCAGACAAAAAATGCGCCCCGGAAAATTCCTCCCGGCGCGCATTTCCTGCTTGTTGAAACGTGAAAGCAGAACAGTTAGTTTTTTTCCAGCATCATCTGGCGGATGTACTTCACCGGGGCGCTGCCGTAGCCTAGGAACTGCTCGTGGAAAGTTTTGAGGTCGAATTTGGCACCCTGCTGCCGTTTCAGCTCCTCGCGCAGGTCGTAGATTTCGGTGGAGCCGGTGAAGTAACTGCTCAGCTGCACCTGGCTCAGGGTGGCGCGCAGCCACTTGTTGCGGGCTTCGGCCTCTTCCTGAAAACCGTCGCGGCGGAGCATGGCCACGGTTTCGGCTTCCGTGATAGTGCCGGCCTGCACCTCGTGGTCGAGGATGGCATTAAGGGTCACGCGCATGTTCCACTTGTCCCACATCAGCCAGATTTCGTCGGTGTTGCCGCCGTAGCCGCTTTCCAGCATCATCCGCTCGGTGTACACGGCCCAGCCCTCAATCATGGCCCCGTTCCCGAAGATGGCCTTGATGAGCGAAGGGCTGAGGTTGGCGTACACAAGCTGCGTATAGTGGCCCGGAATGGCCTCGTGGATGTTCAGAATCTGCAGCGTGTAGGTGTTGTACTCGCGCAAGTAGCTCTCGGCGCGGGCGGCGGTCTGGCCCGTGAGCGGCTCCACGTTGTAGTAGGTATTGGCCGCCTTGTCGTACGGCCCGGGAGCCGAGATGCTGGCCCCGGCCCCGCTGCCGCGCATGTACAGCGGCGTTTCGCGCACGACTAGCGGCTTACTGGGGTCCTGGGTGAGCAGCTTGTGGTCATCTACCCACTTTACCAGCGTGGGCATCTGGTCCTTCACCGCCTGCACAAAGCCCGCGGGCGTGGCATGCTGCTGCGAGAGGCGGCCGATAACCTGCTGCACCACCACCAGCGAGTCGGCGGGGCGGGGCTGGCCTGAGAAATACTTTGGGTAGAGACGCGCCGCCCGCTTTTTCATGTCGCGCAGCAGCTCCTGCTTATGGGCCAGGGCCTTGCGGTACACCTCATCGGCGGAATACGTGGACTGGATATCGAGGGCAAACTTGCGGTCAAACAGCGGCTTGCCGATGCGGAACGAGCGGAACTGCCCGGCCGGCAATACTTCCTGCTGCAGAAAGCGCACGTAGCCTTCCATACTGAGGCGAGTGGTAGCCACCCGGGCCAGCAGATCTTGCTTTTCCTGCGCCGTGAGGCCGGATTTAGCCACCGAATCCTGTAGCGCCTTCCCGAACACCTCCAGCCCGCCCTGGTTCTGGCGGATGGCCAGATCAGTATGCTCACGGGTGGGCTGCTTGATGTTGGTTTTGGCCGCCTCGTAGTAATCCACCACCCGGATAAGCTTGCCGCTGATGGCCCGCAGCCGCCGGTCGAGAGGCCAGTAGCGGCCGTTCAGGATTTCGGCCACCGAGCCCCCGATGTTGTAGTTGGCCGGATTCCACTGCCAGTCGCGCAGCGTATCGGCGTAAAAGCGCGCCGACTGCAGGTAGTTCTGCATCAGCCGGAAATCGGTCTGGTTGTTCACCGACAGGTTTTCGAGCGGATACGTTTCCATTTCCTTACGCCGCCGGGCCAAAGCCGCTGCTTCCATCTGCCGGCGGCCGGCGGTGGGCACTACCAGCAGGGAATCGTAGCGGTGGTAGCCGGCCCCGCTGGCCCACTCGGGGTTGTAGTACCATAACGAGTCAATGAAGCGGCTCTTGTAACGGTCGAAGTCGGCATCGGCCGTGGCAGGCGTGCCGGAAGTGGGCTGGCTGCCGGAGTTGCAGGCGGCCAGCGCCAGCAGGCCGGCCAGGGGCAGGAAACGAAAAATGTAGCGGTGGGGCATGTATGAACGAGTTTGGAACGCAAGGTAGTGTCGAATGGACGCAGGTTGGCGGCCGGCGTTGCGGCATCTATAATAAAGCAAACGGCTACCTTGGCTCCCTGCCAACTTTTCCGGCCTGTCTGCTACCCCGCTGCCACGGCAAAGCAGGAGCCAGCTACCCGATGCCACCGCCACGCGTTGGGTTCCGGCGCGGGCGCTTCGGCCAGCTTTCCCCACCTGTTATTTTCCTTTCCCGATGTCTACTACTGCTACCCTTAGTCGCCGCCGTTTCCTGCACACGCTTGCCGTAGGGGCGGCGGGTACCCTGCTGCTGCCGGCCTGCGTGCGTGTCGGGGCGTCGGACACGGGCTCCTGGCTGGTGTATATCGGCACCTACGGCCCCGCCGAGCAGGACAACATCTGGCTGTACCGGCTGGACGCGGCCACCGGGGCCCTCACGCGGGTGGCCGGGGCCCGGGGCGGGGCGGCCCCCTCCTACCTGACCCTGGACGCCCGCCACCGCTTTCTGTACGCCGTAAACGAGGTGGATAACTACCAGGGCACGCCCAACGGCGGGGTCAGCGCCTTTGCCATCAGCCAGCAGAGCGGGGGCCTGACCCTGCTGAATCAGCAGGCATCAGCGGGTACTATTCCGTGCTTTATCAGCCTCGATCCGCAGGGCCGGTACGCGCTGGTGGCCAACTACGGCAGCGGCACGGTGGCGGCCCTGCCCCTGAACCCCGATGGTACCCTGCAGCCCGCTTCCTCCCAGGACCAGCACACCGGGCGGGGGCCGCACAAAAACCAGAGCAACGCCCGCGCCCACTGTATGGTAGCCGGCCCCGGGGGCCAGCACTTTTTCGCCGTGGACCTGGGCACCGATACCGTGTACGCCTACACGCTGGCGCAGGGCCGCCTGCAGCGCACGTCCACGCCCGCCTTCCAGGCCAAACCCGGCGCGGGGCCGCGCATTCTTACCTTCCACCCCAGTCGGCCCTTGGCCTTCCTCATCAACGAGCTGGATTCCACGATTACCTCCCTGGCCTACGATGCGCGCCAGGGTACGCTGCGCGAAATCCAGACGGTGCCCTGTCTGCCCGCCGACTTTACCGGCTGGAACGCCTGCGCCGATGTGCACGTGTCGCCGAACGGGCGGTTTGTGGTGGGCTCCAACCGGGGCCACAACAGCCTGGTGGTGTTTGCGCTGGATGAGAAAACCGGCCGCCTCACGCTGGTGGAGCACGTGGCCCTGCCCGGCAAAACGCCCCGCAGCTTCACCTTCGACCCCAGCGGCCGGGTAGTGCTGGTAGCCCACCAGCAATCTGATACTGTGGTAACGTACTTTGCTGATGCCCGCACCGGCCGCCTCACGCCCACCGGCACCAGCGTGGCGCTGCCGGCCCCCGTGTGCCTGCAGGTGTACCCCGATTTCCTCCGCTAACCCCGGCAACGGCGGCCGTAATAAAACCGCCTCGAACGGGCATTTTCCGGACACGTTTTTGCCGGCTTCGGCGTTTGCCCGACAGCGGGCAGGTAGCCGGCTTCTTCTGTGTATGCGCTTCTCTTTCTGTACTAATTTGCGGCTGGCCCGGACGGGTGTGGTCGTGCTGCTGCTGAGCCTGACGTTCACGCTCCAAGCCCAGCAACCGGCCTCGGTGCGCCGCCTCGACGAAAGTAACGGCTTCCGGGGCCTGCGCTTCGGCTCCCCGCTCACGGAAAGTCTGCACTTAAAGCTGCTGCAGGACAAGGGCGACGAGAAGATTTACGAGCGGGAAGGCGAGGACCTGCGCGTGGGCCGGTTTTCGGCCGCGCGCATCCACTACAAGTTCTTCAAAGACCAGTTCGCTACCGTTACCATCATCGTGAAGGGTGCGGAGCACGCCGGACAAGTGCTGCCCATGTTCGAGGGCCTGTACGGCCCCGGCCGCCCCGATGGGTTCAGCCATAAATGGCAGGGCAGCCTGGTGGCCCTCTCCTGTGCCTCCCTGCCCAACGACCAGGTGATTCTGGCCATGAGCAGCCTGCCGCTGGCCGCCCAGATGCAGCAGGCCCGGGCCGTTACCAACACCACCAAGCTCAAAGTCAAACGCAAGTAAGCCCCCGAGGCAACTGGCCGTAGCGCCGTTCGGATGATGGTTGTTCTGAAGCGCAGGCGGCAAAGTGTGCGCTACCGTCGGCCGCGGGTATCAATTGGCTGCGGAAAGCCACTGCTTCGCGCTACATTCGCTGGACAAACTGCTTTCCTGCCATGCGCTGCTTCTCCCCGCTCCTGCTTTCCGGTATCCTGTTCAGTCTGTCTTCGGCCGGGTGCTCCTCTACCCCACCCGAAACCAGCCGCCCCCCGCTGGCCGACGCCCCGCCGGCTATTCCGGTGGAGTCGGCGGCGGTGGCGCAGGGGCCGGGCCGCTTCCCGGAAACATTTGAGCAGGGCGGTAAGGGCTCCTACGCTGAGGGCGACGAGCAGCTGGGTTCCGGCTCCTGGCACTTCACCGATGCGCTCATCGGCTCCTCCGACCAGGACCACAAGCGTGGGGAGCACGCCGCCCGCCTGCGGGGCCGGGGCCAGCTGCGCATGAATTTCGACGCGCCCACCGGCGTGCGCACCATCCGTATCAGCGCGGCCGCCTACGGGCAGGACGCGGCCAGCACCTGGGAGCTGTGGGGCAGCGTGGATGGCGGCCGTACGTTCCGCCGCATTGGGGCACCGATGCAAGCCCAGGGCACGCGCCTGCTCACCACCACCTTCCAGGGCATCACCCCCGGCCCGCTGCGGCTGGAAATCCGCAAAACCGATGGCGGCTCCGGCCGGCTGAATATTGATGATGTGGTACTGGAAATGGCCGGCGGTATGGCCGTGGCCGGTGGCCCCATTGCCCCAGTCATCCAGCCCCCAAGCCCCCAAGCCCCCAAGTCTCCCAACTCCCAGGCCCCGTCCGCTTCCACCGATAACGACAATATGGGCCTGGGCAACCCCAGCGGCGCCACGGCCAGCCTGAGCAGCCCCACCAACTACCTGCTGGTGAAGCCCCAGTTCACCATCGGCTACAACGCCCAGCGCGGCACGCCCACCTGGGTGAGTTGGCACCTCACGCGCACCGATATCGGCTCGGCCCCGCGCCAGGACGACTTCCGGCCCGACCCGGCTTTGCCCCGGGAGTTTTACCAGGTGACGCGTAACTCCTACTCGGGCTCGGGCTTCGACAAGGGCCACAACTGCCCCTCGGCCGACCGTACCCGGGAGCTGGATGACAACTCGGCTACTTTCCTGATGACCAACATGCTCCCGCAGGCCGGCAATAACAACCAGCGCACCTGGAGCAGCCTGGAGGAGTGGACCCGCGCCCAGGTGCAGCGCGGCCAGGAGGTGTACGTCATCATGGGCAGCTACGGCAAAGGCGGCACCGGCACTAACGGCTTCAAAACTACCATCGATAACGGCCACGTAACGGTGCCGGCCCGCGTGTGGAAGGTGCTCGTGCTACTGCCCGAGGGCAGCAACGACGTGCAGCGCATTGCCGCCGGCCAGGCCCGCCTGCTGGCCGTGGATACGCCCAACGACCAGACCGTGAGCCCCGACTGGAGCCAGTACCGCGTCAGCATCGACGCCATTGAAGCGGCCACCGGCCTGGACCTGCTCAGCAAAATCCCGCTGGCCGCCCAGGACCGGCTGGAAGCCCAAGTAGACACCGCCCCCACCCGGTAACTTCCGGTGGCAGCGCCTGCGCCGGCTGTGGTTCCGCTAGTCCGGGGCCATGTGGCGCGGTAGATAGACGTTCCGACATAGGTTGATGAACTATTCCGTTGGCGGGCGCGTACCTTTGCCTTGATGCGCCCCACCGCACCGTCGTTTTTTCCTTGAGACATCCCCGCCCATTCTGCCCCTCCCTGGGGGTGGAATGGGCGTTTTTTTGGGCTTTCGGCCACTTACTGCATGCTTACTCAATCCGTTTCCTCGTCGGCGCTGCGTCCCCGGCATACCTACCGGCTAGCGGTGGGCAGCACCTTCCTGCTGCAGGGCCTGTGCTTTTCTACCTGGGCCGCCCGCATTTCCACGGTGCAGCAGCAACTGGGCCTCACCGATACGGAGCTGGGCGGGGTACTGCTGGCCGTGCCCATTGGCTCGGTTACCTCGCTACCGCTCACGGGCTGGCTGGTGGCCCGGTTCGGCAGCCGACGCCTGTCGGTACTGGGGGTGCTGCTCTACGCGCTGGGGCTGCCGCTGCTGGGGCTGGCGGCCACGGTGCCGCAGCTGCTGGCGGCGCTGGTGCTGTTCGGGCTGGCCAGCAACATGGCCAACATCAGCATCAACACCCAGGCCGTGGGCGTGGAGGGGCTGTACGGCAAATCTATCATGGCCAAGTTTCACGGCATCTGGAGTCTGGCGGGGTTTGCCGGGGCGGCCATCGGCTCATTTATGCTGGCCCGCCACGTAGCGCCGCTGCCGCACTTCCTGCTGATGTCGGGGGTGGTGCTGCTGGGGCTGCTGGTGGCCCGGCCGTTCCTGCTGCCCCACGATGCCCCCCGCGAGGCCGACGCGCCCATCTTCGTGCTACCCGATAAGTCGCTGCTGCTGCTGGGGGTGCTGGCGTTTTGCTCCCTGCTCTGCGAAGGCACCATGTTCGACTGGAGCGGGGTGTACTTTCGCAAGGTGGTGGCGGCTCCCCCGGCGCAGGTGGGCCTAGGATTTGCCGCCTTCATGAGCACCATGGCGGCCGGCCGCTTCGTGGCCGACTGGTTCACGGACCGATTCGGCCGCAAAAAAACGCTCGTTATCAGTGGGCTGCTGGAAGCGGCCGGCCTGTTGCTGGCCGTGGCCTGGCCCGGGTTGCTGACGGCCACGCTTGGGTTTATGCTGGTGGGGCTGGGCGTTTCGTCGGTGGTGCCACTGGTATACGGAGCCGCCGGCCGCTCCAAAACCATGCCGGCCGGCGTAGCCCTAGCGGCGGTTTCCACGGTAGGGTTTGCGGGGTTTCTGCTGGGGCCGCCGGTTATCGGGCTGGTGGCCGGGGCTACCAGTCTGCGCGTTTCCTTCGCCCTCATTGCTCTCATGGGGCTGGCCGTGGCCCTGCTGGCCCAGCGCGTGGAGGAGGAGTAAGTACGTGCGGGCAGAAGAAGGCAGAACGTCATTCCGAGCTTGCCGAGGAATCTCGCTCGTGAGTAATTAAATTACCAATACAACATCCGCACGCGAGATTCCTCGGCAAGCTCGGAATGACGTTCTTTGAACCGATTTTCCTAGCTCCCCGCTGCCATGCCCGTTTCCTCCGAGAATATTTACACCCCGCGCCAGCAGTATGTGCTGCTGATTCTGTGCCTGGTGGGGCTGGCCGTGCTGATTCTGGTGGGGCTGGGCAGCTACCTCACGGCGTTCCTGGGGGCGGGCATTCTGTATGTGGTGTTCCGGCCGTGGTTTCAGGCCTTGGTGCACCGGCGGGGCTGGAACCGGCAGGCCGTGACGGGCGGTTTGCTCACGTTCTCCTTCGTGGTGATTATCATGCCCTTCACGGCCCTTAGCCTCATGCTGGTCAGCCGCATCCGGGCTTACGCCCAGGACACCAGCCAGATTATGACCGTACTGCACAAAATCGAGCAGAAAACCGGCTACCAGTTCACCACCGAGCAGGGCGTGCGTGGGCTGGTGCAGCAGAGCGTGAGCTGGCTCAGCGGCCGGATTCCCTCCCTGGCCAGCGGCTTGCTGCACTTCACAGTGATTATCGGGCTGATGCTGTTCACTATGTACTTTATGTTCACCCAGGAAGAGAGTTTCCTGCGGGGGCTGCGCCGTTACCTGCCGTTCCGGGCCGGCACCCTGCGCGAGCTGGGCGACTCGCTGCGCAATACGGTGAATGCCAACGTGCTTGGGCAGGCCCTTATTGCCTTCGTACAGGCTTCACTTACAGGCCTCACCTTATGGATTTTCGGGGTACCCGATGCGGTTTTCTGGGGTACGGTGGCGTTTTTCACGGCGTTTATCCCGGTGCTGGGCACGCCGCTGGTATGAGGGCCGGCCGCCATCCTCAAGCTCACCCAGGGCCACACCGGCCAGGGCGTGGGCATCCTGCTGGTGGGCGCCATCGTCATCATGAACATCGACAACCTGCTACGCATTTTCCTCGCCCGGCGCATGGGCAATATTCACCCGCTTATCACGCTGGCGGGGGTGGTACTAGGCGTCGAAATCTTCGGAATTCTGGGGCTGGTGCTGGGGCCGTTGCTGCTCTCCTACTTCATCGTGCTCATCACCGTATTTGAGCGCGAAAACCGCATCCGCCGCCGCACCCGTCTGGGGCACGCCTCAGAAACAGCTACCGGAGCTGAGTAGCCAGTTGAGCCGGCCCAGGGTTAACCGGGACTAGTTAAAGGCCGCTTCATCAGGATGTCCGTCTGCTCATCATCCCCCAGCTTGAACAGGTGTTTGTCAAACTCCACGAAGCCATTTTTCTGGTAAAACCGAATGGCGCGAGGGTTTTCCTCCCATACGCCCAGCCACACGTAAGCGGCCCGCATCTGCGTTGCCACACGCATGGCCTCTTCATATAGCATTTGCCCAACCTTTTGGCCGTGGAACTCCTGTAGCACATAAATTCGCTCAATTTCGAGGGCTTGCTCGTCTTGTAGCTCCGTTTGTGCCGGGCCGGTATTCAGTTTCAAATACCCAATGACCCGCTCGCCCTGCCGGGCAACATAGAATGCTGAATTAGGGTCTTGCACCTCGGCGCTCAGTTTCTCGGCGGAAAAACCTTCGTCCAGGTACGTCCGCATATTCTCCTCGGAGTTGCTGGCAGAGAAGGTTTCGAAGAACGTTTGTCGGCCGATTTGCTGCAGGTGGCTGAGGTCCTGAAGGCTGGCCTTTTCGATGGTAATCTGGTTCATGTTTGCAGTAAATACTAGTTGTGCGTGAGTAGTGTACTTTTCGGGTGCCGGCGCTTTTGCTCCCTTGAAACCTTCGTCCGTTTGTTTCGCTTCGCATGACCCTGCCCGAGATTCTCCGGACTACGTATCCGCTTCCTGATGCCTCCTTACAGAAAATGCTGGCCCTGGCGGAGTACGTGGAATTGCCACAGGGCACCCTGCTGTTCCGCGACGACCAGTTGGCCCGTCATATCTATGTGCTACAACACGGTCTGGCCCGGGCTTACGCCCGCCGCGCCGACCGGGAAGTAACCTTCTGGTTTTCCTGTGAAGGAGCAGTTCTCGCCTCCATTCGGGGCTACACCGAGCAAACCGTGAGCTACGAAACCATTGAGCTACTGGAAAACAGCAGCTTATTTCGCCTCGATATGCCCACACTGCGGCAGCTCTACCGCACCGACGTGCACCTGGCCAATTGGGGGCGGGTGATGGTGGAACGCGTGTGGCTTCTAACGGAGCAGCAACTCATTGCCCGCCAGTTCCGCACCGCCGAGGAACGCTACGCCGAGCTGTTGCAGCAAAGCCCGCACCTGCTGCAACGCGTGGCGCTGGGTCACATTGCCTCTTATCTGGGCATCACGCAGGTTACGCTGAGTCGCGTGCGCGCCAAGTTCAAAGCAGCCCGGTACCTCTAGTGCGAAACTGCCTTCAGCCCCAGCACTGAGCCAATCAGGGTGCAGAGAAAAAAGAGGCGCGGGCCCGTCAGCGGGTCGCCAAACACCAGTACGCCCAGCAGGGCCTTACCCACGGCCCCAATCCCCGTCCAGACGGCGTAGGCAGTACCCAGGGGTATGTGCGCCAGACTGAGGTTGAGCAGGCAGAAACTCAGGACTGAGAAAACGGCAAAAACCGCATACCAGGTAACGGACTCAGAGCCCATAGTCAGCTTGGCTTTGCCCAGGCAGAAGGCAAAGGCCACTTCGGCTAACCCGGCCAATATCAAAAACAACCACTGCATTGCTCGGAGGAAACGTGAGGCCACAAAGTTGCGGCCCCCAGTGCGGGTTTCTTTTTACCAATGTTAAAAACGGAAGCAGCTTCTCTGCCCAGCTACTGCCGGGCAAAAAAGCTGCTTCTGGTGCATTGCTTTGCTACGCTTTAGGTTTCCGTCAGCACGGTTTTGAAGCCCTGGAGCTTGCCGCCTTCGGCCTCGCCCAGCACCAACACGGGCACCTGCGGGCCGGTGCCCAAACGGTATACCTGCGTGCCGCTGAGCTCCTGCTTTAAGTACATCTGCAAGGCCTTGAAGCGGTTGGCCAGCTCGGGGTTACCTAGCACACCATTGTCGGCGGTGTGGTTGCGCAGGAAGTAAGTCAGCTCCTGTTTTTCCACTTTGGTGTCGGCGGGCAGGCCGGCCAGCTGGGCTAGGGTCGCATCGGTGAGACTACCGGCGGGGGCCGCAAAGCTTACCGGTTCCAGCGGCGCGTCGCCCTCGCTCATGTACACTAAGCCGGTGGTCATGTCGCGCAGGGTAGCCAGGGCCGGGTCGGTGGCATCAGGCTTACCTTGTTTGGTTTCCGGTTCTGTTGCTTCAGTGGTTTCGCGGCCACCTTTGGTGTCGCGCGGGTCGACGGGAGCGGCAGCGGTGCCACTCACCACGGCCGGTACCTGGGCCCCGATGGCGGCGGCCAGCTGGTTCATGCGCTGCTCGGCCACCTTAATTTTGGGGTTGGCGAAGTTCATATCCGCTACATTGTTCATCGGAATCAGGTGGATGTGGGCGTGGGGCACTTCCAGCCCGATAACAGCCACGCCCACCCGCTTGCAGGGCACGGCGGCTTTCACGCCCTTGGCCACGCGCTGGGCAAACAGGTGCAGAGAGGCTAGCTCGGCCGGTGCCATATCAAAAATATAGTCGACTTCGCGCTTCGGAATGACCAGCGTGTGGCCCTCCACCAGCGGCGTAATGTCTAGAAAGGCCAGATGATGCTCGTCCTCGGCCACCTTAAAAGCGGGCAGCTCGCCGGACACGATGCGGGAGAAAATGGAAGGCATGCGGTGAGTTTGTGAAGTGGTGAAGTTGCGAAAGATTATGTGCAGAATTCAGCCAAAGTACGCGGCAAAACGCAAAAGGGCGAAGCTGGTGGCTTCGCCCTTTCAGGTAGTTGATGAGATTCACTAACTCACCACTTCACCGCTAGCGGCTGATTTCCAGAATTTCGAACTGCAGCTTGCCAGCCGGCACCGTGATTTCGGCGGTATCGCCGGCCGATTTGCCCAGCAGACCTTTGCCGATGGGCGACTTTACGGAGATTTTACCGGCGGCCAGGTTGGCTTCTTCCTCGGCTACCAGCGTGTAGTCGAGCACCATGTTGTTCTTCAGGTTCTTGAGTTTCACTTTGCTCATGATGAGCACCTTGGTCAGGTCCAGGTTGGTCTCATCGAGCAGACGGGCGTTGCCGACCACTTCCTCCAGCTTGGAGATTTTCAGCTCCAACAACCCCTGGGCTTCCTTGGCGGCATCGTACTCGGCGTTTTCGCTCAGGTCACCCTTGTCGCGGGCTTCGCGCAGGTCGTCGGCAGCCTTGGCGCGGCCACGGATTTTGAGGTCCTGGAGCTCATCCTTCAGCTTCTGAAGACCTTCGGGAGTATAGTAGTTGATGGTAGACATGGTGGGGTGATGTAAGCTCAAAAAACAAGGAGAACGGCCAGCACGGCTGGCCGTTCTCCCCGGAACAGGTTTAGGCAAATATACGAAACGTTGGGGAAAGAGGCGACGGGGCGGAAAACTCGGCCTTCATCCTGAACACCGCGAAGGGCCTTGGCACATGAGAACAGCAGCCCCTATAACTACTTGTTCACGCGAAAGAAGATCCTTCGCGGCACTCAGACCTGACAGCTGAATTCAGGCCTGATTACTTCCCCAGGAACGTGCGCAGCTTCTCGGCCAGCACCCGGTTGATACGCTCGTAGCTCTGGAAGCTCCAGCCGCCCACATGGGGCGAGAGCACCACGTTCGGGGCCGTGCGCAGGTACTCATAACGCGCCTGTTGCTCGGGGTTCAGAGTGGTGAGCTTTTCGTTTTCGAGCACGTCGAGGGCGGCGCCGCGCAGCTGGCCGGTTTGCAGGCAGTGCACCACGGCGGCGTGGTCGAGCACCTCGCCCCGGGCTGTGTTCAGCAGCCACAGCGGCTGGCGGAAACCGGCCAGAAACCCCTCGTTCACTGCATGGTGGTTAGCGGCCGAATACGGAATGTGCAGGCTTAGCACCTCCGCGCGCTGTTGCAGCTCGGCCAGCGGCACCAGCGTGGCGTGGTGGTTGGGCTCCACGCGCGGGTCGTGGTCATGGGCCAGCACGGTGCAGTCGAAAGCCTGGAGGCGCCGGGCAAACGCCTTGCCCATGTGCCCGTAGCCCAGCAGCCCGATGGTTTTGCCCCCGATTTCCTCGCCCCGGTTGGCCTCCCGCCGCCACTGGCCCTGGCGCACCTCCTGGTCGGCGCGGGCAATGTTGCGGAACAGGGCCAGCAGCAGGCCCACGGCGTACTCGCCCACCGCGTCGCGGTTGCCCTCGGGGGCGTTGAGCAGGGTTACGCCGGCGGCGGCCAGGGCCTCCTCGTCAATATTATCAACGCCGGCCCCGGCCCGGCCCACGTAGCGCAGGTGCGGGCCGTGGGCCAGCAGCTCCCGCGTCACGCGCAGCTTGGAGCGCACCAGCAGCCCGTCGTAGGGATGCGCGGCCAGCGCAGCGGGCACGTCAGCCGCCTTCAGATCGGGTCGGTAGTGCAGCGTCACGCCCAGCGGCTCCAAGTATGCCGGCAGACTGGGGTGCATTTCGTCGATGACGAGGCAGAGGGACATTTTTTAATTAAAAATTGAGAATTAAAAATTAAAAGGGTCCGGTTTGATTGAGCGTAGTATCACCCGTCAGGCGCAGCAATTTTTCCATCAATTCTTTTCGGTCAAAAGGTCCCTCCTGTTTCTGCTTCGCATCTTCCCAAGAATGCACTTGCACCGGGTACACCACATAGAAGTCTGTGCCGGCTCGCGCCACTAGGTAATTACCACAAAGACGGGTATGGTACACAGCCTCTAACAAAGGCTGTGTACCATAATGATGTTCGTCCGCATACCAGTGTAGCGCAGTTCCAGCATCATCTATTGCGGCGGTATAGTAGCGCCCCGCTACGTGCGTAATTTTATCCTCATCCGGTATCAAACCCAGCACCCATTGACAGCTGCCCAGCAAGCCGACAGCCATCAGCAGTACCCCCGGAACAACAACCCTACATAGCCGCCTCATAGCCCCATTTTAAATTTTTAATTCTTTATTTTTAATTGATCCTCAACCCATTGCGTCAGCCCCACGAAATCGGCGACGCTGAGCTGCTCGGCGCGCTTGTCGAAGATGGGGTCGGTGGTGGCTTCGGGGGGCATGCCCAGCGGCTTTAGCGCGTTGCGCAGAGTTTTGCGCCGGGTGGAAAAGGCCTGCTTCACTACTTTAAAGAACAGTTTCTCGTCGCAGGCCAGTTGCTCGGTTTTGTTGCGGGTGAGGCGGATAACAGCCGACTGCACCTTGGGCGGCGGGCTGAATACGTGCGGAGGTACTGTAAACAGATACTCGATAGTATAAAACGCTTGGAGCAGCACGCTCAGGATGCCGTAGGTTTTGGAGCCGGGGCCTTCGGCCAAGCGGTCGGCTACTTCCTTCTGAATCATGCCTACACACTCGCGCACCTGCTGGCGGTGGGCCAGCACCTGGAAGTAGATCTGGGAGCTGATGTTATAGGGAAAGTTGCCGATGATGGTCAGCGGCTGCCCGTCGTATAGCTTAGCCAGGTCCATTTTCAAGAAATCCTGGGAGTAAATCCGGTCTTCCAGCGCCGGGTAGTGCTTGCCCAGGTACGCCACCGAATCCCGGTCAATTTCCACCACGGAGGTCCGATACTCGGGGTGCTGGAGCAGCGTCTGAGTGAGCACACCCATACCGGGGCCAATTTCCAGCACCTCCTTCACCCCATCGGGCAGGCGCAGGGCCTCCACAATGTTGCGGGCAATGTTGGGGTCGTTGAGAAAGTGCTGCCCGAGGTGCTTTTTGGCTTTAACGGAATCCATTCTTTTATAGAAGTGAGTACAGAGAAGTGAGAGGTAGAGCGGGTTCTTCTTCAACGTAGCCTCCAAAGCCAACGCACGGCCCCGAAACTGACTTGTAACAAGCAGAGCAGGAAAGTGCACTCGTTAGACTCACTGCTAACTTCTCACTTCTCCTCTCTCACTTCTATAAATCGGCTACCTTCACGGCCTAAAGATACGCCAGTGGCAGCCGTTTCTTCGTGCCCGGGGCCGAAGCGCGGCAGCTACTTTCCATTTACTTGCTTCGTCTCATGCCACTTTCCCTCGCCTACGCCGCCGATTTCCCCGCCATTGCCGATGCCGTGTTCATTCTGCCAGCCGGCACGCGGGAGTTGCCCGTAACCGCCGCCGCCGACCTGCCCGAGGCCGCCCGCCAGTACGTGGCCACCCGCCTCCAGGCCGATGACAAGCTCATCAGCATCAACCAGTATACTCACCACCACTACTTTGTGGTGGCTGACGAGAAGAAAACGGCGGCCCTCACGGCTGAGGCGTTGCGCAAGGCCGGCCACCAACTCCACGCCCGCCTCAAAGCCGATAAAATTGCGGAACTCTACCTCTGCGACCTGACTCACACCGGCGCGCTGTCCCTGGCCGAGGGTCTGGCTCTCACCGCCTACCAATTTGAGGGCTACAAAACCGACGAAAAATCGAAGAAGCCGTCCACGCTCCAGCAACTCACGCTGGTGGGCGCGGGACTTTCCCAGGAGCAGGTGCGGGAACTGGACGGCGTGCTGCAGGGTGTGTACCTAGCCCGCGACCTAGTGAACATGCCCTACTCCCACCTCAACGCTACCCAGCTGGCCCAGCGCTTCGAGCAGGCCGGCGAAGAGGCCGGCTTTCATGTAGAAGTGTTGGACCTGGTGCGCATTGAGGCCCTGCGGATGGGTGGCCTGCTGGCCGTGAACCAGGGCAGCCCCGAACCGCCCACCTTCACCATCATGGAGTACAAGCCCGAAAGCGCCACCAACACCAAGCCCATTGTGCTGGTGGGCAAGGGCGTGGTGTTCGATACTGGCGGCCTCAGCCTCAAGCCCACGCCCAACAGCATGGACCTGATGAAGTGCGACATGGCCGGTGCGGCCGTGGTGGTGGGTCTGCTCTCGGCCCTGGCCAAAAACAAAGTACCCCTGCACGTTATTGGGCTGGTGCCGGCCACCGACAACCGCCCCGGCGGCCCCGCCCTGGCTCCCGGCGACGTGATTACCATGTACAGCGGCCTCACCGTAGAGGTGATGAATACCGACGCCGAAGGACGCCTCATTCTGGCCGATGCCCTGGCCTTTGCCAGGAAGTATGAGCCCCAGCTGGTACTTGACTACGCTACGCTTACCGGCTCAGCCGTGCGCGCCATCGGCACGGAGGGCACCGTGTACATGGGTACCGCCGACGAGGAAACTATGCTGGCCCTCAAAAAAGCCGGTAATGCTACTCACGAGCGGCTGGTGGAATTCCCCCTCTGGGATGAGTACGCCGACCATATCAAGAGCCCCATTGCCGATATCAGCAACTTGGGCAAGGCCGAAGCCGGGGCCATTTCAGCCGGCAAGTTCCTAGAGCGCTTCACCGAGGGCTACCCCTGGGTCCACTTCGACATTGCTGGCCCCGCCTTCCTCACCGCTCCCGATTCCTACCGCGGCAAAGGCGGTACCGGCACCGCCATCCGCTCCACGTATGCGTTTCTGAAGGGTCTGGTCTAAATTCCAGGAACGTCATTCTGAGCTCTGCGAGGAATTTCGCGTGCTGACGTTGGTTAAGTAATTAGCCAGCTGATTTTATTGAGGCGGCTCCAACGCTTTGTTGGATTACCACTACAACGTCAGCACGCGAGATTCCTCGCAGAGCTCAGAATGACGTTCTATTTAGAACTTCCCGCCTCAGCCGCTTATCAACTCATCAATCATCAGCACACCACGTAATGCTCCCACGCATCGGTATTTCCGTCGGCGACCTGGCCGGCATCGGCCCGGAAATCATCTATAAAACCTTCCTCGACCAGCGCCTGCTCAAGTTCTGCACGCCGGTGGTCTACGGCACGGCCGCCGTCCTGTTCGATGACTTCCCGCAAGACGCCAGCCACGAGCCCCTCACCTTCCGGCAGGTGCGCGAGGCGGCCGATATTGCCCCCGGCAAGCACAACGCCGTCACGTGCTGGGATGAGGACTACCACCTCACGCCCGGCCAGCCCAGCCCGGCCAGCGGCACTGCTGCCCGCCTAAGCCTGCAGGCCGCCGCCCGCGACCTGAAAGCCGGCCTGCTCGATGCCCTCGTGACGGCCCCCATCAGCAAGGAAAACACCCAGGCCGACGACTTTCGCTTCCCCGGCCACACCGAGTTTCTAACCAGTTTCTTTGAGGCCAAAGAGAGCCTGATGCTGCTGGCTGCCGACGGCCTGCGCGTGGCCACCGTCACGGGTCACATTCCACTCAAGGACGTACCGGGTCGGGTAACCAAGGAGCTGCTCACGGCCAAACTGCGCATCCTGCTGCACTCACTGAAGCACGATTTCGGGATTGAAAAGCCACGCGTGGCCGTACTCGGCCTCAACCCCCACGCCGGCGAAAACGGCCTGCTTGGCACGGAGGAAGCCGACGTAGTGACGCCTGTCCTGCGCCATTTCCAGGAGGAAGGCCACTTGGCCTACGGCCCTTTTCCGGCCGATGGCTACTTTGGCACCCGCCAGTTCAAGCAGTTCGACGCCACCCTGTCGTTGTACCACGACCAGGGCCTGATTCCATTCAAAACCCTGGCCTTCGAGCGGGGCGTAAACTTCACGGCAGGCCTGCCGGTCATCCGCACTTCTCCCGACCACGGCACAGCTTACGGCCTGGCCGGCAAGTTCCAGGCCGACGAAACGTCCTTCCGTGAGGCGCTCTATATGGCCTGTGAGCTGGTGCGCTACCGCAAGTCGGAGGCCGAAATTAAGCCTCTGATTCCTGGCCCCGCCCCCCGCAGTGCCCGCAACGATTAGCGCCGTTTAATCATCTTGGCGTTTGTCATTCCGACGCAGAAGAAATCTGAGACGAATCGTTTCAACCGAAAACCTCAGATTCCTTCTGCGCCGGAGCGGTAATTCCGGCGCTACATCATGCGCACCAAACAGAAATTTACTTTCCAAAAACGAAATTTACTTTGCGGTTTTAAAATTACGCTGTAAGTTTGCAGCCGTAATCAGCGGAGCCGGTTCGGCTCCGTTTTGCTTTTTATCCGGTTTCATGCAGCTGTCTACTCCCACCGACTACCGTACCGCCTTGCGCCGCCTCGATGCGCTGGTAGTGGCGGGCGTGGAAGGCAACGTGGCTCTGGAAACGGAGTTTCGGGAACTGATTACGGCCCTTGACATCTACGAAAGCAAGCTGGGCCTGCTGCCGATTCCCAACCTGCCGACCTCCCTGGCCGAAATGATTGAGTTGAAGCGCCAGCAGATGCGGCTGAAACAAAAGGAGCTGGCCGAATTGCTGGAAGTACCGGCCGGGCGTCTCTCCCAGATTCTGAGCGGCAAGCGACGCGTTACCCTCGACTTGGCCAAGCGGCTGTACGAGCGGCTGGGCATTCCCTCGGATTTTATCCTGAAGAACGCCTAGCGCACCGCATAACACCGCTGTTGCTTTTACAAAACGGGCAAAACTTGTTACTTTTGCCCCCTTGCTAAAAAATCACCGTGAAGAAGGATTCGCAATACGACATAAACATTGCCCGGTTGGCTGATAAAACGCACCATTTTGCGTTTGACCTGGACCGCTCCTTCTTTGAGTTGTTCGACCAGGAGCTGATTCCGGATGGCAGCGTGCATGCTGACATTACCCTGACCAAAACCGAGCGGCTCATTACCGTGGATTTTGACCTCCGAGGTACCGTGCGCCAGGTTTGCGACCGGAGCCTGGACGACTACGACCAGAAAATTGACGCGCAGGAGCAGTTGCTGGTGCGCTTTGGCGAGGAGACCCAGGAACTGGACGACAACGTGTTGCAAATCACGCCCGATACCCAGACGCTCCCGCTGGCCCAGCACCTGTTCGACTACATCGGGCTGGCCCTGCCCATGAAGAAGCTGCACCCGCGCTTCCAGAATGAGCCCGACGAAAATCCTGATGCCGACGCCACGCTCATCTTCACCACCCGCAAGGAAGGCGAGGACGACTCGGATGACGACGACACTGACCCGCGCTGGAATGCGCTCAAAAACCTGAATTAGCCTGTATTCGGCCTGATTCTCTCTCTTAAACTTTTACTTTTTTAACTTTTCCCGACCATGGCACATCCTAAGCGCCGGACCTCCTCTGCTACCCGCAACAAGCGTCGTAGCCACTACAAACTGACCCCGAAGGCAGTAACCGTATGCGCCACTACCGGTGAGCTGCACCTACGTCACAAAGCTTACGTGGTTGACGGCGACCTGTACTTGAACGGTAAAGTTGCCATCAAAGATTATGCTCCTGTAGCTGCTCCGGCCCCTACTGACAACGACGAAGAATAGTCGTACGTTAGTTGCTTATTGCCTCGCGGCTCCGCAACCCCTATCACCGCCCGACGGTTGGCTTCCGACTCTGGAACCTGCCCCGGGCGGTGAGCTGCGGCCCCGAGGTTTCTCTCCCGGACCTCTTTGATTCCCCGTTCATGAAGATAGCCCTGGACGCAATGGGGGGCGATTTTGCTCCTCAGGCCGCCGTCGATGGGGCCGTACTGGCCGCCCAAGTGCTGGCCGGTAAGGCCCAGATAGTGCTCATCGGCCAGGAAGCTGCCGTGCGCCCCCTGCTGGATCAGCACGGTGCCGCCGCTGCCGACCTTACCCTGGTTTCCGCTTCCCAGATCATTGAGATGGGCGAGCATCCGGCCAAAGCCTATCAGCAGAAGCAGGATTCCAGCATTGCCATCGGCTACAAGCTGTTGGCCACGGGCGAAGTGGAGGCTTTCTGCTCGGCCGGCAACACCGGTGCGATGCTGGTGGGTGCGATGTTCAGCGTGAAGGCCGTGCCCGGTGTGATGCGCCCTGCCATTGCCAATTTTGTACCCAAGCTGCACGGCGGTATGGGTATCATGCTGGACGTGGGAGCCAATGCAGAATGCAAGCCCGAAATGCTGGAGCAATTCGGCGAGTTGGGCTCGTTGTACGCGCAGTACGTGTTGGGCATCGAGAAACCCAAGGTGGGCCTCATGAACTTGGGCGAGGAAGAAGGCAAAGGCACGGCCATCACCCAAGCCGCGCATCAGTTGCTGAAAGTGAATCCCCATATTCACTTCATCGGCAATATTGAGGGCCGCGACCTGTTCAACGACAAAGCCGACGTAATTGTGTGCGATGGATTTACGGGCAATGTGGTCCTGAAAATGGCCGAATCGGTGTATGATGTCATTGCCGAAAAGAACATTCACGACCCGTTCCTCGACAAGTTCAACTACGAAGCCGTGGGTGGTTCACCCATTCTCGGCATCAATGACAACGCCATCATCGGCCACGGGGTAAGCACTCCCCAAGCCATCTGTAACATGCTGCTGCAAGGCTATCAAATGGCCCACTCCGGTATTGCCGATCAGATAAAAAACACCTTCAAGTCCTAAGAGCGACTGTAAGTCCGGCCGCTAAGCCGGACTTTTCCTTTGCCGCATCTGCTGTTCCCAATTCGCTGATGAAGATTACCGCTGCCATTACCGGAGTCGGTTCCTACGTACCCGATTACGTGCTGACCAACCAAGAGCTTGAAACCTTGGTAGATACCACCGATGAGTGGATTTTAAGCCGTACGGGAATTAAGGAGCGGCACATTCTGAAGGGCGAAAATCAGGGAACTTCGGTGATGGGAATTAAGGCGGTAAAGCAGTTGCTGGCCAAAACCGGCAACAAAGCCGAAGACATCGACCTGCTGATCTGCGCCACTACCACTCCCGACCTGGTTTTTCCGGCGACAGCCAACATTATTTCGGCGGCCGTAGGCGCTACTAAGGCTTTCAGCTTCGATATGCAGGCGGCCTGCTCGGGCTTTATGTACGCGCTGGCCACCGGCTCGCAGTTTATTGCCACCGGTACCTACAAGAAAGTAGTGGTAGTGGGGGCCGATAAAATGTCGAGCATTATTGACTACACCGACCGCGCTACCTGCATCATCTTCGGAGACGGGGCCGGGGCCGTGCTGCTGGAACCGAACACCGAGGGCTTGGGCCTGCTCGACCAAGAGCTCCACTCCGATGGCAATGGCGAGCAATACCTGCACCAGAAAGCCGGCGGTTCACGCCGTCCCCCGTCGGCCGATACCGTAGCTCACCGCGAGCATTATGTGTACCAGGAAGGTGCGGCCGTGTTCAAGTTTGCCGTGAAAAACATGGCCGACGTGGCCGCCCAAGTATCGGAGCGCAACGGCCTTTCGGCCGATACTATTGACTGGCTGGTACCGCATCAGGCCAACAAACGCATCATTGATGCTACGGCCCACCGTGTGGGCATCGGCCCGGAGAAGGTAATGCTCAACATTCACAAGTACGGCAACACCACCAACGGCACCATCCCGCTCTGCCTCTCCGACTACGAGCAGCAACTGCGCAAAGGTGATAACCTGATCATTGCCGCCTTTGGCGGCGGCTTCACTTGGGGTGCGCTGTACCTGAAATGGGCCTACGACCCCAAACCCGACCCGCGCACGGCGTAACCTTACACGGCGCGAATACGGAAAACCTCCTATACTTGCACTCCCGACGTGCCGCCCCGCCAGTTTTCCGGGACGGCACGTTGCGTTTCCACCCTAGTAACTCATCTTCTGCTTGTTGAAGCTTCAACTTTTACTCCCGGTTTCCTGGCGTTAAGTACCCGCTTCACTTCTTACCAATTCCCCTTCCATGGCCACTACTGCTGATTTCCGCAACGGGCTCGTGCTCAACTACAACGGCGACCTGCACGTCATCACCGAATTTCAACACGTAAAACCCGGCAAGGGCCCGGCTTTCGTGCGCACCAAGCTCCGCAACATCAAAACCGGCCGTGTTATCGATAACACATTCAACGCCGGGGTGAAAGTGGAAACGGCCCGCGTTGAGCAACGCCCCCACCAGTACCTGTACAAGGATGATTATGGCTACACGTTCATGGACAACGAAACCTTCGAGCAGGTAGTGTTGCCCGAAGCCATGGTACCCTTCGCCGACATTATGAAGGAAGGTCAGGTGGCCACCATCCTGTTCCACGCCGAAACCGAGCAGCCCCTCACGGCCGAGCTGCCCACCACGGTAGAACTGGTAGTAACTTACACCGAGCCCGGCCTGAAAGGCGACACCGCCACTAACACCCTCAAGCCGGCCATCGTGGAAACGGGAGCCCGCATTCAGGTGCCGTTGTTCATTGATACCGACACCAAAATCCGCATCAAGACCAGCGACTATTCTTATGTCGAAAGAGTCAAATAAGCAGCCCACCAAGTCCTCTCCCACCGCCATGAAAGCCAAAGAACTCCAGGACCTCATCGACTTTATTGCTAAGTCGGGTCTGAACAAAGTCAACATCGAAACCGACGAATTTAAAATCTCGGTGCAGCGTGAGCCTTCCACGAAAGTGGTAAGCGGCAACGTTACGTCGGTGCAGCAGGCTCCGGCCGCCGCCCCGTCTGCTCCAGTTGCCGCTCCTGCTCCCACGGCAGCCCCCGCCGCTCCGGCTCCGGCTGCCGAGGCTGCACCGGCCGGCAACTATACGCCGCTGAAGTCGCCGATGATTGGCACGTTCTACCGCAGCAACAGCCCCGAGTCGCCGGCTTTTGTGCAGGTGGGTGATCTGGTGGAGAAAGGTCAGGTGATCTGCATCATCGAAGCCATGAAGCTGTTCAACGAAATCGAGGCCGAGCAATCAGGCCGCGTGGTGAAAGCCCTGGTGGAAAACGCCTCCCCCGTGGAGTACGACCAGCCGCTGTTCCTGATTGAGCCAATGTAATTTTAGAGCTTAGAATTGAGAGCTTAGAACTTAGAATCCGTGAGTCGGCCCAACGCCGCCGCGAGTCTGAGTTCTAAGCTCTCCTTTCTCACATCTAACCCTGAGAACTGTGTTCAAGAAAATACTGATTGCCAACCGGGGCGAGATTGCGCTACGCGTGATTCGGACCTGCAAGGAAATGGGCATCAAGACGGTGGCCGTGTACTCGACGGCCGACAAGGAAAGCCTGCATGTACGCTTCGCCGATGAGGCCGTGTGTATCGGGCCGCCCGCTTCGTCGCAGAGCTACCTAAGCATCCCGACGCTGATTGCCGCCGCAGAAATCACCAACGCCGACGCCATCCATCCGGGCTACGGGTTCCTGAGCGAAAACGCCGAATTCTCGCGCGTGTGCCAGGAAAACGGCATCAAGTTCATCGGGGCTTCGCCCGATATGATCAACCGCATGGGTGATAAGGCCTCGGCCAAAGCCACCATGATTGCCGCCGGCGTGCCCTGCATCCCGGGCTCCGTGGGCCTGCTCGATTCGGTGGAGCAGGGCAAGAAGATTGCCGCCAAAATCAAGTATCCCGTTATTCTGAAGGCTACGGCCGGCGGCGGCGGGCGCGGCATGCGCATCATCAACTCCGAAGACGAGTTTGAGAAAGCTTGGACTGATGCCCGCACCGAATCGAAAGCCGCCTTCGGCAACGATGGCATGTACCTGGAGAAATTTGTGGTGGAACCCCGCCATATCGAAATTCAGGTATGCGGCGACCAGTTCGGCCATGTGTGCCACCTCTCGGAGCGCGACTGCAGCATTCAGCGCCGTCACCAGAAATTGGTGGAGGAAGCACCTTCGCCATTTATGACCGATGATCTGCGCGAGCGGATGGGCGCGGCAGCTATTGCCGGTGCCTCGGCCATCGGCTACGAAGGCGTGGGCACCATTGAATTCCTGGTGGACAAGGACCGCAACTTCTACTTCATGGAGATGAACACCCGTATTCAGGTGGAGCACCCCGTGACGGAAGAGGTTATCAACTATGACTTGATCAAGGAACAGATCAAAGTAGCGGCCGGCATTCCGATTACCGGCAACAATTACTCGCCCAAGATGCACGCCATGGAGTGCCGCATCAACGCCGAGGACCCTTCGAAGGATTTCCGACCCTCGCCGGGCAAAATCACGGTACTGCACATTCCGGGTGGCCACGGTGTGCGCGTGGATACGCACGTGTACGCGGGCTATCAGATTCCGTCGAACTACGATTCGATGATTGCCAAGCTCATCACCGTGGCCCAAACCCGGGAAGAGTGCATCGTGAAAATGAAGCGCGCCCTGAGCGAGTTTGTGGTGGAAGGCGTGAAAACGACCATTCCGTTTCACCTCAAACTGATGGACAACGAGCAGTTCAAGGCCGGCGACTTCACGACAAAGTTTCTGGAAACGAGCTTCGATTTCTCGGAGTTGTAAGCTTTACCAACTGCCAAAGAAGAGGCCTGTTCCGCAAGGAGCAGGCCTTTTTTGGGTTCTAAGGCCAAAATTTTGCACAGGCTACACGCATCAATGCAGCACCTAAACTGGCAAACACCCCATTATTACAACCGAAACAATTTTCAATTGCACTGCATTGATCAATACAACACCATCATTGGCTTAAAAAAGAGGCTATTTTAGGTTAGTGATTACTCACTAAATTATCCTGATACCGGTATTTTGAATATAGAGATTCTTACTGGTGCCCTGTATACTTGCAGTGTTCTAATCCCACTAACCAAAACACCCACTTTTATGAAAGCAAAACTGACCGTAGCCCTATCGGGGCTGCTGGCAGCTGGTTCCCTGTTGTCTTCGTGCAGCAAAGAGGAATTGCAGCCTACAGCCACGGCCGTCCCCCAGGCCACTACCTCCGGCCAGAATGCCGTGGTGACCAATGGCGTGATGATGCAGGCCTTCTACTGGGATGTGCCGATCAGCAACGCGCAGGGAACTTGGTGGCAGGTGCTGGGCTCCAAAGCCGCCGAGTTGAAGGCCGCCGGCATTACGGCCCTGTGGCTGCCCCCGGCCTACAAAGGTGGGAGCCAGAGCGACGTCGGCTACGGCGTGTATGACCGCTACGACCTGGGCGAATTCAACCAGAAAGGCACCGTAGCCACGCGCTACGGCACCATCGGGCAGCTGCAAACTGCCATTGGGGCTATGAAAGGCCAAGGCCTGCAGGTGTACGAGGACATGGTGATGAACCACATGGCCTGGGCCGACGCGCAGGAAAACGTGAACGGCAACCTGGTGTACACCAAGTTCAACTTCCCCGGCCGCGGCAACACGTATAGCAGCTACAAGTGGGGCTTCAACAACTTCACCGGCACGCAGCAGGCCCCCAACAACGGCTGGTACCAGTGGAAAAGCTGGGACTTCCAACCCTACGCCAACAACGACGCCTACGACAACCTGCTGGGCTCGGAAATCCAATACAACAACAACGCTGCTAACCAGACCGAAACCATCAACTGGGGTAACTGGATTACCACCAAGATGAGCCTCGACGGCTACCGCCTCGATGCCACCAAGCACATTTACACGCCCTACGTGAACCAGTGGCTGGACGCGGTGAAAACCAACGGCCGCTTTGCCGTGAGTGAGGCCTGGTTCCGCAACCTGCAGGACCTGAAGAACTACGCCGCCGCCACCGGAGGCCGCACCAGCCTCTTCGACGTGCCGCTGCACTACACCTTCCAGGACATGAGCAACGGCAACGGCGCCTGGGACATGCGCGGGCTGCAGTTTGCCGGCTTCACCGAATCGAATCCGACGCTGTCGGTGAGCTTCGTGGATAACCATGACACCGACCATCCCGGCGCGCTGTACTCGCCCGTTACCAACCTCAAGATGCTGGCCTACGCCTACATCCTGACCCGCGCCAACGGCTACCCCTGCGTATTCTACAAGGACTACTACAACTACGGCCTCGGCAACCAGATCAAAACCCTGAACGGCATCCGCCAGGCCAACGCCTACGGTGCCGCCGCCGAGTACACTAGCGTAAACGACGCCGACGTATACGCCTACTCCCGCGCCGGCGACGCCACCCACAAAGGGTTGCTGATGCTGCTGAACGACGGCAGCTCGGCCCGCACCAAGACCATCACCACGCCCTTCAAGAGCGCCACCCTCACCGATAAAACCGGCAACACCAGCGGCACGGTAACCACCGACGCCAACGGTACCGGCGTATTCCCAGTGAACAGCCGCAGCTACGCGGTATGGGTGCCCGGCGGCACCACTACCACACCTCCTCCCACCACCGGTACCACGGCCGTATCGTTCAACGTCACGTACAGCGGCACCGTATCGGGCCAGGATGTGTACGTGCTGGGCAGCACCGCCCAACTGGGCGCCTGGAATACGGCCAACGCCATCAAGCTCAGCGGCGCCACGTATCCGGTGTGGAAAGGCACAATCAACCTGACCAGCGGTACCAGCGTGCAGTACAAGTACATCCGCAAGGATGCGGCCGGCAACGTGCTCTACGAAGGCGGCGCCAACCGCACCTTCACGCCCACCGGCACTAGCCAGACCCGCACCGAAACCTGGCAGTAGGCAGCTTGTTTACCCTTTCATGTAAGTATCATACAAAAAAGAGCCGACCAATTGGTCGGCTCTTTTTTGTATGATACTATCCTCTTGATCCTGTGAGCTTTTCCCATCAGCTGTTACACCAGCCGCTCTACTTTAGTATTCAGCGAAAGATATCGACAGGAAAGCTAGCTACTGCCCAAACAACATACATTACAGAATAGGAGAGTTGAGAAGCGCTTACCTGAACACGGTAGTCGGAGCAGCCCGGAGAATGTACTTCTAATGGAATGGGAATATCTCCTGCCAAGAAGGGGTTATGCTAACTCCCATATCAAGTTTTTATCAGAGGTTGAACTACTTATAGCGGTTTCATGAACGATAAAGAGACGCATAATCGCGTCTTCCCGTTGAACGACACGCGTTAGGACGGCGCGGACGACAAGATGCGAATACGCGTCTTGTCATCCCGTACACTGTTTGCGAATTCGCTATAACATACACCCCGTTTCTACTTACGGTTCCGGGACGCAGTCCATGGTAAACACGCTCAGGATTCGGTTGCACCTACAGCTGTTAGGAATTATCTGCACGCGTATTTGACAGTCATCTCCATGACTATGCTTACCTGAATGCACAAGTAGCAATAATCAGTGCGCTGTAACACTATCTGCGCATACCTCCGGCATCTTCCGAATAGGAACCAAACTGAGCGTACTACCCCTCATTTAACGCTAAAACCCAGTTATCTGTTGATGAAAAAGCAGCACTTCTAGCCTGTTGCGCTATTGCTACGAACAGTATACGCTGCTCACGTTCCATAATGCTATCCTAATTCCATAGTCTATGTCCCAATACTACGCCATTCGACCAGTGTAATCGACGGCACATGCTATCTGGCCACTTTCTATAATTCACTACATAGTAAATCTTTACAAATACTACATATAAGCTAAAGGGTCTATTACAAGGTAAATTGAAGGTATCTATCCTTGTATCAGAGCCGATAATCTGACCTATTCAATGTCACAAAAACTAGTAAATAGACCTGGAAGTAAAGCCAGCTTACAGGTAGGTTTGCTTATTCTTTACTCGTGGTGCTCAACCGGCAAAGTGATACGTAAAGCGGCTGGTTTGCCTTCGAAGATGTAGCTACCAATACGCATTAACAGTCCGTCACCTCAGCAACCCATCAATATTTCAGCAAGCTGTTGTACGACTGACTTATTTATATCGCACTGGGACCAGTTGGTCAAACACATTCAGTTATTCGCAAAGGATAATTCATGAAATAGTGAATAAAATTATAATTCCTGCATTTATATTCTTCTACTCATTTATGCTAAATTGTTTCTTTTCTTATGAACTATAAAATATCCTTCTGTCATATTAATATGACAGGAATCTAGCACACCTTGCTTTTTACAACCCAAATTGATTTCGCAGTTCTCATCATCCGCTTAATATGCGCATGAGGCATTAATTCAGAATCAGCATGCAACATTCTCTTTCACCCAGTTGCATGCTGATAAATATCACAAACTGTTTCTGTTCTGTTTTTTTAACCTAATTACTTTCTACATGCGCTTTTCTACACAACTACAGAGTAGTTACCGAGCTCCACTACAGAAATGGGGTATCCGGCTAACCACCGGAGCACTCTTTCTGACTACAAGTTCGGCATTTGCTCAATTTCAAGTAAACAACCAGGAGCGAGCATTCTATGCTAAAAGTAAACTAGGCACCATAGCACGGGAAATTCGTGCTGACGGCTGGATACAATTTAAGGACTCCTTCAAAGAAGATCCGCAGCGCGTAGCAACTACCTATAAGGAGGCACTAGGCTTAGGCAATAATGATGAGTTGCGCCTGGTGGAGTCCCTCAAAGATGAAGTGGAAGTAACGCGTTACCGTTACACGCAATTTCACGGCAAAATCCCTGTAGAAGGATCTGATTTCAGCATTTATGCTACAAATGGCAAGGCTGTTTCGGCCAACGGCCGGCTAGTGCCCACTCTGGAGGGAGCCTCGATAAACCCGAGTATTTCTGAGGAGGAAGCGTTTCGACTGGCCCTGGCAGCAGTTCCAGCACAACAATATGACTGGCAGGTAAAAGTACATTTGCGGCCAGGTGAAGTTGCTGCTACCGCTACGAAAAGGCCAAAAGGCAAGCTGTTGTATGCCCTAACTACCGCCGATGGCAACTCTGCCGAAGCACGCCACCAACTGGCCTATCGGTTTGATGTTATGCGCATTCAGCCCCAAGGGTACGATGCCGTTTATATTGATGCCCAGACGGGAAAGGTACTCCGTATTACTTCTCTGCTTCACAAAGGCAGCTGCCAGAATAACATGGTGGATACTTGGTATAACGGCAACCTGTACGTAGGCACTTGGTGGGATAGTGGCCGTAACCGTTATCAACTAAAGGACTTCTGCCGGGGTGGCTATATCTACACAAAATACAGCGACAACTACGGCTATCAGCCTACAGAATTTGCCGACGGCTATTTTATTGAGGCTAGTGGCTACGAATGGGCCCCGCTAAATACGAATTGGAACTGGGATTTTAAAGCAAAATCCGCAGCTTCCGCTCATTGGTCTGTACAGGCCGCTCACTGGTTTTTTCAGAACCGGTTCGGGCGTAATGGCATGCCTAATTACAACCGCGATACGCGGGTAGCAGTTAATAATTTACAGGACAATGCCTATTACTACGACTACAATGGGGCAGACTACATTGTAATTGGCCGTTTTGCCAGCCTGGATAACCGGAGCATGGCAGAAACTGATATTGTCGCACACGAGTTTACCCATGGGGTTGTACGCAGCTCCGCTGGATTAGCTCCAGGCGGCGAGTCAAACGCGCTGAATGAGTCCTTCGCAGATATTTTCGGTGAGATGGTAGAGCGGAGCAACTCCCCCACACCCGATTGGGCCATGGGAGGCCGCGTAGGTATAACCCGTTCTTTTGCCCGGGAAGCCGGTCCTTCTTACGGAACTGAACCCGCGCAGGTGTACCAAGGCCTTGGCTGGGACTGGAATGGTGAGCCACATCGGAATGGAGGTGTGCAGAACCGCTGGTTTTACCTGCTCTCTGTTGGAGGAGCCGGCAGCTTCAGTGTTCCGGTTGCCGGCATTGGCCAGGACAAAGCGGCTCGTATTGCTTATCGTAACCTCACCCGCTATCTGGGGCCAAACTCCACTTATTCGGATGCTCGTAACGGCTCCATCCAATCTGCAATTGACTTGTTCGGCGCTTGCTCTGATGAAGTAACTTCAACAACCAACGCTTGGGCCGCCGTAGGAGTAGGCGCACCTGCACCTCAATCGTGTGCTACGGAAATTACTGGAACGCCTCAGTTCTGCGTAGAAAACGGACAGGTCGTGAATGCTACGTATAGCGTACAGGCTTCGTCCGGCGCTACCAAAGACTGGTATAATAGCAACAGCGCCTTCGATTTTTCTGGTCTTGGCCGTGCTGACTACGTAACACTGAATCAGATACCAGGCTACGAGGATTTCACTACCCTGAGTGTGTATATCCAGTATCCAAACAATCCGGGAGCTAATACCTGGCGTTATTTTGACATATCCAGTCAAGTTTGCCGGGTACAATGCAAGGTTTGTCCGGAAGAATACCGCCCATCAGCTGGCGTTTTGTCTGGTAACCGGGATATTACTGTGTACCCCAACCCCGCAGATGCTACTGCTACAGTAGAGTTGCGCACGTTGGCTGAAACTACTACCACCGTACGCCTTAGTGACATGCTTGGCCGGTCTGTGCATGTACAAACGGTACCAGCAGGTGCCCGTATCGTAACCCTGGACGTGGCGAAGTTGCCTGTTGGCTCTTACGTCTTATCAGTAACAACTGCATCGGGCACAACTACCAGCCGCTTGCATATTCGGCGCTAAGGTGCGGACAGTTCGCTGGCACGAAATACAAAGTTTTTTACTGGAGTAATTCATAAAAAGGCCCTGACCAATAGTTGGTCAGGGCCTTTTTATATTCTCTGTTAAAGCTGCACTCTCGCTTGACAATACCTCCTAGTGGGTAATGAACCAGAAACAAAATATCTTACTATTTCATATTGCAGAACAGCATGAATCTGTTTACTCGGCTTCTCTGCCCTGCTCGATTTCCGTGACCAGCTCGCCGTACCACTCCTCGCCATATTTGCGGATGAGAGGTTCTTTCAGGAACTGATAGATGCGCACGCCCAGGCTGGCCCCGAAGGAGCAGGCGGGCGAGCAGATGGTCCACCGGTCGTAGTTCAGGGCCTCAAAGCCGTCATACTTGGTGACGCGGATGGGGTACAGGTGGCAGCTGATGGGCTTCTTGAACGAGGTGGCCCCGGCCAGGTAGGCCTGCTCGATGCCGCACTTCAGGATACCCCGCTCGTCGTAGAGGGCGTAGGCGCACTCCCGGTCGTTGATAGTGGTGGTGCTGTAGTCGCCTTCCCAGTCCTTGATGTAGAGGCCCTGCTGCTCGATGGCCTCACGGCCAGCTTCAGTGAGGAAGGGCTTGATGGCCTCGTACTCGTTCTGCAGAATCTGCAGTTCCTCGTTTTCCAGCGGGGCGCCCAGGTCGCCTTCCACGCAGCAGGCGCCTTTGCAGGCTTCGAGGTTACAAACGAAGAAATTGTCCCGAATGTCGTCGGAAATGATGGTGTGCTGAATCTGAATCATGGAGTTGTCGCGCAGTGGTTCGCAGAGGACAACGCAGTGGTTCGCGGCGGCCGTTCACTGCGAACCACTGCGCTTTTCACTGCGAAACCCTGCGTGAAATCTGGCTGCAAAGATACCGAATTACCCCACGGCCCGCAGCACTTGTTCCGTCAGTTCGCACTGCCGGGTGTGGGCGTACGTGGCTAACGCCTCAGCCTGCCCGGCTGCTCCCAGCCGCTCGGCCAAGCCGGGCTCCATCAGCAGCCGCTCAATGCAAGCCGCAAATGAATCGAGGTTGCGCAGCTCAAACAACAGGCCGGTGCGGTTGTCGGCCAGCAGCTCCCGGGTGCCGCCCGCTGCCACGCCCAACACCGGCCGGCCCGCCGCCAAGGCCTCGATGGTCACCATGCCGTAAGTTTCGTTGACGGAAGCCGTCACTGAGATGTCCAGGGCGCGGTAGGCCACTTCGGGCTGGGGCGTGAAGCCGCGCAGGTGCACCGCTTCTGCAAGGCCCAGCACCTCAATACGCTGGAGCAGCGCGTCGTAGTAGGCAGTGCCTTCGTTGCGGGTGGGTTCGCCCACCAGCAGCAGGTGCAGCTGCGGGAACCGGGGCCGCAGCCGGGCCAGCGCCTCCACCACAAAATCCTGACCCTTGCCATCATCAAACCGCCCGATGAGGCCCAGCAGCACAGCCCCGGCGGGCAGCGCCAGCTGCAGCCGGCGGCGGGCCGCGGCGGTGGTCAGCTGGGCATCCGTGAACTTGTCCAGCTCCACGCCCAGCGGCACCACGTGCAGTTTTTCGGGAGCCAGCCGGGTTTTCTCCAGCACCTGCCGGGCCAGACCGGGCAAGGGCGAAAGCCAGGCGGCCAGAGCGTTGTAGCGCAGCGTGTGCACCAGCCCGCGCTTGGCCAGCCCCAGCTGCATGTGCTGCTGGTACACCAGCGGCATACCGGGGCTGAACAGCCGTTTAGCCAGCACGGCCACGCCCAGGTCGGCGTTGCGGGTGATGATGACGGCCCGGGTGCCGAACTGCGCCCACACCCCGGCCAGCCGGCGGGCGGCGGGTACGTCCAGGGCTTTCCAGCGGTTCCCGAACGGCACTACGGACAGGCCCAGTTCGGCGGCGCGGGCGGCCAGCGGGGAGCCGGCGCGGGCGACGACCTGCATCGGCCAGCCCCGCTGCTGCATCCAGCCGGCAAACCGGGCCGTATTTAGCTCCAGCCCGCCCCAGCTATCCGAAAGGCACAGAATAGACAGCGGAAACACGGCGGCGGGCGGATTGGCAGGGTTCATGGCGCGAAGATACGACCCGACCCTATCCTACCCTTTCTGCATTGCTTCCAAGGCGACAAACCCAATAAAAACGCTGATGCAGATCAAGTGGGCGAACAGGCTGCCCGTAGCCTGCTGCTGGTATCGGTTGCTAAAAAGCAGGATGCCCAGGGTAAGAAAGGTCATCAGCAGCCCCAGAACCACTACCCCCGCGCCCACCAGCAGCGGAACGCCGGGGTTGCACATATCCGCAAGGGGCATGCGCTGGGCCAGCACGTAGCTCGTGCCCAGCCCCAGCGCGTAATACGCGGCGGTAGCAACGAATCCGTGCGTGATGGGGTTGTTCCAGGATAGTTTGTCGGCCGAGGTCATGCTGGGAGTATGGATAAGTAACGGAGTCAACTTAACTCTCCCTGCTCACATTTCCTTCCCCCACCCCAAAGCCTTACCTTTGCTAATAAGCCAACCGGCTTAGTTTTCCGATTCTGACTGATTACGCATGGGACTCGATTATCACTCGTTACTGAACCCCTCGCAGGCCGCGGCGGTGCTGCACACCGAAGGCCCCTGCATGATTATAGCCGGCGCGGGCTCGGGCAAAACCCGGGTGCTCACCTACCGCATTGCCCACCTGCTGGAGAAGCAGGTGAACCCGTTCAACATCCTGGCCCTCACCTTCACCAATAAGGCCGCCAAGGAGATGCGCGCCCGCATTGAGAAGGTGGTCGGCCCCGAGGCTAAAAACCTGTGGATGGGTACTTTTCACAGCATTTTCGCCCGGATTCTGCGCTCTGAAGCCGACAAAATCGGCTACCCCCGCTCCTTCACCATCTACGATACCCAGGACTCCAAAACCCTTATCGGGCAGATTCTGAAGGAGCTGGAAATCGACGATAAGCTCTACAAGCCCAACATGGTGCTGGGCCGGATTTCCTCGGCCAAGAACAAGCTGATTTCGGTGCAGCAGTACCTCAACGACCCCGTAATCCGGCAGGACGATGAGGCCTCGCTGCGGCCCAAGCTGGGCGTGATTTACCAGCAGTACGCCAACCGCTGCTTCAAGGCCGGGGCCATGGACTTCGACGATTTGCTCTACCAGACCAATGTGCTGTTCAAAGACCACCCCGACGTGTTGAACAAGTACCAGAATATGTTCCGGTACGTGATGGTGGACGAGTACCAGGACACCAACTACTCCCAGTACCTTATTGCCCGCAAGCTGGCCGCCAAGGAGCGCAACATCTGCGTGGTGGGCGACGACGCGCAAAGCATCTACGCCTTCCGGGGCGCCGATATTCAGAACATTCTCAACTTCGAGAAGGACTACCCCGAGCTGCAGGTGTTCAAGCTGGAGCAGAACTACCGCTCCACCAAGAACATCGTGTGGGCGGCCAACTCGGTTATCAAGAACAACCAGGCCCAGCTGCGCAAAGACGTGTTTTCCGACAACGAGGAAGGCCCGCTGATTGAGGTACTAAAGGCCGCCTCCGACAACGAGGAAGGCAAGCTGGTGGCCCAGAGCATCTACGAGGACAAGATGAACCAGCACTTGTCGTACGACGACTTTGCCATCCTGTACCGCACCAACGCCCAGAGCCGGGCCATGGAGGAATCGTTGCGCAAGCTCAACATCAAGTACAAGATTGTGGGCGGCCTGAGCTTCTACCAGCGCAAGGAAATCAAGGACCTGGTGGCCTACCTGCGCCTCACCGTTAACCCGAATGATGAGCAGGCCCTGCGCCGCGTGATTAACTACCCCAAGCGCGGCATTGGCGACACTACCCTGGCCAAGCTAATTTCTTCGGCCGAGGAAACCAACCATACCATCTGGGAAGTGGTCAGCAACGCCGATAAGTTTCTGCCCACCCGCACGGCCAATCCCATCGTCGACTTCGCCGAGAAAATCAAGGCCTACACCGCCGTGGCGGCCAAGGATGATGCGTTTGAGGCAGCCAAGTTCATTGCCAAGAACTCGGGCATGATTGAGGAACTCTACGCCGACAAGAGCATTGAGGGCCTGAGCCGCTACGAGAACATTCAGGAACTTCTGAACGGCGTGAAGGCCTTCGTGGAAGACCCCGAGCGGGAGGAAAAAAGCCTCGGCGCCTTCCTGCAGGACATTGCTCTGGTCACGGATGCCGACACCAAGGACGCCCAGGCCGAGGGCGAGCAGGTGACCATGATGACGATTCACTCGGCCAAGGGCCTAGAGTTCCGCAACGTGTACATCGTGGGCATGGAGGAAAACCTGTTCCCGAGCCAGATGATGATTACCTCCCGGGCCGACTTGGAGGAGGAGCGCCGGCTGTTTTACGTGGCCATCACCCGGGCCGAGAAGAAGCTGACCCTGAGCTATGCCACTTCCCGCTACCAGTGGGGCAATCTGCGCAGCTGCGAGAAAAGCCGCTTCCTCGACGAAATCGACCCGAAGTTTGTGGACTTCAAGTACTCGGCCGGCCCCGGACCCGACCGCGCCGGACCGGGCGAGTCGCCGTTTGGACATGTGTTTGAACGCCGCTCGAACCTGATTCCGCCGCCGCCGCGCAAAACCGTGGCCACCAAGTACGTAGCCCCCGCCGACTTCAAGCCCTCCGATACCAGCAAGCTGCAGGTGGGCCAGCGCGTGGAGCATCCCAAGTTCGGGTTCGGCACCGTGAGCAAGCTCGAAGATCAGGCTGGCTCTATCAAGGCCATTATCCAGTTTGAGGAAGTGGGCGAGAAAACCTTGCTGCTAAGCTTCGCCAAGCTGCGGCTACACTAGGGTAATAGGCTGTTCCGGAGGTGCTTGCGCATATGACGACCCCAAACCGACCCTGAATCTGCCCAGCTTCTCCTCATTTCCGTTACTTTAGAAGAGCGTAGCCGTTGGCTGCTACTGCTGCCAACCTTGTCCGGCGGGCTTCTGTGCAAAACAGAATGCCAACGGGGCAAGGTTTGGCGTATATTTGACCCTTCGAATACCATTTCAATGACCTTACCTTCCCTCCATAAACACGAGCTGCTGCAGCGCGAATACGGCCAAAGCACGTTTCAGTTAGTGCAACAGCTGGCCGCCATTGAGGACCGCGACGAGCGGACCCGCCGCGCCCAGCAGATTGTGCAGCTTATTTTCCGCCTCCAGCCCAGCCTGCGCGACCAGCCCGACTCACAGCAGAAAGTCTGGAATCACGTCTACGAAATGGCCGACGGCGAGCTGGACGTGGACGCTCCCTTCGCCCTGATTTCGCCCGCCAGTCGGACCGCGCCGCAACGCGTGGTATACCCCAGCAAAGGCCCCAAGCTGCGCGCCTACGGCCGTTCCGTGGAGCTGCTCATTGAGCAGGCGCTGCGCTTGGAAGATGCCACTGAGCGCGAGCAGGCAACCATCGTTATTGGGCGCACCATGAAGTTCCTGTATCGTTCCCACAACAAGGAAAACGCCAAGGACATCACTATTCTCAAGCACCTGAAGGAGCTTTCCGGCGGCCAGCTCACCCTCGATCCGGCCCAGGTAGATGCCCAGAACCTGTTTGAGTTTGCAACCCAGCCCGCTACTGGTGGCGGTCGGCCTGCGCCGTTTATCGTGCCTCAGCCCCGCCAGGAGCGCACTGACCGTTCGGACCGCTCCGAGCGGCGCGGCGGCAACAACAATAACCGCCGCGACAAGCAGCGGCGCGGCGGCGGTAAAAAAGGCCGTCAGGAACCACAGCAACCCCCACAGTAAGTTTTTTTTATCAGACCTGAGATGTGGGATATAAGACGTGAGACAATGTTTTAGCGCCCCATGAGGCCGTCTGAACGTTGTCTCACTTCTTATGTCTTGCCTTCTCCCCTCTCTCTCCAAGCATGGCCTCTTTTGAAGTTATTGGCGGTAAGCCGCTGAAAGGTGAAATCGTGCCGCAGGGTGCTAAAAACGAAGCCCTGCAGATTTTGTGTGCCGTGCTACTCACCGAAGAGCCGGTTACCATTTCTAACATTCCCGACATCCGCGACGTCAACAAGCTCATTGAGCTGCTGCGCGATATGGGCGTGAAGGTGGGCAAGCTCGCCTCCGACACCTACCGCTTCCAGGCCGACGCCGTCAACCTCGACTACCTCGACACACCTGAGTTTGTGGCCCAGGCCGGGGCGCTGCGCGGTTCCGTGATGATTCTGGGCCCCATGCTGACCCGCTTCGGCCGGTGCCAACTGCCCAAGCCCGGCGGCGACAAAATCGGCCGCCGCCCGATGGATACCCACTTTCTGGGGCTAGAGAAGCTCGGCGGCAAGCTCACATTGGAAGGCCTCGATTTCTACCGCATCAAGGCCGAAAACGGTTTGACCGGCGCCTACATGATGCTGGACGAGGCCTCGGTAACAGGCACGGCCAACATCCTGATGGCTGCCGCCTTGGCCAAAGGCACCACCACCATCTACAACGCCGCCTGCGAGCCGTATCTGCAGCAACTGTGTAAGATGCTGGTGCGTATGGGCGCAAAAATCAACGGCATCGGCTCCAACCTGCTCACCATTGAGGGTGTGGAGCGCCTCGGCGGCACCGAGCACCGCATGCTGCCCGATATGATTGAAATCGGCTCCTTCATTGGGCTGGCGGCTATGACGGGTTCGGAAATCACCATCAAGGACTGCCAGATTCCGGAGCTGGGTATCATCCCCGACACGTTCCGCAAGCTGGGCATCCAGCTGGAGTTTCGCGGCGACGACATCCACATTCCGGCCCAAGACCATTACGAAATTGCTACCTACCTCGACGGCTCCATCCTGACCGTTTCGGACCACACTTGGCCTGGCTTCACGCCCGACCTGCTCAGCATTGTGCTGGTGGTAGCCACCCAGGCCAAAGGCACGGTGCTCATTCACCAGAAAATGTTCGAGTCGCGCCTGTTCTTCGTGGATAAGCTCATCGACATGGGTGCACAGGTGATTCTTTGCGACCCGCACCGCGCCACCGTTATCGGCCTCGACCAACAGAAGCGTCTGCATGGCATCACCATGACCTCACCCGATATCCGGGCCGGCGTGGCTCTGCTCATTGCCGCCCTTTCCGCCGAAGGCCGCAGCGTGATTGAAAACGTGGAGCAGATTGACCGGGGCTACCAGTACATCGATAAGCGCCTAACCGCCCTCGGCGCGCAGATTCGCCGGTTGTAAGCAGCTCCTGCCCTCCCTCTAAACAGACCGACCCGGTTGCCCAATTCGGCGGCCGGGTCGTTGTTTTTATAGCCGGAGTGCTATACTGCCGGAACCAGGATTAGCGTTACGCTGGGGAGCAGTTGGCCGGGGCGTATCGGGTTATCCTTATTGCGCGCGTATATGCGAATTACTCACTTTTTTCCGCTGCTTGCCCTCACCGGTCTGCTGGCCTGCAGTCAATCTGAACCCGCCGGCCAGGACAGGGTAGAATCCGCCGCAGAAGAACTGACCGTCTCCAACTACGAGGCTGCTCCGCCCCCACCGCCGGAGGCCCCGGGCCCCGACGATGCCTCAGCAGCAACAAATAACTCAGAGTCGGTCCAGCCGGCGGCCAGCCGCAAGCTGGTGTACCATGCCAAGGTGCGGATGAAGGTAGTCGACGTGCCCGGCACCAACGCGCGCATGGACAGCCTCACGCGGGCCACGGGGGCGTACGTGGAGGAAGTTTCCGAAACCCGAGCCGATGATGAATGGCGGCACTACATGAAAATCAGAGTGGTCCCCGGCCGGTTTCAGGGGCTGCTACGGGGCCTGGGCCGCCTGGGTACAGTGGAAAGTCAGGAGATGACCACCGAGGATGTAACAGCTCAGCATGCCGACGTATCGGCGCGGCTGCGCTCCAAGCGCGCCCTGGAGCAGCGTTACCTGGCACTATTGGGCAGGGCCAGTAAGGTATCCGACCTCCTTGAAATCGAGGAGGGCATGGGCAAAATCCGGGAAGATATTGAGGCTACCGAAAGCCGCCTGCGTACCCTTAACCATGAGGTAGGCTTCTCCACCATCACGCTTACGTACTACCAGCCCCTTACCCGTCCCACCCCCGACCAGCCGGTGCTGTCATTTGGGAGTCGGCTGGTGGAGTCGTTTTACAGCGGTTGGCAGTGGTTCATCGACCTATTGCTGGGCCTGATAGCGGCTTGGCCGCTGGGGCTACTACTGGTCACCGCCGCCGTGCTGCTACGCCGGTGGCGCCGCCGTCGGGCCCGGACGCGGTAGCACTAAACAGCCCCGGCCTGGGTGGACACCGTGTGCATGTACTGCTGAACAACGGGCAGCAGCAGCGGCAGCACGCTTTCTACGGCGGCGTGCTCGGCAGGCATCCAGACCCGGGGCACACCGAACAGGCAAGGCTGCAGAATCCCCCAAAGCTGGCCGTTTTCGGTGATGTGCGCGTGAATCAGGGCGCGGTGGCCGAAGGTTTCGTGCTCAAAGGCGCGGTTGAGCACCGTGGGCGGGGCAGTTTCTACGTCCTCCACGTACACCGAGGGCCGCGCCGCCAGTGCCGCCCGAAACAGCGGATCCTGCCGGGGCAGGTCGGTGGTATCATCCTGCCAGTCGTGGCGCGGGTCGGGGATGGCGGCGGTGTGGCGCCAGCAGAAGGCAATACGGCCCCGCCCGGCAGCCGGGTCGCGCACGTACAAAAAGCACCGGTCGGCGCGCAGATACTCACCCACCAGCTGCAGCACAGCGTTGAAAGCTGCGGCCGGTGCAACATCTTTGTGCAGGGCTGTTTGCACGGCAGGCAACAGGGAATCAGGCATGAACAAAGGCTAAAAGCGGAAACGGAAACCACTGCTTGTACGCACTACAAGTGGCACAGTTGGCCGGCCCTGGGTGACGTTTCGGGACGGCGGCAGCTGGCATCCTGGTGCACGCATAGCGGTTAGTCGGCCTGTGCACAAACAGTAGAGCGAATCTTTTACTGCGCTTCTAGAAAGCATGCACTCCGGCATCCATGCGTAAAGCAAAAACTTCGCGCGACTAATAACCCCGCTATATATAGCAAACGCCCCCTGCATCACGTGATGCAGGGGGCGTTTACTTGACTCTTGATAGCCGGAGCTTAGTCGACAATCATATCAACTACCGAAGTCACCAACGACAAGACAATACTGAATATCAGGGCTGAGAAGAAGCCGTCAATTTCAAAGCCCGACAGCAGGTAGCTGGCCAGCATTACAATCAAGGCGTTAATTACGAACAAAAACAGGCCCAGCGTGAGAACGGTAATCGGGAAGCCCACGATTTTGAGAATCGGCTTCACTACCGCATTCAGAATAGCCAGCACGATGACCAGAATAATGGCGTCGCCGAAGCCGCCAATCTGGGAGCCGGGCAGGAATTTGGCCAGCACGTACGTAATGATGGCCGACAGCAGAAACTTCAGGAGAAAGCCCATGCGAAAAGTGAGGGGGTTAGGTGAGAAAAGTACAGAATTCGGGGAGTTGAATACTGTACGTACTCCCTCCGGATGAGTTATAAGTTGAGTTATGAATGATGAATTGTGATTATAACCTAACTCATCATTCATAACTCATTTTTCCACTGCCCGGGCTTTCAGGCGGTCTTGCGATACGCCCATCCAGTTGGCCATGTGGTAAAGCAGGCGAGCTCCCACAATAGCATTCCACTCGGTGTCGCCGGGGGCTACTTCGTTCAGGTCGCAGCCGATAATGGTGCGGCCTGAGCGCACGACCATCCGAATCAGGTAGAGGGCTTGCTCGAACTCCAGACCGCCGGGCACGGGTGTACCGGTACCGGGGCACAGCTTGGGGTCGAGGCCGTCGATATCGAAGCTCAGGTACACTTTCTGGGGCAGCTGGGCCACAATCTTCTTGCACTCCTTCTTCCACGATTTGCCGCCTAGCATTTCATTCTGTAGAAACCGGTCGGTAAACAAGGCCACGCGCCCATTACTCTGGTCGATGTACTCCGCCTCCTGCTGGCAATAGTCCCGGATGCCTACCTGCACCAGCTTTTTCACCTGGGGTAGTTTGAGGGCGTTGTACATAATAGAAGCGTGCGAAAACTCAAAGCCTTCGTAGGCGGGCCGCAGGTCGCAGTGGGCATCTATCTGCAGAATTCCGAACTCCTCGTGGCGCGCGGCCAGGGCATGCAGGTAGCCAAGGGGAGTACTATGGTCGCCACCCAGCACCACCACGCCCTTACCAGCGTCCAGCAGCGCCCCGGTTTTGTCCTTCAGCCATTCCAGTAGGGCTTGGCCGCGCTGATTAATGCGGGTAGGCACATCCACGAAGGAAGCATGGGTTTCCTCCGGCTCACCGTCTTCCAGCCAGCCAATATATTCTTCGGCCAGCGGGCGCAACGCATGGCTCTCGGCAGCTATTTTCTCGTCCGGTTCTTCCATGGCCAGGCCCATGCGCCAGGCGTCGGGCAGGTCAGGGTCGTAGAGGTCCACTTGCAAAGAGGCCGTACGCATGGCTTCGGGGCCGTCGGCGGTACCGGCGCGGTAGGATACGGTTACCTCCCACGGGACGGGTACCACCACTACCTGCGCCTCCTCGGGCGTAAAGGGCAGGCCATAGAGGCCACCGGCCGTATCGCCCAGGGCATTAGGGTCAAAACTGGCAAGCTTGCGCTCCAGCGCAGAAGCAGAATCAGCCATAGCAACAGAAAATTGAGAGTGAAACAGAGAGTTGAGGCTTCGGTATACGGTCGTGGCCCCCGCGCCGGGAGTAACGCCACCCGAAATGGGCGTCGTTCCCGGCCGCAGGGGCCACGGGCACCGTCGAACTGACGCGGCACAGGGCCGCAAACTTATAAGTTAGGCTGCTGGCCGCCCATAAAGTCGTAGGTCCGGATGATTTCCAGAATCTTCTCGAAGGTGTCGCGGTCAAAGAAAATCATCAGTGGGAGCTCCACTGAATTGTCCTTGTCAGAGAATTGCGTGACCACCGAGAAAATCAGTGGTTGTACCATTGGGCGGTCAAGTAGCAAGCTCCGCAGGGCTGCCGCCATATCGCCGCGCGGGTGGGCGGGCGGCGCCCCGTAGATGTGGGCTTTCAGAATATTAGCCAACTGCGTGACCAAGGCCCCAGTGATGATGTTACTGATTTCCAACAGCAACGATTCCTGCATTTCGTCAATATTGACGGAATCGGAGGTAGTCATGCGCAGACATACCCGCGAGAGTCGCTGGACATGCTGGCCGGAGAAGAACATAAGCGTGGTACCGTTGAAATCCCCCCGAATATCAGACTGGATAACGACGTGGTCCGTCTGCAGCTCAGTTACTTTGTCCAAAATGCTTTTTCCCGATACAATATCAAGGTTGGGCACTTCCAGCATTACGCGCTCCTGGGCGATAACCGCGAATGAATCGGCGGCACGAGCCAGCCCGATATTCAGGATTTCGCGGATGATATCCCGCTCCAGTTCCGTCATGTGCAAATCCATAGGAATCAGTTGAAAAGGCAAGCGGCCGAAACCGGCTGCCGGGGGTCTGCAATACGAGAGTTATGGTCGTTTGGCTAAAAACAGCCGGGTTAACGCGGGCACATCAAGCACCAGGCACACCTGCCCGCTGCCCAACAGCGTAACGCCGCCAAACAAGTCAATGGTATCCAGCGGTTTACTCATGGGTTTGACCACGATATCCTGCTGGCGTAAAAACCGGTCGACGATGAGGCCAAGCCGGCGGTTGTTGTAGTTGACGATGATGATATCCTGCCGGCCTTCGAGGTCGGTTCTGACAGCGGGCGGCAGTGGCCCGTCGCCATTGTGCAACAGGCGGCGCAGAGACACCACCGGCACATTCTCTTCCTGAATCCGGGTAAGCAGCATGCCGCCCACCACGTTGAAGTTTTCCGGTAGTAAGGACACCACCGAATCGGTGTGCATGAGGGGAATAGCGTAGTTGCGCTGGTCCAGCTGGAACAGCAACGCGCCCTTCACGGCAATGGACGTGGGCAGTACCAGCGTAAACGTAGTTCCCTGCCCCAGGACCGAATCAACGCGCAACTGGCCGCCCAACGAGTCGATGGCCAGCTTTACCACGTCGAGCCCCACACCTCGGCCCGAAATTTCGGTTACTTCCTTGGCCATGGAAAACCCCGGCTCGAACAGGAACCCCCGTACCGCACTATCATCGAGGGTGGCCGCCACGTTAGCGGCCACTAGCCCCCGCTCCACAGCTTTACGTCTTACGCTTTCCACGTCAATACCCCGGCCATCGTCGCGCACCTGCACCAGCACGTCGTCGCGCTCCGTTTGGGCGGAAAGCAGCAGATGTCCCTGAGACGGCTTACCGGCGGCTATCCGCTCAGCGGGCGTCTCAAGGCCGTGGCCAATGGCGTTGCGCACCAGATGCAGCAGGGCATCGGTGATAATCTGCAGGATATTCCTGTCAATCTGGATGTCTTCCCCAGTCATGGTCAGCTCCACATCCTTTTTCTCGGCGGTGGCCACATCGCGCACTACCCGCGGAAATTTGCTAAACAAGGACCCAACGCCTACTAGGCGGGCATCCATCACGCTGTACTGCAGTTCATCGGCAATACGCGAGAGGTGGGCGGCGGCGGCTATCAGGGCCGGATTACCGATTTCCTGGCCCAGCGTGAGTACCCGGTCCCGGTCAATGATCAGTTCCCCCACCAAGTTCATCAGGTGGTCGAGCTTTTTGATCTGGATATACACCAGATCCGACAATTCCAGCTTGCGGGTAGTATCCTCTTCGTCGTCTGTTTCCAGTTCCAGTACGGGTTCTTCGCCCTGCACCAGCCGGTCGAGGTTGGCCATCAGATGCGTTACGTCGGGGAGGTCTTCGTTGGCACCTACCGCCCGGATCATTTCGCCAATGGTATCAATGCCTTTAAAAAGCACGGGTACCACCGAACCGGTAAACGTTTTCTCCTTGTCCCGAATCAGCCCGAAGATGGTTTCCATGTGGTGGGCTACCTCCCCAATGGGGTTGTAGCCCATAGCCCGGGCATTAGACTTGAGGTTGTGCATGAGCCGGAACAGCTCATTGAGGGCTGGCTCATCGGTGGGGCTGCGTTCCAGTTCACTGATATGCCGGCTCATGGCGTCGTAGTATTCCAACGCCTCGGACATGAAAATCTCCCGGTATTCCTGTTCCCGTGACTTCATCGTGCCGGTACAGGTTGAGTACGGGAAGAAAAGCAACCTACTGGCCCGGAAGCCAACGGCTGTACGTGGCGGACCATGAAATCGGTCATACTGCTCAAGGGCAGTACCTCGCTGGCCAGCCCGGCCTGAATAACTGATTTAGGCATGCCAAAAACAGCAGAAGACGCCTCATCCTGCACGATGACGGTTCCGCCGTGCTGTCGGATACTGCGAGCCCCGGCAGTACCATCATGTCCCAGGCCTGTAAGCACCACGCCCAATACATTCCGCCCTACCAGCCGGGCCACTGACTGCATCAGAATATCGACCGACGGAACATCCAAGCTGGCTTCGGTAACAAAATCAGTCTGCCAGCCCAGCCAAGGACTATCGGTAACGGGACGTATTACTAGGTTATGTCCACCAGGAGCCACCAGTATCTGCCCGGCCTCCAGGCGTGAACTGCTACCTGCCGCCGCTAACGGCAGCGGGGTAGCCCGGCGAAGACGATCTACCAGAGAATCAGTGAAGTGCGCAGGCAGATGAACCGCTACCAAAACCGCCCAAGGAAAACCCGAAGGCAGATTGCGTATGACTGCTTCTACAGCCGGGGCGCCCCCCGTAGAGCCGCCAATGACAACAACACCGCGCGGCGGCAATGGTACGGCGCGGGTCCGGATAGGCAGCACGGCAGCGGGCGAAACAATCGATGCAGGCTTAGGTTGCGCGGCCCACAGCTTGCGCTTCAGGAGCCGGTGCCACTCAGCCAGCTCCGACCCAGTTGCCGGAGCGGGCGTAACGTAATCGTACACGCCCAAGCGCGCTGCTTCCCGCAACATGCCGGGCAATGGAGCGTGCGAACTGTATAGCAGCACCGGCACTGGGTACTGCCGCCGCAGTTGCTCCAGGCCCAGCAACTGGTCTTCCGTTACAATCACTGCCGTCGGCCGCAGGCGGCGAGCCAGCGTGGGCAGCTCCGCAGTAGCCGCAGCCGGCCCTACCAGCTCCATATCGGAGCCAGCGGGCAGCAGCCGGACTAGGCCTGACCGCACCGAAGTAGGCAGGTTACCAAGCAGAACAGTAAAAGAAGGTGTGGAAGCAGACACGAGAAAACAGCTACACGAAAGCAGAGGATTCGGCTCAGACCGAGCCTTGGAAAGTCAAGCTAGGCCTGATCGGAAGCAGCTTCCTGCAGGGCACTACCTACAATTTCCAGCACCTTTTCTTCCGAGAAAGGCTTCACGATATAGGCTGTAGCACCGCTTTCTAGGGCCTCGTTTACAATTACTTCCTGGCCCACAGCCGAGCACATCACCACTTTCACCTCGGGCTGATCTTGACGGATGCCTTTCAGTACGTCGAGGCCAGTATTATCGGGCAGAATCACGTCCAGAGTAATCAGGTCAGGGCGGGTGGCAGCGGCCATTTCCAGGGCTTGCTGGCCGTTAGCCGCCTCACCTACCACCTCATAGCCGGCGTCGGTGAGCATATTCTTGAGCATCGTACGCATGTAAAAGGAGTCGTCGACGATGAGGATGCGGTTTTTCATGAGAAGGGTAAAAAGCGGAATGAGGGAAATAAGCTGAACAGTCCAGTAAGGCTATGCTTGTGTACGGCTCCCGGCGGGGGAAGATTCCCCTTTGGGCTGTAACTGCATGATTTCGGACGGGGTGAGCAGCTTAAGCATATCGAGCACCACAATAATGCGGCTGTCGATTTTGGCAATCCCCTCAATGTATTTGTCGTGAATGTTGATGTCCTGGATGAACTCCGGGGCCTTTTCGATGATAGACTGCGCAATGGACAGCGGCTGGGGCACCTCGCGCACCATGATGCCGATGGTGTACTCCTTGGCCTCAATGGCCATGGTGTACGAAACGGCCGGCATTTCCTGCCCGGCGGCCCGCAGTCGGAACCGCTCCTCCAGATCAATCACCGCAATAATGTCACCGCGCAGGTTAGCAATTCCTTTTACGAAGGGCGGCGTTTTGGGCATGCGGGCAATTTCCGGGGTGATGGTCACCTCCTTCACCTGCTCGATGCGGATACCGTACTCCTCCTCGCCCAGCCGAAATACAATCAGCTGAATGATGGGGTCCTGTTTGGCGCTTTTTTCAGATTCAGGCATGCCTGAGGGAATAGCAACCAGCTACGCGGCCGGGTGGCTGCGTAGCTGGTCGGGGAAATGAAAACTTATTTGGCTTTGCGCTTCGGGGCTCGCGCCTTAGGAGCCGGGGTTTCGGCCGACGCCTGCACTGGATCAGTCTTTTTAGCCGTCCGGCGAGAACCGCCCTTCCGTGCTGGAGCAGTAGTTTCAGCAGGAACTTCAGTTACCGGAGCGGCCGATATACGCCGGGCACCGGCGCGGCGAGGTGCCGCCGATACTTCGGTAACGGCCGGCGCGGCTGGCTGCCGACGGGCGGAGCGGGCCGAAGTGACCGGGGCAGTCGGAGTCGCTACCGGCTGCGTAGTGGCCCGGCGGGTTAGGGGCCGTCGACGGATTGGCTCGGGTTCCGGCTCAGGTTCTGGCTCCAGATCTTCCATCAGCTGGAAGGCCGAAAGACCCAGCTGCAGATCGTCGGCAATGTCGGTGAGCTTCTGGCTGCTGGTCGTCAACTCCTGCATGCTCGAAGAGAGCTGCTTGGCGGTGCTGGCTACCTGCTGGGTGCCCGAGGCCGTTTGCTCGGCAATGGCTACCACTTCTTCCACGTATTTCACCACGTCGCCGATGGAGGTTTTCTGCACCTCGGTGGCCGTGAGAATGTCGCGGGAAGTGCGCAGGGTTTCGCCCGAGCTGGTGGCAATGTTCTTAAAGGCCGAGCTGGCCTCGAAGGTGGCATTCTTGCCTTTCAGTACCCGGCCTTCCATGGTGCTGATTGCCGATGCAGCGGAGGTAGTATCCTTCCGTACATCTTCCACCAGTGTGGCAATTTCACTGGCCGACTTGCGGGAGCCTTCGGCCAGCTTGCGGATTTCCTCGGCTACTACCGCGAAACCTCGACCAGCTTCCCCGGCGCGGGCTGCTTCGATAGCAGCGTTCAGGGCCAGCAGGTTGGTCTGGGAAGCAATGTCGGTAATCACGCCCAGCGACTTGCTGATCTCCCCGGACCGCGTGCTCAGTACCTCAATGGTTTTGGAAGTCTGGGCAGCAGCGTTGCTGATTTCCTCCATGTTCTTCACCACTTCGGCCACTGTTTTCAGACCCAGCTGAGAGGTTTGCTCACCTAGGATGGCCGCTTTAATGCCGACATCGGCCTTCCCGGCTGTTTCCTTGGTGGCCTGCATGATTTCTTCGATCAGCTTGAAGGCCTGGTCAGTCTTGAGGGCCTGGTTCTGGGCACCTTCGGCCATCTGCTGCATAGCCAAAGCCACGTCAACAGTAACCCGGCTCATCTCCTGCCCTTTCACCACCATTTCCTCCGATGATTCGCCCACAATCTGCGACGACTCATTGATTTCGCCCAGCAGTTCGTTGAGGTTATCCACGGCAATGTTCAAGGCATCGGCCATAGCGCGAATGTCACCGGTGGTTTCGATTTCCACCTGCTGCTGCAGGTCGCCTTCCGAAATGGCCCGTACCACGCGGCTCACTTCCAGTACCGGCGAGGCAATGGATTCGATGAGGGCGTTAAGCGTATCCACCAGCTCCTTCCACGAGCCTGACACGTCGGTTACCGTGGCGCGCTCGGTTAGCTTGCCTTCTACCCCGGCCACCTTAGCTACGCGGCTAACTTCCACCGCGAGGCGGTTCAGGTCGTCCACCATGCGGTTGATGGTTTCGGCCAGCTCAGCCACCTCGCCCTTGGCATCGAGGGTCAGCTTCTGGGTCAGGTCACCCTGCGAAACGGCGGTTACTACCTTCACAATGCCCCGCACCTGGGTGGTGAGGTTGGCGGCCATCGTATTTACGTTGTCGGTAAGGTCTTTCCACACACCCGACACGTTAGGCACGTTGGCCTGGCCGCCAAGGCGGCCTTCAGTACCTACTTCCTGGGCCACGCGGGTTACTTCGCCGGCAAACACGTTGAGCGAGTCCACCATCTGGTTGATGTTGTCCTTCAGGTCGAGCAGTTCGCCTTTTACATCAACGGATACTTTCTGGCTCAGGTCGCCGCGGGCTACTGCAGAGGTTACGTTGGCAATGTCGCGCACCTGACTGGTGAGCGAGGCGGCCATGAAGTTTACGTTGTCGGTGAGGTCCTTCCAGGTGCCGCGCACGTTGGGAACCACGGCCTGGCCGCCGAGGCGACCTTCGGTGCCTACTTCGCGGGCCACGCGGGTTACTTCGTCGCCGAACGTGTTCAGCGAGTCCACCATCTGGTTGAGGTTTTCCTTGAGCTGGAGCAGCTCGCCGCGTACGTTCACTGTCACCTTCTGGCTTAGGTCGCCGCGGGCTACGGCCGTAGCTACGTTGGCAATATCCCGTACCTGCGAGGTCAGGTTCGAGGCCATCGTGTTTACGTTGTCAGTCAGGTCCTTCCACGTACCCGATACGCTGGGCACGTTGGCCTGACCACCGAGAATACCTTCGGTACCTACTTCGCGGGCCACGCGGGTTACCTCGCCGGCAAAGATGTTGAGCGAGTCCACCATCTGATTGAGGATGTTCTTCAGGTCGAGAATCTCGCCTTTTACATCCACTGTCATCTTCTGGGTTAGGTCGCCTTTGGCTACGGCCGTGGCTACGTTGGCAATGTCGCGCACCTGACTCGTCAGGTTGGAGGCCATCGTGTTTACGTTGTCGGTCAGCTCCTTCCAGGTGCCGCCGACGCGGGGCACGGAGGCCTGGCCGCCGAGGCGGCCTTCGGTACCTACTTCGCGGGCTACACGGGTTACTTCGTCGCCGAAGATGTTGAGCGAGTCCACCATCTGATTGAGGATGTTCTTCAGCTCCAGGATTTCGCCCTTCACATCCACGGTCATCTTCTGGCTCAGGTCGCCGCGGGCTACGGCGGTGGCCACGTTGGCAATGTCCCGCACCTGACTCGTCAGGTTGGAGGCCATGTAGTTTACATTGTCCGTCAGGTCTTTCCATACCCCGGCCACGTTCGGCACGGAGGCCTGACCACCGAGCTTACCCTCGGTGCCTACTTCCAATGCCACGCGGGTTACCTCGCCGGCAAACAGGTTCAGCGAATCCACCATCTGGTTCAGGTTCTGCTTCAACTGCAGCAGCTCCCCCTTCACGTCCACGGTGATTTTCTGCGACAAGTCGCCCTTAGCTACGGCGGTGGCTACGTTGGCAATGTCCCGTACCTGCAGCGTCAGGTTCGAGGCCATGTAGTTTACGTTGTCCGTCAGTTCCTTCCACACGCCGGCCACATTCGGCACGATGGCCTGGCCGCCAAGGCGGCCTTCGGTACCTACTTCCTGGGCCACGCGGGTTACCTCGCCGGCAAACAGGTTCAGCGAGTCCACCATCTGGTTCAGGTTCTGCTTCAACTGCAGCAGCTCCCCCTTCACGTCCACGGTGATTTTCTGGGTCAGGTCGCCTTTGGCTACGGCGGTGGCTACGTTGGCAATGTCCCGTACCTGCAAAGTCAGGTTCGAGGCCATTGTGTTTACGTTGTCGGTCAACTGCTTCCATACGCCGCCCACGTTCGGCACGGAGGCCTGACCACCCAGTTTCCCTTCGGTACCTACTTCCTGGGCCACGCGGGTTACCTCGCCGGCAAACAGGTTCAGCGAGTCCACCATCTGGTTCAGGTTCTGCTTCAACTGCAGCAGCTCCCCCTTCACGTCCACGGTGATTTTCTGCGACAAGTCGCCACGGGCTACGGCCGTGGCCACGTTGGCAATGTCTCGTACCTGAGAAGTCAGGTTCGAGGCCATGTAGTTTACGTTGTCGGTCAGGTCTTTCCAGATGCCGCCCACGTTGGGCACGGAGGCTTGGCCGCCGAGCTTACCCTCGGTACCTACTTCCTGGGCCACGCGGGTTACTTCGCCGGCAAACAGATTCAGGTTATCGATGGTCTTGTTGATGGTTTCGGCCATCACCTTGAAGTCGCCCGACACCGGAATCTGGAAGGTTTCGTCCAGATTGCCTTTGCTGATGTTCTTGAGCACCTTGCCTACCTCCAACACCGGCACGGCAATGCTGTCCACCAGCCCGTTGATGTTGTTGATCATGTCGCGCCAGAAGCCGGCGGCGTTTTCCCCGGAGGCGCGGGCCTTCAAGTTTCCCTCCACCCCGGCCACCTTCGAGATACGCGACACCTCGCCGCCTACCCCGCCAATCATCTCCACCATGGAGTTATAGGCTTCGGCAATTTCGGCGAAGATGTCGTCGTTCTGCTTGGTCAGCCGCACCGATACGTCGCCCTTTTTGAAGGCGTCGAGGGCGTAGAGCACCCGGTTAAGCTGGTCGTTGATGTAGTCGGGATCCTGCGTGTCGTAGCGGCCGTTGGTAGTAGTCCCACTCTTGCGGGTGTGGTTACCGCTGGACCGGGTAGCGTTGCCTTTGGCGGCAACCGTTGCGGGTGTAGCCGAGGCTACCTCAGAAGTAACGGAAGCGGCCGAGGCCGGGAGGGTGGTTTTGGGCGTCTTAGCTGAAGCCATACACTGGGTTTGGGGCGGAGCCTGCGGGGAAGAAGGCGGTGCACAAACGGAACCTCCAGGGATAGGGTTCCGGAACAGACAAAGGTAGCAGATAAGCCCGCTTTGCCACTATCAGCCCCAAAAACTTGAACACCGGAAATAACTTCCGGAAACTGAACGGCTTGCCGCTGCTCCGCGTTGGCCAACCACTCGTATATATAAGGAGTCAGCTTCCGATATTTGGGGCCGCCCGCAACAAGGCCGGATTATTCCAGCATCTTTGCGGCAAAATTCAACTTTTGCACTGCCCCGCCCGTTTCCTATCGAAACAAGCGCAGTGTATCCCACCCCTATGGTCAAAAATCTAGTCATCGTCGAATCCCCGGCCAAGGCCAAAACCATCGAAGGTTACCTGGGCAAGGACTTTGTGGTGAAGTCTTCGTTCGGCCACGTGCGCGACCTGCCCAAGGACAACAACGCCATTGACGTTGCCAACGGGTTCAAGCCCACCTACGTCGTTTCGGCCGATAAGCGCGAGCTGATCAGCCAGTTGAAAAAGCTGGCTAAGGAGGCGGAAGTGGTATGGCTGGCGAGTGACGATGACCGGGAGGGCGAAGCCATCAGCTGGCACCTGGCCGAAACCCTGAATCTGACCGGCGGCGACAAGACGCGCCGCATCGTGTTCCGTGAAATCACCAAGAACGCCATCCTCACCGCCATTGATAATCCCCGGGAAATCGACCTGAACCTGGTGAATGCCCAACAGGCCCGCCGCGTGCTCGACCGGTTGGTGGGCTTCGAACTGAGTCCGGTGCTGTGGAAGAAGGTAAAGGCCGGTCTTTCAGCGGGCCGGGTGCAGAGCGTGGCCGTGCGCTTGGTGGTTGAACGCGAGCGGGAAATCAACCAGCACAAAACCTCCTCCGCCTACCGCGTGGTGGCCCGCTTCGATGCCGGCCGGGGCGCGGTGCTGGAGGCCGAGCTGCCCACCCGCTACAAAACCCGCGAGGAAGCCGAGGCGTTTCTGGCCCGCTGCGTGGGCGCAACGTACCGCATCGAGAACTTGGAGAAGAAGCCCGGTAAGCGCAGCCCGGCGCCGCCGTTTACTACTTCTACGCTGCAGCAGGAGGCCTCGCGCAAGCTGGGCTTCTCGGTGGCCCAGACGATGAGCGTGGCCCAGAAGCTCTACGAAGCCGGTAAGATTTCCTACATGCGAACCGACTCGGTAAACCTCTCGCAGGACGCGCTAGCCGCTGCCCAGGAGGAAATCAGCCGCGCCTACGGTCCCGAGTACGCTCAGACCCGGGTATACAAAACCAAGTCGGCCTCGGCCCAGGAGGCCCACGAAGCCATCCGCCCCACCGACTTTGCTTTGCTGAAAGCGGGTTCCGACTCGCAGGAGCAGCGACTATACGACCTGATCCGGAAGCGGGCCATGGCCTCGCAGATGGCCGACGCGGTGATTGAGCGGACGGTGGCCACCATCGGCATCAGCACCCAGCCCGGCGTCACGCTCACGGCCACCGGTGAGGTTATCACCTTTGAGGGTTTCCTGAAAGCCTACGCCGAAAGCAAAGACGAGGAGGAACAGGACGAAGCCGCCGAATCGTCGTTTTCGCGGGGGCTGCCGCCGTTGAGCGTGGACCAGGAGCTGCCTTTGCAAGTATTGCGCGCCACCGAGCGGTTTGCCTCGCCGGCGGCCCGCTACACAGAAGCTTCGCTAGTGAAAAAGCTGGAAGAAATGGGTATTGGCCGGCCTTCCACCTACGCCCCTACCATCAGCACCATTCAGAAGCGCGGCTATGTGGAAAAAGACTCCCGCGAAGGCAAGGAGCGCAAGTTCCACGTGCTCACGCTGGAGGGCGACGCGGTGAAAACCGAAGTTAAAACCGAAACCTACGGGGCCGATAAAGCCAAGCTGTTCCCCACGGATACGGCCATGGTGGTCAACGACTTTCTGGTGGAGCACTTCCCGGTGATTGTGGACTACCAGTTCACGGCCAAGGTGGAGGACGAGTTTGACCGCATTGCCGACGGCAAGGAAGTGTGGACCGACATGCTGGCCGGCTTCTACGGCACCTTTCACGAAACCGTGGAGCGCGGCCAGAACATTGAGCGCAACACGCTGGGCAGCAACCGGGAAATTGGGCTGCACCCCGAAACCGGCCAGAAGCTAACCGCCCGTCTGGGCCGCTTCGGACCGTACGTGCAGATTGAGCCGCTGGAAGGTGCGCCCGAGGGCGAGAAGGCCGTGTACGCCAGCCTCCGCAAGGGCCAGTTTATTGAGAATATCACCCTGGAAGAGGCGCTGGAGCTGTTTAAGCTGCCGCGCATCGTGGGCTCGTTCGAGGACAAGGACATGACGGCCGCGCTGGGTCGGTTCGGCCCTTACATCCGCCACGACAGCAAGTTCTATTCCCTCACCAAGGAGCAGGACCCGCACACCATCACGGCCCAGGAAGGCGTGGACCTGATTGAGAACAAGCGCAAAACCGACGCGGAGCGCCTCATCAAGTCGTTTGCCGAAAACCCCGACGTGCAGGTGCTTAACGGTCGTTTCGGACCCTATATCGTGGCTGGCAAGAAGAACGTGAAGATTCCGAAGGGCGAGGAGCCCGCCGACCTCACGCTGGAACGCTGCCTGGAGCTGGCCGACGCTACGCCCGACAAACCGGCCAAAGGCGGCCGTTTCGCCAAGAAGGCCGCGCCCGCCGAGAAGACGGAAAAAGCCGATACGCCGGCCAAGAAGCCAGCCGCTAAGAAAGCCGCCACTAAAAAGCCGGCGGCAAAAAAAGCAACCGGCACCACGGGTGCTAAAAAAGCTGCGCCCAAAGCGGCCCCAAAGGCCAAGTAACATAGCCGAGTGCGGCCTTGAGCCAAGTCTCCGGTGTGATTATCAGAAAAGCCTCTCCGTTCCGGGGAGGCTTTTTTTGTGCCAAACCGCGTGAAATACGCCGCCTGAAAACTCCGTTATTGCAGCTCTATCCGGTTCTGATTATCCGTTTTATGAAACACGCCGTTCTGGCTCTGGCGGCCGCGCTGCTCAGCTGCTCTCCCGCCGACTCCAATTCTACTAAAACGCCCGCTACGGCCCCGCCCGCCCCCCAGGCGCCGGCTGAAACGCCCGGCCGGGCTACGGATTACAAATGGCTGCCCGCCGGCCGCTACAATCCGCGCCAGACGGTGGCCGCCCGGTTTGCGCCGCCCCGGGGCTACCAGCGCGTACCCGTGACAACGGGTTCGTTCGGGCACTGGCTGCGCCACCTGCCGTTGCTGCCGATGGGCACGCGCGTCCAGCTCTACAACGGTCAGCCCAAAGACCGGCAGGACGTGCACGCCGCCGTGCTAGACCTCGACGTGGGCACCCGCGACCTGCAACAGTGCGCCGATGCCGTTATCCGCTTGCGAGCCGAGTACCAGTTCAGCCAGCAACCCGACCAAGTGCATTTCCACCTCACCAGCGGCGACGATATCCGGTTCCAGGACTGGTATTCGGGCACGGGCTTTAAGGTAGCAGGCAATGCGGTGCAGCCGACTCCGCGCCCGGCTGAGGCGCCCACGCACGCCGTCTTCCGCCGTTACCTCGACCAGATTTTCACCTACGCCGGCACCTTGTCGCTCAGTAAGGAGCTGCGGCCCATGCCCTTGGCTCAGGTGCAACCCGGCAACGTGCTCATCCGGGGCGGCTCGCCGGGCCACGCGGTACTGGTGCTGGATGTGGCCGTACAGCCCGGCTCCGGCCGCCGGCTGGCGCTGCTGGCCCAGAGCTATATGCCCGCTCAGCAGATGCACGTACTCACCAACGTGTGGGACGATACCAGCCTGGGGGCCTGGTTTCTGCTCGACCCGGCAGCTACTCTGGTAAGCACTCCGGAGTGGACGTTCCGGCGCGAGGAACTGGGCCGGTTTGAGTAGTTTCGAGGCACCGTATACCGTCAAGAATTTACGCAGTATGAAAAAGAAACTGGTAGCGCTGACCGGTGCCGGAATTTCGGCGGAAAGCGGGCTGGCCACCTTCCGGGCCTCGGACGGGCTCTGGGAAAACCACCGCATCGAGGACGTAGCCACGCCCGAGGGCTGGGCCGTCAACCCGGCCTTGGTGCTGGAGTTTTATAACCAGCGGCGCGGAGCCGCCCGCGCCGCCCAGCCCAATGCCGGCCACCTCGCGCTGGCCGAGTTGGAGCGGGATTTTGAGGTGGTCATTGTGACCCAGAACGTGGACGATCTGCACGAGCGGGCCGGTTCCTCGCGCGTGATTCACCTGCACGGCAAACTATTGGAAGCTCGCAGCTCCCGCCACGAGGAACTGGTGTACCTACTGGACTCGGACCGGATTGAACTGGGCCAGCTCTGCGAGAAAGGCCACCAGCTACGGCCCAACATTGTGTGGTTTGGTGAGGCCGTGCCCCTGCTGGAGCTTGCGGCCCACGAAGCCGCCACCGCCGACGTGTTTCTGGTAGTGGGCACTTCCCTGCAGGTGTACCCGGCCGCCGGGTTGGTCGATTACGTGCGGCGCGGCACGCCCATCTATATCATCGACCCGCACCGCCCACCCGTGAACTCACGCCCGAATCAGCACTTCATCACCGAACCCGCCACCATTGGCGTAGCGCAGGTAGCCGCCGAGTTATTGGGCAGATTGTAATTCGGATACTACTTTCCTGTATGCTTCCACATCGTCCATTATTACTACTGGGTGATATCAGCGGCCTCTTGTGGGCAGGTGGGTTTGTACTGCTGGCGCTGTTTCTCGGCTTTATGGCTTTTGTGTTACGGGTAGGCAAACGGGACTTTGTTGATAGAGCGGCCACTGCTGAGGGAAAAGAGCGCCGACTGCTTTTGCTTATCCTACTTGCACCATTTTTTGCCCTTTTCATCCTCTATACCTTGCTGGTAGGCTTCTAACTGACAAGCCTGAAATCGACATACAGCCTGTTTCGATTGTATTTTCACCTCTCACCATTTCACCTCTTGGCTTCAATCGTTGGACACTGCGCGTTGGGCGCTACGCTGGGTAAGCTGCTGCTGCCGGAGCGGCGCTACTGGCCGTACTGGGTGCTGGCCGCCGCCTGCGCCTTTCTGCCCGACGCCGACGTTATCGGCTTTAAGTTTCACGTGCCGTACGCCAGCCTATGGGGACACCGGGGTCTGTCGCACTCGTTGCTGGCGGCGGCCGTGGTGGCCTCGGGCCTGACGCTGCTCACGGCCTGGCGGAGGCCGGTTGGGGCACCGCCCCTGGGCCGACTGTTGCTATTACTGGCGCTGGCCACGGCCTCCCACGGCGTGCTCGATGCCATGACCACAGGCGGCGAGGGCGTGGCGTTTTTCAGCCCGTTTGATACGGAACGCTACTTCTTTCCGCTGCGGCCCATTGCCGTGTCGCCCATTGGGGTGAAGAAGTTTGTGGGTGCCTGGGCCGCCCGGGTGTTACGCAGCGAGGTGCAATGGGTGCTGCTGCCCTGCCTGCTGGTGCTGCTGGCTCAGGCGGCGCTGCGGCGGTTTCGCGGGCCGGTGGCAGCCTAAAAGTCAGCCAGCAGCCGGCAGGTTAAAGTTAGATTAAATCGAAAGCCGGCTTTTCGCGTAGAAGAGCTTCCAACGCTCCCCTCTCTATGCCCTTACGCTACTCCCGGCCTCTGCTCACCAGTCTTGGGCTGCTGACGGCCCTGCCGCTGCTGGCCCAGCAGCCCCCGCCAGCCCACACCGTTTTTCTACTCGGTAACACCGCCACAGCCGAGCTGCCCACCAGCCGCCTCCAGGCCTTGCGCCGCACGCTGGAGCAGCAAACCGGCCCTTTCACGGTGGTGCACCTCGGCGACATTGTGGGCAACCAGGGCCTGGGCTCGGCCAAGGATTCCAGCCAGGCCGGCCAGACTGCCCGCGCCGATGCTCTCATTGCGTTGGTGCAGGGCCTGCCCAACGGCAAAATCTACTTCCTGCCCGGCGACAAGGACTGGGCCAACTCCGGGCCTGATGGCCTGAAGCGGGTGCGCCGCCTCGAGAAGTACATTGAGGACAAGCTGCCCGGTCAGAATGCCTTTATCCCGACCGGTGGCTGTCCCGGCCCCGAAATCGTGGACGTGGCCCCGCTGGTGCGGCTGGTCGCCATCAACTCGCCCTGGTGGACGCACCCCTACGACCGGCCCGAAGCCCCCGATACCGACTGCAAAACCCTCACCCGCGAGGAATTCCGGGAGCAGTTGCAGGACGTGCTGGATGAAACCAAGGGCCGCAATGTGCTGCTGGTGGGCCACCAGCCGGTCATCAGCAACGGCGTGTACGGAGGCCACATGCCCCTGAGCCGCCACCTGCTGCCGCCCGTGGCCGGCACCGTGTACGCGGCTTACCGCCAGAATGTGGGCTCCCCCCGCGACCTGGCCAACCCCGCCTACCAGCAGTTTCAGAAGGAGCTGCTCAACACCCTCAAGGACCACCCCGGCGCGGTGTACGCCGCCGCCCACGATTTCAGCCTGCAACTCACCGAGGCCGAGGGCAGCTACCACCTAGTGTCAGGCTCTTTTGCCGAGAAGCAGCACGTGGGGGCCAACGCCCGCTCGCAGTTCAACGAGTCGGCCGAGGGCTTTTCCCGCCTCGACTACTTCCCCGACGGCACCGTCAAGACGGCGTTTTACACCTTCGAGGCCGGCGGGGCCACCGTGAAGCAGGCCTACGCCGCCACTCTGTTCCGCTCGGCCTGCGGGCCCGAGCAGGTGGGCGTGCCGGTAAACTCCTTTATTCCTGAGTGCCCCTCGGCCCCCAAAGGGGTGGCCGAAACCAAGCCTGATGCGCCGTTTGAAGCCACCCAGACGCTGGCGGCCGGCCGGCAGTACGGCGGCTCGGGCTCTTCCCGGTTCTGGCTGGGCAAGCTCTACCGGACTTCTTGGACGCAGCCCGTGCAGGTGCCTACTCTGAACTTGGCTACCGAAAAGGGCGGCCTGCGGGTGTTCGGACGGGGCGGCGGCCGGCAGACCACATCCATCAAGCTCATTGCCGCCGACTCCTCGGAGTACGTGTTCCGCTCGGTGGACAAGGACGTGACGCGCATTCTGCCGCCCGAGCTGCGCCGCTCCTTCGCCGCCGACGTGCTGCGCGACATCACGCCCACGGCCCACCCGTACTCGGCGCTGGTGACGGGCTCGTTGCTGGATAAAACCGACATTCTGCACGCCCGGCCCCGCCTGTTCGTGCTGCCCGACAACAACCAGCTCGGCCCCTACCGCCCCGAGTACGCCGGCCTGCTGGGTACGCTGGAGGACCGCCCTGTGGACCCCAAGCCCAACCTGCCCGGCTTCGACGGGGCCGATGAGGTGCGCCGTTCCTTCAGCTTCTTCCGCCAGCTCTACAAGGACAACGACAACCGCATCGACGCCGTGTCCTTGGCCCACGCCCGGGCGTTTGATATGCTGGTGGCCGACTTCGGCAAGCACGAGGACAACTGGAAATGGGCCGGGTTCAAGGACGGTAAGAAGACCGTTTTCAAACCCATTCCGCGCGACCGGGACCAGTCGTTTACGCTCTGGAACGGCACCCTCTCCTACTTGGCTAACCGCGAATGGGCTGTGCCCAGCATTGAGGACTTCCAGGCTGAGTTCGGCGACATGAAAAGCCTGAACTGGCCGGCCCGCCACCTCGACCGGTTTCTGCTGCAGAGCCTGAGCCGGGAGCAGTGGCAGCAGGTAGCCCGCTACCTGCAGGAGCGCCTCACCCCTGCCGCCATCGACGAGGCCACCGCCACGCTGCCCACCGAGCTGAAGCCATTGTCGGGCGACGAGCTGAACCGCAAGCTGAAGGCCCGCATCAAGGAGCTGCCCAAGGCCCTGGACGAGTACTACCTGCTGCTGGCCAAGCGCGTGGACGTAGTAGGCTCCAACAAAGCCGAGGTGTTCCGGGTAGACCGCCAGGCCGACGGCCGGGTGCGGGTGCAGCTGTTCGATAAAGCCAAGGACGGCGACGAGCCCAACGGCCCGGCCCTGTTCGACCGCACGTTCTCGCCCAGGGAAACCCAGGAAGTCTGCCTTTACGGCCTCGATGGCAAGGACGTGTTCACGGTAACCGGCACGGCCAAGAAAAGCGTGCTGGTGCGCATCATCGGGGGCGACGGTAAGGACCGAATTACGGACGACTCGCGGGCCGGGGGCCTGCGCACCCTCACCAAGGTGTACGACGTGCCCGATACCGACCTGAAGCTGGGCCCTGAGTCGGACAACCGGACATCTACCCGCCCCGACGTGAATCAGTACGACCGGGAGCAGTTCGAATTCAACTCCTACAAGCCCCGGGCTACCGTCATCGTGAATGCCAACGACGGCATTGGGGTGGGTGCGGGCGTGGATTTCATGCGCCAGGGTTTCCGCAAGCCGGGCTTCAAGAACCTGTACTCGTTTGACGTGCGCGGCTCCAGCGGCGGCAACTTTCAGGTGTCGCTGGCCTCGCGGCACCGCTACGCGTTCGGCAAGTGGGACGTGGGTGCCCGCACCGAGTACGGCAACTTCTTCCCGTTCTACAACTTCTTCGGCCTGGGCAATAATACTACCAAAGACCAGGACCTGTACGACGACAAATTCTACAAAGCCCGCTACAAAGGCTTCACGCTGGGGGCTTTTACGGAACGCGTGTTCTGGCAGCGCAGCCTGTTCCGCATCGGGCCGGCGTATGAGCAGTACACCTCCAGCTACGCCCGGGCCAGCTACCTGGGCCAGCTGGAAAGCGGCGGCATTCCGGTGCCCGAGGGCCAGGTGCCCAACACCGACTTTCAGCGCCTGATTGGGTTAAATGCCCTGCTCGACGTGGATCTGCGCGACCGGCAGAGCTTTGCCCGACGCGGGGTGCGTCTGCGGGCCCAGCACGATACGTATCATCAGCTCAACGGCAACAAGGGCAACTTCGGCCTCACCCAAGGCTTTGCTGAGTACTACGGCACGGCCCGCCTGGGCATTCCGGTAACGCTGGTGGTGAAGGGCGGCGGGGCCAAAAACTACGGCAACGACGACGACATTCCGTTCTACAAATTCGCCAACCTGGGCCTGCGTGAGGGTCTGCGCGGCTACTACCGCACCCGCTTCACCGGCGACGCCAGCCTGTACCTGAACACCGAGCTGCGCCTGGCCCTGGGCCGCGTGCAGACGTCGTTCCTGCCTTTTTCCTACGGCGTGTTCGGCTTCTACGACCGGGGCCGGGTGTACTACAAGGGCTCCTCGCCGGGCGGCTGGCACGAGGGCTACGGGGCCGGCTTCTACATCGCGCCCGTATCCGACCAGCTGGCCCTGTCGGTGTCGTACCAGAAGTCGGTGGAAAACGGACTGATTCAGTTCGGCCTGGGCTTCCGGATTGACAATTAAACCTTCTTCAACGACTTGCGGCGGGTCGCTTTTCTGGAAGCGGCTCGCCGTTTTGTGTTTTTCGCGCCCTAGCTGGCTTGAAAGGCTATATTTGCGCCAGCTTCTTTTCTCCTCACGTTTTTCTGCATGGAATATCCGCTTCTGAAACTGGCTGCCATCGACATTGGATCCAACGCGGTGCGCTGCCAGATTTCGGCGGTCCTGCACTACGGCGACCGGTACCGACTCAAGCGGGTGGAGTACGTGCGCTACCCGCTACGCCTGGGCGAGGACGTGTTTGCCACCGGGCAGATTTCGGAAAAGAAACAGGCCAAATTCATCAAGTTTCTGCACGCGTTGAAGCTATTGATGGAAGTACATGACGTGGCCCCGAACCACTACCTGATCTGCGCCACGTCGGCCATGCGCACGGCCCAGAACGGACCGGCGGTAGCCGCCCGCATTCAGCAGGAGTTGGGCATGACGGTGCAGGTGATTGATGGGCAGGACGAGGCTTCCTACATCAACCGCGTGATTGAAAACCTCCTCGAAGACAAAAAGCACTACCTGCATATCGATGTGGGGGGCGGCAGCACCGAGTTCAACATCTACCACAACCGCCGCAAGGTGGCCTCGCAGTCGTTTGAAGTGGGCAGCATCCGGCGTATGCAGCAGGAAGAAGCCGGCCTGAGCACCGAGGCCATGCGCGAAACCTGGCAGCGCATGGAGGAATGGGTGAGCGAAAATGCCCGCCGCTACCACGTTTCCCGCGCCATTGGGACCGGCGGCAACATCAACAAGCTCTATAGCATGGCCCAGACGGCCCCCGACAAGGCCGCCGAAAAAGCTATTACCCGCAAGCGTATTGCCACTACCCTCGACCAGCTTACCAGCATGACGATGGAGGAGCGTGTAAACGTAGCCCTGCTCAACCCCGACCGTGCCGACGTCATCGTGCCGGCCGGCCACATCTACCTCTCGGCCATGGAATGGGCCAACGTGCACCAGATGCTCGTACCCGACGTAGGCCTGAAAGACGGTATGCTCCAGGCCCTGTTCCAGGACCACTTCGATGAATTCCGGGCCGCCGACGACCACAAGCCCGGCTGCCCCAAACCTGCCGTGCAAAGCCGGCCTACGGAAGTGGAATAGAAAAGAAAAAAACACAGAAAAGCCAACGTTCTGCTCAGAGCGTTGGCTTTTCGCTTATTGCGTTACTTAAGTTTACGCCAGATCCGCTTCGGTTTCGGGGTTATGCTCAGCCGCTTCGATGGCCGTACTTTCCAGGTCGGGTTCCGGCTCTTGGGCATTAGGCTCATCGTCGACGGGTACAGAGGGCGCGGCCTCAATGACGTCGGTGGAAGCCCCTTCGCGGATGGCGGCACAGGACAGCCACTCATCATATAAGGCCGTTTCGCCCACCAGCGTGAAGTTTTTGCGGTAGAACTCCTTATGCACGTTGAAAACCGGCTCCTCGGGGGCCGGATGGCGGTGCACGTAGGCACCATCCTCACGCATGACGTAGGTATTCTGGTTGTCGCGCAGGTTGAAGTAAAGGATGTTGATGGCCTCGCGCTTGAGCTGCGGATTCACAATCAGGAACAGGGCCTCAATGCGCCTATCGAAGCTGCGCACCATCAGGTCGGCGGAGCCGGCGTACATTTTGGGGTTGCCGGCCTGGTGGAAGTAGAATAACCGGGAGTGCTCCAGATAGTCGCCCACAATGCTGCGCACCTCGATGTTCTCGCTCAGCCCCACCCGGCCCGGCCGCAGGCAGCAGATGCCCCGCACAATGAAGCGGATGGGCACGCCGGCCTTGCTGGCCTTGTAGAACTCGTCAATCATCTCCTTGTCTTCCAAGGAATTCATCTTCATGACGATGCCACTGGGCAGGCCCTTCTTGGCATTGCGCACCTCTTCCCGGATCAGGGAAATCAGCTGCTGACGCATGTCCTTGGGGGCCGTAATCAGGTACTCGTAGTCGTCGGGCTGCGAGTGGCCGGTAATCACGTTGAAGAATTCCGACACGTCGTGGCCGTACACGTCGTTGGTAGTGAGCATACTCACGTCGGTGTAGATGCGCGAGGTCTGCTCGTTGTAGTTGCCCGAGCCGATGTGCACGTAGCGCGTCACCTTTTCGCCTTCCTTGCGGATGATCATCATCATCTTGGTGTGCGTCTTGTACTTGCTCACCCCATAGATGACGAAGCAGCCGGCTTTTTCCAGCTTGGCCCCTTCCCGGATGTTGCGCTCCTCATCGAAGCGCGCCTTCACCTCAAACAGCACCGATACGTGCTTGCCATTTTCGGCCGCCTTCAGGAGCGCCGCCGTCACGCGCGAATCCTCGGCCAGACGGTAAATTGTTTGCTTGATTCCCAGCACGTGCGGGTCCTCGGCAGCCTGTTCCAGCAGCCGTACCATCGGGTCGATGTTATTGTACGGGTGATGCAGCAGCACGTCGTGGTGCTTTAGGTACTCAAAGAGGTTGTCGTCGGCTCCTTCAGGCAGACTCAGCGGGGCCACTGGGGCCGGCTGCTTGGCCCCCTTGCCCCGGAAGTTGGGGTGCTTGAGAATTTGAAGCAGGCCTTTTAAGTCGATTATCGAATTGATAACGAACACGTTGCCATTGTCAATATTCCACCGGTCCTTCAACACCTGCATCAGCAGGGCGGAAGCGTTAGGCTCCACTTCCAAGCGCACTACGCGTCCCTTCTTGCGGGTTTTCAGCCCAAGTTGGATTTCCTTGATGAAATCCACGTCGATATCATCCGACTCTTCCAGCGTGAAGTCGCCGTTGCGGGTGATGCGGAACATATCCGCCGACACGATTTCCACGTTGCGGAACAGCTTGGGCAGGTTTACGCGCACGATTTCCTCAATGGGCACGAACATCACCTTATCCTTGCGGGTGAGCTCAAAGAAGCGCGATAGGTTCTGCGGAATCTGCACGAACGTGAGGCGCTCCTGGCCCCGCTCCGCCTCAGCGTCCAGCCCGCCCCCAGCCCGCGTAACCACCCCAAAGATGAGCATCTGATTCATCATCAGCGGGAAGCCGTGGTAGGAGTCATACACCATCGGCGTGAGCAGCGGGAAGATGGTGTTTTTGAAGTATCCATCGGCCTTTTTCAGCTCCAGCTCCGTCAGCTCGCTCATTTTTAGAACGTTGAAGCCATTCTTCTCAAATAGCGGCTTCAAATCGTTGAGGTAGGTCAACGACTGGTCATTCACAAAGCGGTGTGCAAAATCGAGCAGCTTGCGCCGGAAAGGCATTTCGCGCAGCCCCGAATAGTCGATGCGCTCCTTGCCATAGTCGAGGTAATTATAGAGCGAGCCCACCCGAATCATAAAGAATTCATCGAGGTTGCTGCTGGTAATGGCCATGAACCGGAGCCGGTCGAACAGCGAGCGGCTGGCATCCCGGGCTTGGTCGAGCACGCGGTAGTTGAACCGCAGCCAGCTCAGGTCGCGGCTGATGTATTTGCTTTTCCGAATGAGGTCGGCGGATTTGAAGAGTTTCATAGGAGTAGCGCAGGAAATCCCACTTACGAGGAATGGGGGCCGCCGGTAGCAGTCGGCAGGCAAGTTAACGGCTTGCAACGGTTCAGGCAGAACCCAACCCGAAAAGAAAACGCTGAAGCTGGGGAAAACGACATAAGCTGACGCATTGCGGGGCGAGGTTTGCGCCGTTCCGTGGCAGTCGTTCAAGGTCAACAACGACGAGACGTAAATACGCGTCTCTACCCTGGTTCAAACTAAAAACGCCGCCCTGAACAGGGCGGCGTTTTTAGTCTGGCAAATCGTCTACAAAATCCGATGAATCCCTGAGCCTTAGACGTCCAGCTTGGCGTACTTGGCGTTTTTCTCGATAAAGTCGCGGCGTGGCGCTACTTCGTCGCCCATCAGCATGGAGAACAGGTGGTCAGCCTCGGCAGCCGAATCAACGGTAACCTGTTTCAGGGAGCGGGTCGTTGGCTGCATAGTGGTGCTCCAGAGCTGCTCGGCGTTCATCTCACCCAAGCCCTTGTAGCGCTGCACGTTCACCGTTTCGGGCTTACCCCGGCCGAGGTCTTCCTGGGCTTGGGAGCGTTCCTCCTCGGTCCAGCAATACCTCTCCTCCTTACCCCGTTTTACGAGGTAGAGCGGCGGCAGGGCAATGTAGATGTAGCCCCGATCCACCAGCTCCCGCATGTAGCGGAAGAAGAAGGTCAGAATTAGCGTGCGGATGTGCGAGCCGTCGATGTCGGCGTCGGTCATGATGATGACCTTATGGTAGCGCAGCTTGGCAATGTTGAGGGCCCGGGCATCGGCTTCCGCCCCCGTTTCCGCGTCGGCGGGCATCCCAAAGGTGACACCCAGCGCCGTAATCATGTTCCGGATTTCCTCGTTTTCCAGAATACGGTGCTCCTGGGCCTTCTCCACGTTCAGGATTTTACCCCGCAGCGGCAGAATGGCCTGGAAGGCCCGGTTACGGCCCTGCTTGGCAGTGCCACCGGCCGAGTCACCTTCTACCAGGTAGATTTCGCAGATTTCGGGGTCCGATTCGGAGCAGTCGGCCAGCTTGCCAGGCAGGGAGTTGGAGCCCAGCACGGTTTTGCGCTGCACCATCTCGCGGGCCTTCTTGGCAGCAATACGGGCTTTGGCGGCCAGAATCACCTTGTCGATGATAACGCGGGCTTCCTTGGGGTTTTCCTCCAGGTACTGGTTCAGAATTTCGCCCACTACGGTGTTCACCGCGCCGTTTACCTCGGAGTTGCCCAGCTTGCCTTTGGTCTGACCCTCAAACTTGGGCTCGGCCACTTTCACCGAAATAACGGCCGTGAGGCCCTCGCGGAAGTCGTCGCCCTGGATTTCCACCTTGGCTTTGGCCACTTCGCCCGATTTCTCGGCGTAGGCTTTCAGCACGCGCGTGATGGCCGCCCGGAAGCCCGAGACGTGCGTACCGCCCTCGTGGGTGTTAATGTTGTTGACGTAGGAGTAGATGTGCTCCTGGAACGAGTCGTTGTACTGGAAGGCTACTTCCACCGGAATACCGCGCTCCGTGGCCACGTACACCGGCTTGTGCATCAGCACCGTGCGGCTGCTATCGAGGTACTGCACGTATTCGGCCACCCCACCCTGGGAGTAGAACTCGCTCTGCTGAGGCTCACCGCCGTCTTCGGGCGTACGCAGGTCGGTGAGGACGATGCGGATGCCCCGGTTTAGGTACGACAGCTCCCGCAGACGCGTGGCAATGCGCTCGTAGGAGTAGATGAGCGTTTCGTCGAAGATAGTAGCGTCGGGCTGGAACCGCACCAGCGTGCCGCGCTCCGTGGTGTCGCCCACCTTGCGCACATCGTACTGGGGCACGCCAATCACGTACTCCTGCTCGTAGATGTGGCCGTCGCGCTTTACCGTAACGTGAGTGTGGGTGCTGAGCGCATTTACGCAGCTGACGCCCACGCCATGCAGGCCGCCGGAGGTTTTGTAGCTGTTCTTATCGAATTTGCCGCCGGCGTGGAGCACGGTCAGGGCAATTTCCAGGGCCGATTTGCCGAACTTCTGGTTGATGCCGACGGGAATACCGCGGCCGTTATCCTGCACCGATACGGCGTTGCCAGGGTGGATAGTTACTTCAATCCGGTCGCACTGGCCGGCCAGGGCTTCATCAATGGAGTTATCGACTACCTCCCACACCAAGTGGTGCAACCCTTTCGCGCCGGTGTCGCCGATGTACATGGAGGGCCGCTTGCGCACCGCTTCGAGCCCTTCGAGCACCTGAATACTATCCGCGGAGTAGTCCGAGGTTCCGATTATCTCTTGTGTTTCACTCATGTGAGGCAGTTAATTCAACCTGAATTAGGTATCGACAAAGATACCGAAAAAATCCGGTTTTTACCAGTCACAGGGCCGATTCGGGGCTTCTGCACGGACTCAAAAAAGCCGTTGCTCCGCACCCGGAACAACGGCCTTGCATGGGCTACATTAGTATCTTACAATACCTGGGCCCGCAGGCGGCTTACCCCCGCCAACGACTCCAGCTTTATGTGATATACTCCCGCCTTCTGCTGACTCAGATCCAGCGTAGCTTCCGTAGCCCGGCTGGCCTCCAGGGTGCGCTGCTGTAGCTGCCGGCCCAGCGCATCAGCAACGGTAAGCACAATAGTTCCGGTATGCGTAGCCGTGGGCCACTGTACCCGGAAGAAACCATCAGTACTGGGATTGGGGGTCACACTGGCCCCCAGCACCACTGTAGCGGCGCGGGTAGGCAGCACGGTGCTGGTAAGTTTATTTACGCCCGCTCCGGCCCCGGTACTGGCATTCACGGCACCACTCCATACTGCCGTTGGGCCGGCCGCATCCACAAACAGGTGGTTGATATTGTTTTCGATGCTGGTCCAGGTCTGGCCGTTGTCGCGGCTGTACGAGGAGCCGGAGTCGCCATTGCCCAGATTAATTCCTACGGACAGGTAATTGCCGGTCCCAGGCACGTTATCAAGTCCCCAACCCCGCAGTGGGCCAGTATAGGTGGTGCGCCGCCACGTGATACCGCCATCGGCAGTGCGGTAAAGCTCGTGGTTGGTAGCGTTGGCATCGGCAATAACAGCCAAGCCATTCTGCTCATCCCGGAAGGCAATGTTTTCGATGGGCTCAGAAGCCACGCCCCGCGCTACGGTCCAGGTTACGCCCTTGTCCGTAGAATGGAAGATATCCCCTTCGTCATTCGGAAACCAGATAGAATTACCTACCGCTGCCGGCGGGAAAAAGGTACCATACTCGTCGGGAGTACCAACAGGTACGTTAAGGGACCGGGTCCAGGTAGTACCTCCGTTGGCAGTATAGTAGATTTCCGGACCGCCGCCATTGGTTCCGTCCGGGTCGCCCATCACCATGCCTTCGTTGGCATTGAAGAAGTATATGGTATTAGGGTAACTATCGGCTGAAAACGCATTGGTGCCTTGCCGCACCCAGGTTGAGCCGCCATCCGACGTTTTGAGAATACGCCCCCCGGTATCGTTCAGAGTGACTACCCACGCCGTGGTTGCACTTACTGCCGACAAACTCTGCACGGTTTCCGTAGCGGTGTTTACTCCTGAAACCGTTAGCACTGTCCAGTTTTGCCCCCCGTTGAACGTGCGGGCGACTTGGTTAGCGGCATCCTGGGTGAATAGCCCGCTGGATAGCGCCCAGGCAGTATTGGCATCTACTGCATCGGTATACAGCGGCAGCAAATCCTGGGCAAAGGAGAAGGGCTGTTGCACCCATTGAGCCTGAGCGGCAGTAGCCAGCAATAGCCCACCGGCCAGAAGGAGTACAGTTTTTTTCATCGGGTAAAGAGGGAGAAGGAAATGGAAGAACGGGATTACACGCCTGCACTACTACTCGTCAAGTTGCTCTCTAGTTTACAAAAAAAGCCCGACTGCCTTAGCAACCGAACTCTTGTGTCAAAAACTACAACTACCCTGGTAGTCTATTCAAACTACGACCAAGGTTTCAACCAGTAACAAAAAAGCCACCCAGCAATCAAGCTAAGTGGCTTATTATCAGCGTGGCCCCGATGTGATTCGAACACATGACCGGCTGCTTAGAAGGCAGCTGCTCTATCCAGCTGAGCTACGGGGTCAACTAACACAAAAGCCGTCCACCCGAGGTGGGTAAACGGCTTTTGCTTAAACGTCGGGGTGGCAGGATTCGAACCTGCGGCCTCCTGCTCCCAAAGCAGGCGCGATACCGGGCTACGCTACACCCCGAATGGGCAATTAAAAATTAAGAATTAAAAATTAGCCGGTGGTCAACATTGCTGTGACGCACTGTTTAATTTTTAATTCTCAATTTTTAATCTAAAAATATGCGGAGAGGGGGGGATTCGAACCCCCGGTAACCTTTAGAGCTACGGCAGTTTAGCAAACTACTGGTTTCAGCCACTCACCCACCTCTCCGTGTGGAACTCCTTTCCGGTTGAAAGGTGTGCAAATATACGAGCAGAATGGACATACAAACCCTTTTCGAAAAAAATATCTTCCATCTTGCCACTCTAAACGGCCTTTTCGGGGCATTGACCTGGGACCACCGCCGCCGCTTTTACCTACCTTTTACACTGGTTGCATTTTGAACATGAAGGGGTTACCATCGTGCTGAACTGGGCTTACCGGCCAGGCTGGCCCGAAGGGCTGGCGGCCATATTTTTTTTTCTATTGTACCTCGGCTACCTGTTTCGGACGCGCCGGCTGGCAGCACCGCTGGGGCAGCGCGGCTGGCGGCTGGGCTGGAAGCTGGGGTTGCGGCTCCTGTATTTCGGGCTGCTGGCGGTGGCATTATTGGGGCCGGCCTATGGCGTGACCCAGAATCCGGTACGAACGTCCGGCAAAGACGTATGGCTGCTGGTGGACCTGTCGCGCTCCATGGATGCCCCCGATGTAGTGCCCTCCCGCCTGCAAAAGGTAAAAGCCGAGTTGGCCACCCTTACTAGCCGCTTCCCCGCCGACCGGTTAGGGCTCATCGTATTTTCGGGCGAAGCATATGTGCAGTGCCCCCTCACCTATGACCAGGCGGCCCTGCAACTCTTCATCAGCACGCTGCAAACAACCCTGGTACCGCCGGGCAGCACCAACCTGGTGCCCCCATTGGAGCTGCTGCTGACCCGACTAGAAGCCATACCGCCGGATTCCGCCAGTAGCGTCACGCCGCCCCGTGCGACGGCGGTGGTCCTTATAACGGACGGGGAGGATTTCGGGGAGAATCTGGAGCCAACTGTGCGCATTCTGGCCCGCTCGGGGGCGCGGGTATTTACGGTGGGGGTGGGAACCACTGAAGGCAGCCGGATTCCGCAGACCGGCGGCCGGGGTTACCTGCGCGACGCGAAAGGCCGCGAGGCCATTACCCGACTGGTATCGGCTCCACTCCGGCAGCTGGCTGAGCAGACCGGCGGGCAGTACTTTGAACTGACTGACCAGCGCGACGAGTTTCCTTTCCTGCTGAATGCACTAAACCGCGTAGAAGGCCAGACGCAACAGGTCAGAACGGTTTCAGTGGCAGATAACCGCTACCGGTACCCGCTGATAGTAGCACTGGTTCTGATTATGTTGGACATCCTGATAACCGTGAAAGTAATTCGGCCGTGAGAAGTGTGCTGCTAGGCGGAATAGTGCTGCTGAGTGCCTGGGGAGGCCTAACCCGCATCCATGACCGGAATGCGGCGGTGGAGCGTGGGGCGGCGGCGTATGCCCGCCGGGACTATACCGCCGCTGCCTTAGCTTATAAGGAAGCTGCCGTAACGCTGGAAACCCGGGATGAAGCGGTGTGGCTGAATCTGGCGCATGCCACCGCCCGCGCCGGGCGGCCAAGCGAAGCGCGAGAATATTACAATAAGCTGACTATTAGCAAAAACCCGGCTATGCGCAGCGTTGCATTACAGCAGCTGGGCACGCTGGCCGCCACCAAGGGTGATTATGCACAGGCGATAAGCCTGTTGCGCCAGGCCTTGCTGGCTAATGCTGCCAATGCGGAAGCCCGGTTCAATTACGAGCAGTTACGTGACTATTTGGCTCGCAAAACTGCCCAGCCTCAGCTGCCGCCACCTGGTACCGATGGCAGCCCGGAAGCCAAGCAGCCGGAACCTACTGCTCAGTCTCAGCCCAAAGCCGGCGCAGATCAACGGGGACAGCTCACTGATCCTACGCTTCCCCGCAACCCGCGTAACGTCCTGCAGCCCCGGCCCGATGCCAATGGCTCGCGTGACCCTAACCGGCCGTCTGCGCAACCCGGCAGTTCCGCCAACTCCGGCTTTCAACCCGGTTCCGGGGAGCAGCGCACCGTAGCCCGGGGCAGCCAGCCCGGCAACGTACGGGGTATCAGCGACGAGGAAACCGGCCCGGAAGCCCCGGGCGGTACCAGTCGGCGCGGGGGTACCGAGGCCGCTTCGGCGGCGGAAATCAACCTTCAGACCCAGCGCGCCCGGCTCCAGCAGATGAACCTGAGCAGCGGCCAGGCCCGCCAGCTGCTGGAGGCTCTGCACACCGCCGAGCAGCAATACCTGCAGCAGCTACCGCGTAAAGCCACCAAGCCGCAGGAGAAGGGAAAGCCAGCTTGGTGATTCTGGTATTAGTAAGTTGATAAGGAACAGAACGTCATTCCAAGCGCAGCCGAGGAATCTCGCGTGCTGAGGTTGCCAAGCTATTTAAACATCAGCACACGGGATTACTCCTGTCGTCGGAATGACGGTTACTACCACAACGTCAACACCCGAGATTCCTCGGCCGCGGCTCCGCATACTAGCTTGATGCGCCACATGCTCGGAATGACGGTCTATCATTTTGGCGTTCTGCTTTTGCCTGATGTTCTCTCTGGATGACAGCCGCGGCTGTGCACCTCATCACCAAACCTTACTACCTTTAAGCCCTTGATTAACCATTCCCACCCCACCTCATCATGCAAATCAAAGAAGTAGTTATTGTGGCCGCCGTGCGCACGCCCATCGGGTCGTTTGGCGGGAGCCTGTCATCGTTGTCGGCCATTGAGCTGGGCGCTATTGCGCTGAAAGGAGCCCTGGAGAAAGCCGGGGTCGATGCCAAGGAGGTAGAGCAGGTGATTATGGGCAACGTTATTTCGGCCAACCTGGGCCAGGCTCCAGCCCGCCAAGCGGCCAAGAAAGCCGGCTTGCCCGATACCGTGGAATGCACTACCGTCAATAAAGTGTGCGCTTCGGGCTCGAAAGCCATTATGTTCGGGGCGCAGGCCATCATGCTGGGGCAGGCCGACGTGGTGCTGGCCGGGGGTATGGAAAGCATGTCGAACGTGCCGTACTACCTGGATAAAGCCCGCTTTGGGGCTAAATACGGCCACGGCCAGATGATTGACGGCTTGATGAAGGACGGCCTCTGGGACCCGTACCACGACTTTGCTATGGGCGTAGCCGCCGACCGCACCGCCACCCACTACGGCATCACCCGCGAGGAGCAGGATGCCTTTGCCCAGCAGAGCTATGAGCGGAGTGCCGCCGCTGCCCAGGCCGGTAAGAAGAAGGACGAAATTGTGCCCGTAACCATTACAGTGCGCGGCAAAGAAACCGTTATCAGCGACGACGAGGAGTACACCAAGGCTGATTTTGCCAAGTTTGCCGGCCTCAAGCCCGCCTTCGGCAAGGAAGGTACCGTGACGGCCGCCAATGCCTCCACCCTCAACGACGGAGCCGCCGCCGTGCTGCTCATGAGCCGTGAGAAGGCAGAGGAGCTGGGCGTGAAGCCGCTGGCCCGCATCCGGGGCTTCGCCGACGCCGAGCAGGCTCCCGAGTGGTTCACCACCACACCTTCTCTGGCTATTCCAAAGGCGCTGAAACACGCCGGCGTGGATGCCTCGGAAGTGGATTTCTACGAAATCAACGAGGCTTTCTCGGTGGTTTCCCTGGCCAATAACAAGCTGCTGAACCTGGAAGGCTCGAAAGTAAACGTATACGGCGGGGCTGTGAGCCTGGGCCACCCGCTCGGCGCGTCGGGCACCCGCATCGTAACCACGCTGCTGAACGTGCTGCAGAATGAAGGCGGCAAAATCGGCGTGACCGGCATCTGCAACGGTGGTGGTGGCGCGAGCAGTATCGTGGTAGAGAAGCTGTAAATCACGGATTTATCGAATTTCACGGATTCGTGCTGACGTTTACCGGAAAGCCCTGCTGCATTTTTGCGGCAGGGCTTTTGTGTGCGGCCTGGCTACTGGCTGAACCTGTGCTGACGGCCGGCACAAAAAATACTTTTGGCTTTCTCCCGTTCTTGCGGCTATGAAACGAATTACGCTTGCCCTACTCCTGCTCTCTACCGCCGCTCAAGCGCAAAAGCTGCGTCGGCTTACGACGTATTTTGACTCCACCAACGTGCATAAGCGCGAGGTGTACTCAGCCCTGGTAGCGGCCGATACCGTGATGCAGGGACCGTACAAGCGGTTTTATTACTCCGGTAAGCTAGAGGCCCAGACGCGCTACACCGACGGTAAGCGCGACTCGGCGTACGTGGAGTTTCACCCCAACGGGGGGCGCCGGCTGGAAGTTACGTACCAGCAGGGCGTGCGCCAGGGCCCATTCAAAACCTACTACGACAACGGCAAGCTGGCCCAGGAAGGCACGTACGAGGAAGATCAGCCCACCGGCACGCTGCGCTACTTCCACCCCAACGGCGAGGTGAAGCTCGAAACTACGCTCAGCAACGGCCAGCCGGCCGGTGTTATCCGGGAGTTGTATCCCTCGGGCAAGCCCCGGGCTGAAGTGACCTACCAGAACGGCCAAGCCAGCGGACCGGCCAAAACCTACTTCGAGAACGGTCAGCTGCAAAGTGAGGGGATGTACAGCAAAGGACTGCTGGCTGGCCCTTACAAAACCTACTACGACAACGGCAAGCTGGAAACCGACGTGCAGGCTGACCGCACCGGCCGGGGCAGCTACCGCAGCTACTACCGCTCGGGCAAGCTGCGCACTGAGGGCACCTATGCCCCTGCTACGCTGGTCGGGCGGGCGGTGAAAAACCCGCTGGCCGACGACCTGACCAAGCAAGCCAAAAGCCTGGCCGGCGGCACCAGCAACCTCGACGGCCCCGCCAAATCGTACTACGAAAGCGGCGCCGTAAAAAGCACTCAGACCTACCGCCAGGGTGTGCTCACGGGCACGCAGCTGGACTTATATGAATCGGGCAAGACGGAGCAGAAGACGGAATACAGCAACCAGGGCCGCGACCGGCGCATCACGCTATACTACGAGGACGGTATGGCCAAGGGCGAGCAGCAGTACAAAAACGGGCAGCCCAACGGCCAGTGGCGCGCGTTTCATGTGGGCGGCAAGCAACTGCAGAAGCAGGAAACCTACGTGAACGGCAAACTGACCGGCGAGCAGGTGACGTACTACCCCACCGGTACGCTGCAAAGCAAGCTGGTGTACGAAGCCGGCAAACCCACGGGGCTGAGCCAAGAGTTCTACGCCTCGGGTAAGCTGAAGGCGGAAACCACGTATGTAAAAGGGCTGAAAACGGGGGCTTTTCGCCAGCTGCGCGAAGATGGCACCCCGGAAATAGCCGGCACCTTCCGCAACGGCAAGGAATCGGGCGTATGGACCTATTTCGGGCTGGATGGCACCACGGTGCAGGAGAAGAAAACCTTCCGCAACGGCCAGGTAGTGCCCGCCGGCGCACCCGCCCCGGCCGTGCGGCCCATGCCCAACCGCAAGCCCGCCGCCCCAGTCAAGCGGAAGTAACGGACAGCAGTAGCGCGAACTTTGCAGTTCGCGTCCCCGCGCTTGTGCTACAGCCAGATGGTAAACGCCGTACGGCCGGTGGGCTGCGTTTCGAGGCTGAAGCGGAAGTCATGCTGGAGCAGAATGTCGCGGGTGAGGGTAAGGCCGATGCCCTGACCGTCGCGCTTGGTGCTGAAGAAGGGCGTGAACAGGCGGCGCTGCACCTCGGGCGCCAGGCCGGGGCCGTCGTTTTCGATGATGATTTGCGCGGGCTCCCAGCTGGTCCGCACCCAGATGTTGCCGTCTTTCCCAATGGCTTCGAGGGCGTTTTTGCCGATGTTGAGCAGCGCCTGCTCCAGCTGCTGCGGGTCCACATTAGCCAGCAGTGGGCCGGGGGCCAGCTCCCAGTGCCACCGGATGCAGCGGCGCTCTGCCTGCACCTGCAGTAGGCGCGCCGTGGTTCGCAGCAGCCCATGCACATCGGTGGGCTGACGCTGCGGCGGCGGCAGGCGCACGAGCGTAGCGAAATTGGCTATAAAGTTGGCCAGGTGCGTGTTGCGCCCGATAGAAACCTCCAAGGCTTCGGTAAAATCGGGGCGGTCCTGGGGCTGCAGCTGGGGGGCGTAGTGGCGGAAGCTCTGGAGGATGGAATTAATGGCCCCGATGGAGTTATTGATTTCGTGCGACATCATCCGGATCAGCTTCTCGTAGGCCTTTTTCTCCTGCCTGATCAGTTCCTGCGTCAGCTCTTCCAGCACGATAAACTGGCGCGTGAAGCCCCGATCTACAAAACGTGAGCAGTGCGCCCGGTACGTCTGCAGCCCCGAGAGCTGCACCACCTGCGGCCCCTGCTCAGAAAGCGCCGCCAGGGCCGGGCCCCAGTCGCCGGGCACGGCGGCGGGTGGCAAGCCTAGCAGCGCCGCCGTGGGTTGGGACAGCATCCGCTCGGCGGCGGGATTCACGCCCTCAATCCGCCCATCAAAGGACAATAGCAGGACCCCGGCCGGCGAGGCCCGGATTAGGCTTTCGAGCAGGTAGCTTTTCTCGTGCTGCGTAACTCGCTCCTGCCGCAGCTCATCAATCATGTGGTTGTACACGGCAATGAGCTGGTCCATTTCGTGCTGCCCCACGGGCACGAATTTCATGGAAAAATCCCTGGCCCGAATAGCTTCCGTGCCGGCCGCAATCAGCTGAAACGGCCGGACAAAGCCCCGGTACAGCTGCACTGTGAGGAAGATGCTGATCAGCAGCAGTACTTCCAGCGCCACAAACAGCGGGGCGTTGGTGCGCATCATCTGGCCGGCCAGCACAATGAGCACGGCATGAATGATGGTGACGAACAGCAGAAATTTCAGGCGCAGAGTCATGAGGGACTAGTGTGCGGAAGGGATAAAGAACGTGATGCTTTGCTCCGCTCTGCATGATGTTCTTCCCTCCTACTCCGCATCAAACGGAATGGCATACTTCTCCAGCCTTCGGTAGAGCGCGCCACGGCTCAGGCCCAGGGCTTTGGCTACGCGGCTGATGTTGCCGCCGTAGTGCTCCAGCGTGCGGCGGATCATGCGGGCCTCCAGCTCATCGAGGGTGATGGTACCGGGTTCCGGCAGCTCCCCAGGCTCTGAAATACGCGCCGGGGCCGGCTGAAACTGGGCCTGAAAGTCTTCGGGCCCAAGCTCGTCTTTGCCCGATACCAGCACGGCGCGCTCCACCAGATTTTTCAGCTCCCGGATGTTGCCCGGCAGCGGCTGCTCCTGCAGCCAGTGGCGGGCGCGGGCACCCACTTTCAGGGCCGGTCGGTGGTAGGTAGCCCGCAGGCTATCCACAAAGTGCTGCACTAACAGCGGGATATCTTCAGGACGCTCGCGCAGGGCGGGCAGGCGCACCGTAATCAGGTTGATGCGGTAAAACAGATCTTCCCGAAAGCGCCCCTGCTGCACCATATCGGTGAGGTTGCGGTTGGTGGCACAAATCACGCGGATATCGAGGCGGCGGGGCTTGCTGTCGCCGAGCACCTCGTAGGTTCGGTCCTGCAGCACCCGCAACAGCTTCACCTGGGAGCCCAGGTCCAGCTCCCCTATCTCGTCGAGGAAGATGGTGCCGCCGTTGGCCAGCTCGAAGCGGCCGACCCGGTCGGTTTTGGCGTCGGTGAAGGCCCCGCGCCGGTGCCCGAACATTTCACTCTCAAACAGGGAGGCGGAAATCCCTCCCAGGTTCACCTTTACAAAGGGCTGGCGGCGGCGCTGGCTGTTGAGGTGCACGGCCTCCGCAATCAGCTCCTTGCCCGTCCCCGATTCGCCCTCAATCAGCACCGAAGCATCGGTGGCGGCCACCTGGCCCACGTTGCGCAGCACGTGCAACAGGCGCGCATCCTGCCCCACAATGGCCCGAAAATCATACTGCTGGTCCAGCTGGCGGCGGCTGAGGCCGACGGGGTCGGTTTCGGCGTCCGGCTCGTGCAGGCGCAGGATGGTACGGATGGTTTGCAGCAGCGCATCGTTGTTCCAGGGCTTGGTGACGAACTCGGCGGCTCCGGCTTTCATGCCTTCCACGGCCAGCGTGATGCTACCCCAACCCGTTATCAGCACTACGGGCAACGCGGGGTACAGGCGCTTCAGCTGGGCCAGCAGTTTCAGGCCGTCGTGGCCGCTGGTGTCGAGGGAGAAGTTCATATCCAGGAGCAGCAGGCGGGGCAGCGCCTGCTGCACGGCGGTCAGCACAGCCTCCGGCGTGGCCACGGCGCGCGCCGCATAGCCGGCCTGCTTCAGCAGCAGCCCCAGCGAAGTGCGCACGGCCAGGTCGTCGTCGGCAATCAGTATCATAGCTCGGGGGCGAAGGACGGAAATCGGCGGGTAAATCTGGGCGGGCAGGCTTTCTTTCAGGCTTTATTCTTCTCGCAGTGCCACGGCCGGATGAATGCCCGCCGCTAACCGGCTGGGGTAGAATGCGCACAGCGCCGTGATGACGTACACGGCTACGCCCGCCACCGCAATGCCGGCCAGGTAAAACTTCGGGTCCAGCTCAAACGCCCCCAGCAAGGGAAACTGCACCGCCAGCAAACACCCCAGCACCACGCCCAGGGTACTGACAATCAGCATTTCGCCCAGAAACTGCCGGCTGATGGCCGAGCCGGTGGCCCCCATCGCCCGGCGCAACCCTATCTCGGCCCGGCGCTGGCTGATGTTGTACCAGAGCACGCCAAACAGGCCCAAGGCCACATTCACAATCAGAAACAGGCTTACCAGTGCCAGCCCCGCTGTCGGCACAATGGTGTAGCGCCGCTTGTGCAGGCGGTCCTCGTCCACCACGCGCACCATGGTGGTCCACTGGCGCGTGACGCCGGCCACCGTGCGGGCTATTTTCTCCTGCAGCTCCCCGCCGGCGCCGGGGGCCACGCGCACCACCACGTTGGCTGTTTCCCAGCGCGTCGTATCGAAGGGCAGCAGGCGTTTCCACATGGAGGGCACAGGCGGACCAAAGTCGTTTTCCATCCGCACGTTTTCCACCACGCCCATCACCTGGAACTCGTCTTCGGGCTTGATGTCGGGGCCGGGCTCGGCCCAGGAGAAGATTTTGCCCAGGGCCGGCTCGTTGCCGAACAGGGTTTCGCGCAAATCCTGGCTGATGACCACCGGCCGGTGGTGGCTGCCGTCGTCGGCCTTGGCAAACCAGCGGCCTTCGCGCAGCTTCAACCCCATTACTTGGGCGTACTGATCATCGGTATCGTATATATTCGACTGCTCCGACTTCCGGCCTTTGTAGCTAAACGCGGACGTATTGGTGCGAAAGATAAAGGGCATATTGTCGCTGGCGAGGGCCACTTGCCGGACACCGGGCAGAGCCTGCATCTGGCGCAGCACCTCGTCCAGCTCGGTGCGGGGCATGGTTTTGTTCTGGCCGGCCCGTATTTCGAGCCGCCACACCTGCTGATAGTCGAAGCCATGGGGGGCCAGGAAGTTGGTGCCGAAGGTGATGAGCATAGTGCCCACGGCAAACAGCACGACGAACGAGAAGAATATTTCCGACACCAGCAGCAGGTTGTTGCGCTTGCGGTTCCAGATAAGTTTAAACAGATGACGGAGCATGAGGCCAGGTGGTGAAGTGGTGAACTGGTGAGTTGTCAGGCTGTTGGCACAGCCTCACTATCTCACGCTTTATTTCTGCTCGCCGCTGCCGCGCAGGGCCACTACGGGGTTGAGGCGCGACATTTTCCAGGCGGGATACACGCCGCTCATCAGCCCAAACAGCAGGGCCAACCCCAGCCCCCAGCTGAACACCCGCCAGCTGAGGCTGAACTGGGCATAGGCTACTACATGGGCCTCGTTGAGCAGCGCCAGCGCTCCGGCGGCCAGGCCCAGGCCCAGCAGTCCGCCCACCACGGCCAGCACCACGTTTTCCACCAGAAACTGCCCCACCAGGTTGCGGCCCGTAGCCCCGAAGGCCTTCCGAACGCCAATCTCGCTGGAGCGCTCCAGAATGCGCGTCACGTTCAGGTTCACCAGGTTTAGGGCCGGCAGCAGCATAAACAGTAGCCCCATGAGGGTACAAATCAGGTAGAAAGTGCCCACGTTGTCGTTGTCCAGGGCCTGGGAATTACCGGCGCCCTCGGACCGAGTGATGTGGAGGGCGCGGGTAAAGGTGGCCAGCATGGGGTCGGCGTAGGAATAGATGGCCTTTACTTCCTTCGGATTCGGAATTTCCACGCGCTGCACCATCTGGCGGTATTCCTCACGCATGGCTGGGGCCGCCGCCGCCGTGGGTGCCAGCAGCACCACTAGAAAATCACCCCCGATGCTGGTGTCGCGTATCAGGGACGGGCTCAGGGTGTAGGGCACCCACACATCGGCATAGGAGGCAATGTGCACTGCCGACACGTTGCGCACCACGCCGGCCACGCGGTAGCGTGTCAGGTCTACCTCGATGGCACGCCCCACCACGTCGGCGGTGCCGAAGTAGCTGCGGGCCGTGGCTTCGTTGATGACGCAGACGTGCTGGGCCTGGGCCACTTCGGCCCCGCTGAACGCCCGCCCGTCCACAAACTCAAAGTCCATGATCTGCCAGAAATTCCCATCGGTGTAGCGAACATCCAGCGGGAGCAGGCCATTGTTGGTGAAAGCCGTGGCATCGTAAATATTCGATGTCAGGGCTACTTTCTCCGGCGTCTTCATCCGGCGGATGTAGGTATCCACGAAATGCACGCTGGCGGGCCGGTTCATCCAGCCGTGGCCGTCTACCATCTCCTGCCGGATGACATTCACGAACAGCATCCGGTCGATGCGCTTTTCCGGCATATTTGGCCCCACTACGTGGTCTACCAGAGCCATCACCACCAGCAGAATCATCAGTGTAAAGCTCACGCCGAACAGGTTGATAAAGGTGAAGAACTTACGGCGCAGCAAGACTTTCCAGGCAAGTTTGAGGTAAGAGAGTAGCATGTAGTTTCAGTTAAAGAGTAAGGAACCGTCATGCTGAGCGAAGTGGAGCGTAGCCGAAGCATCTCTACCTCTGACTGATCAAATAGCATTGCAACAAAGCGGTAGAGATGCTTCGGCTACGCTCCGCTTTGCTCAGCATGACGTTCTATGAAACCTGGCTGCCGTCGAAGAAGCGGATGAGGCGCTGGGTTTTCAGGGCCTGCTGCTCGTCGTGGGTAACCATCACGATAGTGGTGCCTTCCTGGCGGTTGAGGTGCAGCAGCAGGTCTAGTATCTCCTCCCCCATCACCGAGTCGAGGTTGCCGGTGGGCTCATCGGCCAGGATGATTTCGGGGCGGCCGGCCAGGGCCCGCGCAATGGCCACGCGCTGGCGCTGCCCCCCGGAAAGCTGGCTGGGGAAGTGGCTGGTGCGCGGACTCAGGCCCACTTTATCGAGGGCGGCGTAGGCCCGTTCCCGCCGCTCCTTGCCGCCCACCCCGGGCCGGTACAGCAGGGGCAGCTCCACGTTATCGAGAACCGAGAGGTCGTTGATAAGATGATAGCTCTGGAACACGAACCCGATTTTCTGATTGCGCAGCGCGGCCAGCTCCCGGTCAGAGTACGACTGCACGGCGCGGCCGTCTAGCTCCAGTACGCCACTGGTGGGCTCATCCAGCAGCCCTATGATGCTGAGAAGCGTGGATTTGCCGCAGCCTGAAGGCCCCATAATCGACACAAATTCGCCTTTGTTGATGGTCAGGTTTACCCGGTTCAGGGCCACCGTTTCAATGGTTTTGGTCTGGTAGACTTTCTCGATGTCGCGCAGCGCAATTACCGGCGGCCCAGCAGCCGATGGCGTGGTAGCGGGGCAAGAAGCAGTCTGGGCAAGGAGGTTTTCCATGGGAAGAAAGTTGGAAGAGGTTCAGCGTAGCTGTCCGGTTTCGGGCAGTTGATCAGGGCAGCCAGGGGTAAGTATCCAAGCCTGATGCCATTTTTATAAACTATTGAAAATCATCTTTTTGACTCACAAGCACCACTTAGCAAATCAGAAAAAGATGTCCGTTTTCGGACAGGGTGTTCGGTAATGCGCGCGGCGAAACTGCCGTGCTATCGGGCCGCCAGGGGCTGCTGCCGCTCAAAGTCGTAGAGCGTGAGGGCACGCAGGCGGTAGTGGGCCACCCAGGCGTCGCGCAGGGCCAGAATGTAGGTACGCCGGGCCTGGTCCTTCTCCGCCGACGCAATGGTAAGGTCGGTGAGGCTGATGCGGCCGACTTTGTAGGTGGCCTGAGCAATATCGTACCGTTGTAGAGCCAGCGTGTCGGCGCGGGCCGTGAGGGCCAGCTGCTCGGCCAGGGTGCCGAGCTGGGCAGCTTGCACCTCTACGCTCAGCTCGAAGCTGGCTTCTTCCTGCGCCACGTCGGCCTGCACCTGCTGGCGGGTCAGCTCGGCGGTTTTGACGATGGATTTCTGCCGGCCCCAGTCTACCAGCGGCAGCGCAAACGTGAGGCGCACCTGCTGCTGGTTCTGGAGGGCCGCGTAGGTGTCCCAGAGGTTGCCGGCCTGATTCACGTAGCCCAGATTGGCCGCCAGCGTGGCCTGAAAGCCGGTAGTGCCCCGGGCCAGGGCTATTTCCCGCTCCGCCTGCAACAGCCGCCGCCGAAAGGCCAGCACCAAACTCCGGTTCTGCCGCGCCTGCAGCAGTGCCTGCCCGGCGGGCACCTCCAGGCGCGGAGCCGCCGCCGGTACCGCCAGCCGCAGCTGCTCCGCCCGCAGGCCGGTGTAGCTCTGCAAATCCACCGTGGCGTTCTGGGCGTCGAGGCGGCTCTGGGCCAGTGCCTGCCGGGCATTCAGCAGGTTGAGCTCCAGCCGGAGCAGGTCGCTTTGGGAAAGTCGCCCCAGCTGATACCGCTCCTTCCCGATGCGCAGCAGCTCTTCGTTGGCCCGCACGTTCTGGCCCGCCACCTCCGCGTTTACCTGTTGCTGCAACACAGCAAAATACAGCTCCGTAATGCGCTGGGCAATGGTTTCACGCTCCTCCACGTACAGGCGCTGGCTTTCCTCGTAGCGCAGCGGCTCAATGCGCCGGGCCCATTTCAGACTGTTGAACATGCCCAGGGGCTGGGTCAGGCCAATAGCCACGGGCTGGTTATTGTAGCGTTTCAGCCCCCCGTTGAAATCATCGAACCGCTGCAGCTCGGAGGCCACGAATAGCTGGCCGCCGGTGCGGCCGATGTTCTGGGTGACGGCCAGGCCCACGTTGGAGTTGTTGATGCGCACGGCCCGGAAGTCGGTGGTACCATCGGGCTGCACCACGGGCGTTACGGCGCGGCTGAAACCGGGCAACGTGCCCTGCAACCCCAGCTGGGGCTTGTAGCTGGCTTGGTAGGTGCGCCACTGCCAGTAGCTTTGGTCGCGGGAGGTCTGGGTCTGCTTCGCCGCCGCCGACTGGCCCAGGGCCTGCTCGATTACCTCGGGCAGGGTAAGCACCGTCGGCTGGTTCTGCGCCAGCGCAGGAACCGTCAGCAAGAGTAGCAGCCCGCCGCAGAGACGCGACACTTCGCGTTTGGGCGCGTACTGAGGTTGCTTTGGTGGTAACCTTGCGAGAAAACTGTTCAACGAGAAAGCGCAAACACGCGTCTTTATACTGGCGGAGAAAAGCTGTTTCATGGCCGTTAGTCCTGGAGAGTGAGTTCGGGCGTACCCGCGTAGTCCTTCGTGTCGGATACAACTACTTCCTCGCCCGGCTGCAGCCCCTGGGTTATCTGCACGTAGTCGAAGTTGCTGTCCCCGAATTGCACCGTGCGTCGTATGATCTTACCATCCTTCACCACGAATACCGGCTGCTCCTTGCCGCCTTGGTAGAACGGCCCGTTTTTGAGGCGTACCACGTTGTGGTGAGCTTTCGTTACCACGTACACGTCGGCCCGCAGGTTAGAGCGCAGGGCCGGGTGGTGGTCCTGGGCCAGGGCCGCGTAGAAGGTTACCACGCCCTTTTCCACAGCCGGGCTGATGGTACTGATGGTGCCGCGTAAATCGGTGCCGTTAATGCGGATGACAACCGGGTCCTGCAAGTGCAGGGCATCGGCGTAGGAGTCGGAAATGGTAGCGCGTACCCGGAAGCGGCTCAGGTCGGCCACGCGGGCCAGCGGTTCGCCGGCCTGCACGGTAGTACCCAGGTCTTCGTTCACCCACGTCAGCACGCCGGGCCGCTGGCTGCTGATGTTGGCCTGGGCCAGCTTGCCGGCCAGCTCCGTAATACTGCGGTCCTGAATCTGCAGCGTGAAGCCCAACTCGCGCACGTCGGCGGCGTTGGCGGCGCGCTGGTTGCGGATCTGCTCCGTGAGGCGCTGCTGCTCCAGCCAGGCCACGCGCAGGTTCAGCTCGGCCTGGCGCACGCTCTCGGCGGTGCCGCCCCCAATCTTCAGCAGATACTGCTCGTCGCGCAGCGCCGACTGCAGGCTGCGCACCTTCACCTGCTGCACCTGCTCCTGGGAGCGAAGGTCGTTGAGGGCTTTTTCGAGGCTGAGCTGGAGCTGGCTGTTCTTGTTGCGGTGTTGCTGTTGCTCGTCCTGGAGCTTGGCCAGGGCCGTATTGGTCAGCTCCCGGTCCAGCTCCAGAATCGTCTGGCCCGGCTGCACCCGGCTGCCCACCGCCACCGCCACCCGCCGGATGGTGCTCTGGATGGGGCTGGTCAGCACGGCCTCGTGGGACGGAATGATGACGCCGGCCGCCGTGAGCGAAGCCTCCACGTCGCCGGTTTCGGCACGGGCCGTAAGAATAGCGTTGCGGCTGAGGCCGGGCCGGAGCACCGTGCGGAAAGCCAGCAGGCCCACTACCAATGCCAGCAGCAGGCCCGCGCCCAGCAGCCAGCGGCGGCGCCGACGGCGGTTTTGAGTGATTTGGGAAATGGCTCTGTCCATTTTTGTACAGGTAGGAAGGGGATTCACTATCTGTCAGCCAACGGTCGTGCCATTTGTATAAATTCCTATAAATCAACATAATAAAAAAAATTACCATCTTGCCTGGGAGTTAAAACCTGTCCATTTCCGGACAAGCTGTTCGAAACTGGTTGGGTGCGGAGCTTCCCTCCTGCTACCGTACCGCAAAAGGCAAATGCTCCGGCCGGAACCTCCGGCCGAGGTGGTCAAGGCCCTTCCGGCCCTGCCACTCCCCCATGAGGCTCCACCCGGAGCATTGCCAACATGTGTGCTTTCGGCCCTCAGGCCAGCTTGTTTTGCGGAGCCTTACTGGCCGATTCCTTTGTATTTGTTATCGAGGTAGTTCAGGTCGAATGCACCCAGGTTCTTGAAGTAGCTGTTGACCAGTTTGGCCGGGTCGGTGGCCAGCTCGCCGCGGCCAGGTACGTCGTTACCGTCATCCCAGGCCCAGGGGGCGTTAGCGCCGCCGTTGCCGTAGCTTTTCACGAAACCACCCGCCGCCGAGGTAAACAATGCCGCGTTGGTGCGCTGCTCCCATAGGCCACCCGCCGCAAAAACATCCACGAGCTTGTACTTCACGTCCCGGTCATCAGCCGAGGCCGGGGCTTCGGCGGTTGCGGCCGTGGGGAAATATTTGAGCCCGTCGCCATTGAGCTTGTAGTAGGGATACGCCTTCAGGCCGTGGCCCTTGGCCTCCTGGGCCGTTACCGGGTGCAGCTCGCCGTTGTAGCTTTCCAGGCTCAGCGTCCCGTCGATGTCTTCCTGGTTGGCTTGCAGCGGGGAGCCGGCCGGCACGAAAGAATAGAAATCCGAGTGCGCCACCGTTACAATGGCTTGCAGGTTGCCGTAGGTGCTGCCGTCCTTTTTCACCACGGCCAGCAGGCCTTCCAGGTCGTTTTCGTGCTCGTCCAGGTTATAAAGCAGGAAGTTGTCGGTCCAGTCGCGCGGGTGGAAGAAGGCATAAGTAACAAACCAGTGGGTGCCGGTTTCCACCACCGAGTAGTAGCCGTGGCCGGTGGCGGCGTAGCGGGTCAGGTTGTTCCAGTTGTTGGTGCCGCTCCAGTCGCCGTCGTAGTTGATGGCCGTCAGGTAGTCGCCCTTGCCGCTGAGGCCATGGTCGCCGGTTACGTCGGTATCCTGGTAGTGTACCGGGGCCCAGCGCAAAGCCAGACTAGCCTTGAAGGCGGCCGTGGCGTCGGCCGTCTGGGTGGCGCGGGGGGCTACCGTTTCCGCCTGGTTCGGGGCCACGTTGCAGCTGCTCAGGGCCGACAGGGCCAGGCCGGTGGCCAGCAGCGCCACTTTGGAAGGGAGGTTTTTCATGCGGGTGTAGTGGTTATGGAGGAAAGAAAGGAAGGTTAGTAGCCGGGGTTCTGCTTCAGATTGGTGTTAAGCGTCAGCTCGGTAGCGGGGATGGGGAACAGGCGGCGGTACGTGTCGGCATTGGTTTTCAGGCCCTGGCCCCACACGGCTTCCCACTTGCCGAAGCGGATGAGGTCGGTGCGGCGCCAGCCTTCCCAGGCCATTTCGCGGCTGCGCTCCTCGAAGAGTGTGGCTAGGGTCAGGGTTGTAAAAGCGGGCACCTGCGCCCGGGTGCGCACCTGGTTCACCAGGCTCAGGGCCGTGGCGCCGTCGGGGTCCTGGCCGCCGCGCAGCAAAGCTTCGGCCTTCATCAGCAGCACATCGGCGTAGCGCAGCAGCACCAAGTCGTTGCCCTGGTCGCGGGAAGTGGAAGACTTGTCGGGATAGTACTTGATGTTGCGGGTGCCCTGGGCCTTGCCCAGCTCGTCGTTGCCCACATCGAACTTGGCCGCGTCGCGGAAGGTGAGCCGGTCTGACAGCTCCAGGTGGTAGCTGATGGCCGCGCTGCCGTCGGAGCCGGTGTAGCGCGAATCCAGCCCCTTTTTGGTGGTCGAAATCAGCACGGGCGTGCGGCCGTCGCTCAGGTACTGCTTGCCCGAGAGCCACTGCTGGTTGCGGGTGTCGGTGGGCTCCTGGTAGAGGGCGAAGAACTCGGGCCAGGTCAGGCTGGCGTTGCTGGGCGTGAACAGCAGGCCGAACTTGTCCTTCATCTGCTGGTGCAAGGCAAAGCGGGACATCATGTTGCCCTGGGCCAGGTTGGCATCGAAGGGTACGGCAAAGATGATTTCACTGACCTGGGGGCCGTTCTCCACCGCAAACACATCCAGGTAATTCGCGGCCAGACTGTGCTTTCGGCTCTTGATGAGCACGTTGCAGGCGGCAATGGCTTCGGTGTAGCGGGGCTGCCCGATGTAGACTTCGGCGTTCAAGTAGAGCTTGGCCAGCAGGGCCTGGGCGGTGCTTTGGGTGGGCCGCCCGTAGGTCTGGGCCGACACGTCGGGCGACAGGTTAGGTAGGACCGCTTTCAGCTCCTGTTCGATGTACTCGAACACCTGCTGACGGGTGGCGTTGGTGGGCTGGGTGGTGTTCCCGAACTCGGGCACCAGCGGAATGTTGCCGTAGGCGTCCATCATCAGGTAGTAGTACAGGGCCCGCATCGTGCGCAGCTCGGCCGTGAACTGGGTTTTGAAGGCGCCGTCGGGGGTATTCTGGAACAGGGCCAGGGTGCGGTTGCAGGTGCTGATGCCGCTGAAGCCCCACTCCCAGGCCACCCGCACAAACTCGTTCTGTGGGTTCCAGGTGTGCAGACTCAGCTGCTGGTAGCGGGCCCCGTCGTAGTAGTTGCCGTTGCGGGCCACGATGACAGCCTCGTCGGTGCTGAGCTCCTGCAGGTTCCAGTAGGCTTTGGCCACTTCGCCGCGCATCTGGCTGTACACCGGTCCGGAGGCGGCAATGAACTGCTCGGGCGTGGTTAGAAAGTTGCTGGGCGTGTATTCCGATTCGATGGGTGCGTTCAGATCGGTGCAGCCGGCGGCGGTAAGCAGCAGGGCCAGCGCGGCGGGCAGGGCCAGGAAGCGGGAAGGAAGTATAGTAGACATGGAGAAGTAAGGGTTTGATTTTTAGAACTAAGAGCTTAGAATTGAGAACTTAGACTCCGGCGTATGAATGAGGCGGCGTATGCTGGGAGCAGCCAATTAGCTTCTGGGTTCTATGCTCTCAGTTCTGAGTTCTCAGCTCGGAGCTCCAGACTAAAAGTCCAGGTTCACGCCCAGCACGTAGGAGCGGGTTTTGGGGTAGAAGTTGTTGTTGTCGAGGCCGGGGGTGAGGCCGCCCAGGCTCATTTCCGGGTCGATGCCGCGGTAGTTGGTAAGCGTCAGCAGGTTCTGGCTGGTCAGGTACACGCGGGCCCGCTTCACGTACTCGCTCTTCAGGGGCAGGTTGTAGCCCAGCGTCACGTTATCCAGGCGCAGGTAGGAGCCGTTTTCGAGGTAGCGGTTGGAGTAGTAGTTGGCGCGGTTGTCGGCGTAGGGCTCCGTCAGGGAGAAGGCCGGCAGGTTATTGGCCGTCGACTGGGCCGGGATATTGAGGTTGGCCAGCGTGGCGTTGAGGATCTTGTTGCCCTGCACCCCGCGCAGGAAGAAGTTCAGGTCCAGGTTTTTCCAGCTCACCGTGTTGCTCAGGCCGTACAGCAGCCGGGGTTGGGCGTTGCCCTGGTAGCGGTAGTCGTTGAGGGTGGGCGAGCCGGTGGTGGTGCCGTCGGCCTTGTAAAAGAGCGAGAGGCCGTTTTCGTCGCGGCCAGCGTACTCGGGCAGGAAAAACTGCCCCACGGGGTAGCCCGTTTTCACCACCTGGGTGGAAATCCCGCTCTGGCCCGAGCCGCCGGGGTAGGCCGTGTACACCTGGTCGAGGCGGAACTGCTCGTTGGCCAGCTTCTCCACCTTGTTCACGTTGTGGGCCAGCGTGCCGGTCAGGCTCCACTGGAAGCTGCTGGTTTGCACCGGCTGGGCGCTGAGCGTCAGCTCCAAACCCTTGTTGCTGATTTCGCCCACGTTGGCGTAGAGCGTGTTCACGAAGTACTGGGTGGTCGAAACCGGGTAGTTCCAGATCAGGTCGGAGGTGCGCTTGTCGTAGTATTCCACCGTGCCGCCGAGGCGGTTCTGCCACAGGCCGAAATCCAGGCCTACGTTCAACATGGCCGTGGTTTCCCACTTTAGGTCGGGGTTGGGGTTCTGGGTCGGGCCGATGGCCTTGATGAAGGCCCCGTTGTAGTAAAACGTGCCCACGCTGCTGTAGCGCTGGGTGGCAATGAGCGGGTCGAAGCCCAGCGAGTTGCCCGTAATGCCGTAGCCCACGCGCAGCTTCAACTCGTTAAGCTTCCTGAAGCCCGAGAGAAAGTTCTCGCCCGCCAGGTTCCAGGCCAAAGAAGCGGCCGGAAACGTGCCCCAGCGGTTGTTCCGGCCAAAAGCCGACGACCCGTCGCGCCGCACCGACACCTGCAGAAAGTACCGGTCGTTTAGCCCGTAGTTCACCCGCGAGTACAGGGAAATCAGGCGCAGGGTGGAAATGCCCAGGCTGTAGCCGGCTATGGCCGCGTCGTAGTTGGGGGCCACGCCGCCGGGGTTTCCCAGGGCCAGGTTGTTGTAGCCCAGCTGGTCCGATACGAAGCCCCGGGTATCGGTCTGGAAACCGTCGCCGTTTTTGTCTTCCTGCCAGGAGTAGCCCACCAGCACTTTCAGGTTGTGCGCGGCCGTGCTGAGCGGGCTGTAGGTCAGGTAGTTTTCCAGAATCTTGCGCGAGTTCTCTACGCTGTAGCGCCGGGCCAGGCCTTTGGCAGCCAGCCCGGTTACGTTGGCGGCATTCGGTACCGGCGACTCCCGCCCCTGGTAGGACCCGCCCTTCACCGCCTCGTTCTGCATGGACAGGCTGAGCGTGTTCGTCAGGTTTTTGAGCAGGGTGAGCTGGGCGCTGGCGTTGCCCAGCAGGGTGTTGATTTTCCGCTCCTCGTGGTTTTGCGCCAGCAGCGCCACCGGGTTGTAGTACTGGGTGCGGGTCAGATTTTCCTTGTAGGTGCCGTCGGCGTTTCGGATGTTGGTGGTGGGCAGGTGGGTGAACATGTTCTTGTACACCAGCTCCGAAATCAGGTGCTGCGTGAGCAGGGAGTTGGTGAGCGTGAAGCGCAGCTGCAGCTTGTCCTGGAGCGTCTTCTGGTCGAGGTTGATTTTGCCGATGAGCCGCTCACTGTCGGAGGTATTCATCACGCCCTCGCGCTTGAAATAGTTGACGCTGGCGTTGAAGGCCGACTTTTCGGAGCCGCCGCCGTAGCTGACGGTGTGGTTGTGGCTCAGGCCGGTGCGCATTACTTCCTTCTGCCAGTCGGTGTTGGTGCCCGCGTCGTTGTCGGCGGGGCTCAGGCTCTTGCTGTTGGCTTCCAGGTAGCCCCGCAGCTCGTCGCCGCTGAGCATGTCAAGCGTGTTCGATACCTGCTCCAGGCCCACGTAGCCGCTGTACGACACGGCTGCGCTGGGCTTCTGGCGGCGGGTAGTGATGAGGATAACGCCGTTGGCGGCCCGGGCCCCGTAAATGGCCGTGGCCGAGGCATCCTTCAGCACCTCAATGCTCACAATCTCGTCGGGGGCCACCAAGTTGATAGAGGCAGCCGGCACCCCGTCAATCACATAAAACGGCTCCTGGGCCTGGCCCGTGCGCAGGGAAGAAGCCCCGCGCAGCACTACCGAGGCCGTGGCATTCGGGTCGCCGCTGCGGGTGATGTTCAGGCCCGCCACCTTACCCTGCAGAATCTGGTCGGGCGTGGCCACCACGCCCCGGTTGAACTCGCGCGGGTCCACCGAGGTAATGGCGCTGGTTACTTCGCCCTTCTTCACCGAGCCGTAGCCAATCACCACCACGTCGTTGAGCAGCTTGGCATCCTGCACCAGGGCGACGTCGATGGTAGCCTGCTCGCCCACCGCCACCTCCCGGGCCAGGTACCCCACAAAGGAAAACACCAGCGTTTCGGCCCCCTCGGGCAAATCCAGCGTGTATTCGCCGGCCCCGTTGGTTACGGCGCCCACCGTGGTGCCTTTCACCAGCACCGTTACGCCGGGCAGGGCCGCCCCGCCGGCCTCGGTTACCCGGCCTTTCACCTGCCGGCTCTGCGGGGCCCGCTTGCCGGGAGCGGCCGGGGCCGCCGGGTTGGTGGGCTGCAGGATGATGACGCCCTGCTTTTCCTCGAAGCGCAGCGGCTGGTTGCGCAGCAGCTGCCGCAGAATATCCCCGACCCGCGCGCCCCGCAGCTCGGTGGCGCTTACCTGGGTGGTTTGCAGGTCGCGGGCCTCGTACACGATGCTCACGCCGGCCTGCCGCTGCAGTTGCTGCAGCGCACTGGTGAGCGGGCCGGCCGGTACGGCGAAATAGGCTACTTCGCGGGTACTGTTCTGGGCCTGCGCCCCGAAGGCGCTGCCCAGGCTCAGCAGCAGCAGCGCGCCGGTCAGCCGCGGCGTACGGGCAGCTAAAAAGGAGTTGAGGTGTAGCATAGGAAAGAGTAAAAAACGGGCAAGGCGTGGCCCGGCCGGCCGGAAACCGGCCGATGTGAGAGGAGCAGAAGCAGAAGTGCAGGCAGGCGCGGCGCGCCTTATTCTACCCGGTACAGGGTAGCGGTGCGCCGGGAAATGCGCAGGTGGTGGCGGCTAAGCAGGGTGTTGAGCACGTCGGTAATCTGGTCGGCGGAAAGGGCCGGGTCGAGGGAGCCGCTCAGAGCTACGGCCGGGGCATCGGGGCGCAGCTCGAAGCGTACGGGGTAGTAGTTTTCGAGGGTCAGCAGGATTTCGGGTAAGGAAGCCTGCTCAAACGTCAGCAGCTGGTTGGTTGTCAGATCGGCGGTGTACTCGTGTTGGGTGAGCGTGAGCTGTCGGCGGGCCGGGTTGAACACCAGCTTGTCCTGGGGGTGCAGCACGGCCAGCTCCCGCTGCGGCCCGGCCACCTGCACCCGGCCGGTACGCACCAGCACGGTGGTAGTAGGCAGCTGCGGGTAAGCCTTCACCAGGAAGGAAGTACCCAGCACCCGGACTGCCACCGCCCCCGTGCGCACCACGAATGGGTGGGCCGGGTCCTTGGTGACGGCAAAGAAGGCCTCGCCCCGCAGGCGCACCTCCCGGTCCTGGCCCGCGGCCTGCCACGTCAGTGACGAGTTAGGCCGCAGCCACACCCGGCTGTGGTCGGGCAGTACCAGCTGGCGCTGCTCCCCGATGCCGGTGGTGTAGTGCAGTGCCGGCGCGGGCCGCTGCCCCCACCACACCATCGCCGCCACCAGCAGCGGTACCAGCACCGCCGCCACCCGCAGCACCGGCCACAGCCGCCGTATCCGCCCCAGGGGCTGGGTACGGGTCCGGATGGTGCGCCGCAGCCGCTGCTCCCGTTGCGTCGCCTGTTCCTCGTTCAGGAGTTCGGCATCGTCGGGGGTAGCTGCCACCAGCGCATCCAGCCACTGCTCCCGCTGCCAGCGCCGACGGGTACGGCTTCGCAGGGAATACAGCAGACGGGCGGGCAAAGGGCGGGGCGGGCGTGGCTTCATAACCAAGTTGCACAAGCTGAGCAGAGTAACTATCCGGACAGCCTGATATAACAAAAGCGTAATACTGACTGACCGGAATTACTTACGGCGTTTCGGGGTGGTGGCCGGACTGAGCACCTCCCCGATAGGCTGCCCGGTGCAGGCGCTGGGCAGCTTACTGTCCACCAGCATAGCTGCCGTGGGAGCTATATCGGTGATGCTGTGATACGCGTAGCTGACGCCGGGTGAGATGCCGGCCCCGAACCAGAGCAGCGGTACGTGGCTGTCGTAGAGGTAGCCCGAGCCGTGGGTGGCCCCCACGCCCAGCTCCCAGGTCCAGCCCGGCTGCAGCTCGAAGCGCACGTCGCCGAAACGTGGGTAGTAGAGGCCGTTCTGCAGCTTGGTTTCCAGGAAAGCGCCCGTGCCGCTGGTCAGCAGCTGGGCCGTGGTGTTCACCTGGGCAATGCCGGGCTGCTCGCGCAGGTAATCGGCCAGCAGGTTCTGCACCCGGGCCAGTTCCAGCTTGCGGCTGGCAATGAGCGGGCGATTGAGGTAGTACATGTTATTACGCTCCGTTTCCAGCCACTGGCCCGGCCCCAGCTGCTGGGTCAGGAAGTCGGCCGCGCCCTGGTTGAGCGTGGCGTGGGTTTGGGCGCCGCCCGGGGCCTGGTGCTGGGCCAGGTACTTGGGCACCTCGCTGGCCCCGTGGTCGGCGGTTAGGAAGATGGTGTAATTGTCCTTGCCCACGGTTTTGTCGAGGGTCTGCAGCAGGCGGGCAATTTCCAGGTCGAGGCGCAGGTACAGGTCGTTTTCCTCCTTCGATAGTGGCCCGAACGTGTGGCCCACCGGGTCGGGGCTGGAGTAGCTCAGGGCCAGCAGGTCGGGCACGTCGTCGCGGCCCAGCTCGGTTCCGGCCAGGGCCGCCAGGGCTAGGTCGGTTAGCAGGTTGTTGCCGAAGGGCGAGATGTTGACGGCCTCGTAGGCCGGTGGGTTCAGCGGGGCCAGCTTGCTGAGCTCATACGGAAAAGTAGCCGCCGTTTTCCCCTTGAAGATGCGCTCAAAGGCGTTGGAATCGGCCACGCTGTTCAGGTAGGCTTCCGGCCCCCGCAAGGGCGTCCAGGTCTGCTGGCGGTAGAAATCGGCCTTTTTCTGGGCGTTGAAATCGGCCACCCACTTGGGCAGCAACGGCACGTAGTAGGTGCTGGAAATGAAGTCACCGGTGTTCATATCGAACCAGAAGGCCCCGTCGGCCATGTGGCCGGCCGGCAGCGCCGAGGCCCGGTCCTTGAGCGACAAGGCCACCACCACGCTGCGCCCGTTCGATACCATTTTCATCTCGTCGCCGAGCGTGGTGCTCACTTGGTTGCGGGCCGAAACGCCCATGCCCTTCGGTGTGCCCACCAGCTGCACCGTGGAATCGTCGGTGCAGTACACGTCGCGCCGCAGCCGCCGGTCGTACCAGGAGTTGCCCACGATGCCGTGGTAGCGGGGCGTGGTGCCGGTGTACACTGAGCTGTGGCCGGGTCCGGTGACGGTGGGCACGTAGTTGTAGTGCGTGTTGCGGCACTGAAATCCGTCGCGCAGCAACCGTTTGAAGCCCTGCTCCCCGAACTGGTCGTAGAACCGAGTGAGGTAGTCGGGCCGCATCTGGTCGACCATAATGCCCACCAGCAGCTTAGGATTTGGGCGTTTCTGAGCCAGCAGTTCGGGGGTGCCGCACAACAGCAGCGTGGCCAGCAAAAAGGTACGGGACATAGAAGAAGCAAAGAGCCGCCGTGCTCTTGAAGGGGGCGGGCACTCAAACGAGAGAAAGAGGATAGGGCTGACAAAAGGCCGCTGCCCGGTGGCAACGCTGCCGGGGCAGGAGGCAGGATAACCCGCTGCTGTATGAGTTGCACGTCCGCGCCATTTCAACTACTCCCCTACCCCGATTTAACCAAGCCGTAACATTGGCAGACAGCTCCTCAACCGGTAATCAACTGGTGTTTTACCACTTAACCAAACAGCCGCACTAGGAACGGCGACAGTTTGTGCAAGGCACTGTTGAGCTGATTACGAACAGTTTGCTCGGAGGTGGCAAACCGCTCCGCCATTTCCTTCACCGAGAAATCCTCCAGCATGGCCAGCACAAATACCTCCTGCTCCCGGGGCGGCAGCAGGCGCGCCCGCACCCGAATGGCGGCCCGCGTCTCACGGCTGACCAGACTGCGTAGCGTGGTTTCGGTGGTGGTTTCCTGGCCCGTGCCCAGCACCCGCAGGTGGCGCGCCCGGATGTCTTCGTCGCGGAAGCTGGTTAGGATTTTCTTGCGCAGAGCACCCAGCAGGTAAGCCTGCGCGTTGGTGTGCACGCGGAGCTGGGCGCGGTTGGCCCACAAGTCGCAGAATAGCTCCTGGGTGATGTCCTCGGCTTCGGGCACGCGGCGCAACACTTTATAGGCGTACCGGTACAGCGCCTGCCAGTGCATTTCGAAGAGCTGCTCGAAAGCCTGGTAATCATCAGCCCGGATTCGGTCCAGAAGTCCAAGTAAGTTGTCAGTCGGCACGGCGCAGGATTTGCGCCAAATGTAGAGGCCGACTGGTAGGATAAGATGGCCTGGTCCGGAATACTACAATTCCTTCACACACGGGTAATAATTCAATAATTCCAGCCTCGCTATGTTATGGAATAGGTCTGCGGGCTTGGTTCGTACGTAAAAACCCAGCCGAACACCTGTTCCCTGGCTGGAAATCAGGCGCTCGACTGGGGTTTTTACTATTCTGTGCCGGGTACCAGCCGGCTGCTACTTACCCGCTCGCCGGCCTTCCAGAATGCGGAAGAAGGAGCGGGTCTGGATTTCGGCGGTGGTAAGGCCGGTAGCTTGTATTTCCTCCTCCGAAATGGCGCCGCAGTTCAGCGCTTTCAGGAAGAAATTGAGCAGGCCCTGGCCAGTAGCGGCATCGTCGAAAATATCGCCGGTTAGGGTGGAAATGGCGGCCCGCTCCACAAAGGTTTTCAGCCGGTGCACGGCGTCATCGTAGCTACTGAGGAAGAAGTGGTAGGTAGCGGCGTACCGCATGGGCAGCTGGGCCGGGTTCAGGTCCCAGCCCTGGTACAGGCCGTTAATGAGCGAATGCGTGGTATGATGAAACCCCTGCCGCCACGCATTATGCACTGACTCGCGGTTTTCGCGCAGCTGTTCAAACGTCAGATTCTCGCCCCGGTGTGGCCCAATGGGCATAACGTTGGTGGCCCCGTCGGAGAGGAAGATGCCGGTGCCGCCCAGCGCCACCTTGGTCATGTGGTGGGCAAAGTCGCAGACGGGGTGGGCCATCGTCTGGTAACGGGCCGTGATGCCGCAGGAGGCCGTGTAGTCGTAGGTGCCGAAGTGGGCCGCCACGCAGCGGCCCTCACTGGCCCGGATGATGCGCAGGAGCGGGTTGCGGCCTTCCTCATCCATGATGATCTGGGTAGCTTCCACCATGGTTTCCATTTTGAGCGTGCCGGGCTCCAGGCCGTTGGCTTGCTCCAGCAGCTCAAACAGGCGCACCATGGTGGTCATCTGCTCCGGAATGGTCACTTTGGGCAGCATCACCACGAAGTTGGCGGGCAACCGTCCGCCGGTTTCTGTTAGCAGCGTGGTCAGGAAGATGTCGATCGTGCGTACGCCTCGGTCTTTCAGATCCTCGGTAAAGGGTTTGATCCGGATGCCGATAAAGGGCGAAACAGTGCCGTGGCGCATACCCTGGGCCAGCTCCTGCGCGGCCTGCACGGCGGTGGCATCTTCCTCCGCATCGGGGCGGTTGCCGAAGCCATCCTCAAAGTCGATGCGGAAGTCTTCCACCGCTTCGGTCTGAAGCTTCCGGACAATCTTGTTGTAGATGGAGTAGGCCAGCCAGCCGGGCTCCGGTTTGCGGTCTGCCGGGCTCAGTTTTTCCAGCCGTTGCGTCAGGGCCTCAATATCGGCCTGGAGCGTGGGCAGCTGCTCGTGGCCTTTCAGCCGCAGCACGCGGGCCAGCTCCACAAAGTTGGGCGCATACGTACGCAGGTTGTTGAGCGCAATATCGCCCATACGGACGCAGGTATCGGCCTTGAACAGGTTGGCTCCGCCGTACACGGTATGCACCGGCTGCCGGTCGGGCCGGTCGCCGGGGTACGTCTGCTGAAATTGGCGGTTGGCTTCACCGAGCTGGTTGAGCAGCGCGGTTTTATCGGCTTCGGGCAGGCTGAGTTTCATTGGCTTGATTCCGCTGCTCTCGTTTTGCCTTCAGATGAAGACACGACAAAAACAGGTAGCTGTGGGTGGGAGGAGATGAGGAAGGGAATTACTGTACTATGTGTGCGAACTGCGCGTTATGCTGCTCAACATAGGTGCGAATGAGGGCAGTCTGTTCATCCATCACCTCGTAAAATCTGGTTTCCAATGGGTCAAAGTATTGAAATTCCTTATAGAGAGCCGAAAATTCAGCAAGGGTGCGCTTACGCTCAAGTAAGCTTTTATGCGTATGATAAATGGCACCGGCTTCCTGGATAATACGAGCCAGCTGCGAAGCGCCCCAACGTTCAAGATCCTGCGCGAGCGGATTATCAAAAACCAGCTTACCGTAGCCGTTCTGAATCATCTGGATGAAGCCTCCGTTTGTTACCTGACCATATAGTTCACTGTACAGAATAAGTGTGCAAGCATCATCTGGAAAAGAAAACAGTTGATTAACCAGCATGTCTGGCTCGGCCTGTGAGGTATACGCATCAATAAAAACCAATAAGTATTCCCAATCATCTGTGTTTGCCTGATTGAGAACAGTGGCAGAAATAGTAGGTAGCGTAGGGGCTTTAAGCCCGCTTGCTCTGGACAACCACCCTTTTATGAAAGACCAGTAACTCATGAGCCCCGATAAGTAGAGTAGCCGAACGGGTTCAGCAGCAGCGGTACGTGGTAGTGCTCGGCGGAGGTCACCGAAAACACGATTTCCACGAAGGGATAAAACGAAGGCGTATCCAGCTTATCAAAATACTCCTGCACCAGAAAGCGTAATTGGTACACGCCAGCGAGCAGGGTGTGGCCCGGAGGCAGCAGGTCGGGCAGACGGCCATCGGCATTGGTGCTGCCCCGGGCCAGCTCCTGCCAGCCGTTCAGGTACTGCTCTGAGAGGATGATGGTGACGCCCTCGGCGGGGCGGCCCCGGGTGGTATCGAGAATGTGGGTGGTTAGCTGACTCATGCGGCAAGTAGTTTTTCGAGGCGGATACGGGTGATTTTGTCTTGCTCGGCGGCGGCCACCCCAATTTCCTGTTCGGGCGGGTTGGGCAGCCGGGCCTGCAGCAGCGCCAGCATCTCGGCGGCCGATTTGCCGGTGGCGCACACAATAAAAATGTAGCCAAACCGCTGCTCATAGGCCGCGTTGCCGGCTGCCAGAGCCTGCAGCGTGTCTTCGGAAGCCAACCGCACGGCACCCTGCTCTCCTTCAGCCCAGGTGCTGGTACTGGCAAACTTCTCCCGCAACGCGCCTACATCCCCGATTTTAGGATGATGCGCAAAAGCCTCCCGCCAATCAGCTTCGCTCAGGTGGTTCCAGGTGCGGGTAGCAGCCTGATAAAGCGTAGCGGTGTCAGCAAAAGGAAATTGCTGGCTCAGACCCTCCACCCAAGCGGAGGAACCACAGCAGCGGCGTAGCTCCTCGGCGCGGGCCGAGGCAGACAGGTTGTTAAGGTCGAAGAAAGTCATTGTACATGAAGTAAAACGTCATGCAAAGCCGGAGGTGAGGCATCTCGCTCGGCCAAGGATACAAACCGCTAGGCTATCATACTGAGCTTGTCGAAGCATCTCTGCCGCTTCATTGCAGTAGTGCTCAGGCAAAGCGGTAGAGATGCTTCGACAAGCTCAGCATGACGTTCCAGCCCGGCCCACTGGTTACGCTATACCACCGTCGGGAAGCGGTTCACGTTCTTGTAGTAGATATACACGGAGGGCTCTTTGCCCACGGAGGTGGCCCATTGCTGGCAGTAGGGTGCCATCCAGATGGAGTCGCCCTGGCGGACGTGGTACCACTCCTGGTCGAGCACGTAGATGGCCTGGCCGGCGAGATAGAGCAGACCGTGCTCCATAATGTGGGTTTCCACCATGGGCAGGTGGCCGCCCCGGTCGTAGGTGAAGATGTTCACGGCCATATCAAAACCCAGCTCGTTGGGCAGCAGCTCCTGAATGCGCAGGGCCTCGTCGTTCATGTACACGGGGGCCTTGCTGTCGTCCTTCTCGCCCCATACGATGCCGGGCGCGGCGTGGCCGGCCAGCGGCTCGTACACCTTATGAAACGTGAGCAGTTGGGTGCCTTCGGCGGGGTTTTCAAAACGGTACTCCTGCCCCACCGGCACGTACACGAACTGGCCCTGGCCAAGCAGGCGGGTTTCGCCGCCGGCCGTGGCCTGCACCGCGCCGGCCACCACGTAAAAAAAGATCTGTGAGGCTTCGGTGCGGCCTTCCAGCCGGCCCTCGGCGCGCAACGTAACCAGCGTCTGGCACAGGCGCGCGCCCATTTGCTCGTTGATGATGACGTTGACGGTACCGCCGGTCCAGCCGGGCACGTTGCTGTTGATGTAGCCATCGGGGGCAATGATGGCGTGGTTGCGGCGGACGATGGAACGGGTAGCGGAACTAAGATTCATGGAATACAGATTTAGGGGATTTTTCACTGATTTTCGCCGATTATCCTGCGGCTTCCCTACTCAGGTATCCTGGGTAGTTTCCTGCTCAGTGAAATGCGTGACCAGCAAGGTTAGAAAACGCGCCGAGACTTCCACGGCGGCGGCCAGATCGGGCAGCTCTACGTTCTCCAGCGGGTTGTGGCTGATGCCTTTAAAGCAGCGCACGAACAGCATGGTAGCCGGAGCCACCCGCGAAACCGGCACCGCATCGTGGCCGGCCCCGCTCACCAGCGGCACCACCTCGTGGCCGGCTTCGGCAATGGCCCGGGCCAGCAGCTGGTTCAGGCCGGCGTCGCAGGTGGCGGGGGCGGTGGTTTGCACGGGGCTCCAGGTAAGGTGCAGCTGTCGGCGCCCGGCAATGGCCTGGGCCAGGGCCTGCACCTGTTGGGCGGCGGTGGTCAGGCGGGCGGCATCGGGGCTGCGCAAATCGAGGCTGCAGCTGACTTCGCCGGGAATAACGTTGCTGGCCGCGTGGCGCACGTCCAGCTTGCCCACGGTGGCTACGAGTTCGGGGGCATGCTGGCGGCCGAACTGCTCGACAGCCAGTACAAACTCAGCGGCACCGGCCAGGGCATCCTGGCGCATGGTCATGGGCACGGTGCCGGCATGGCCGGCCATGCCGCGCCACGTCAGCTCCACCCGCTGCTGGCCGGCAATGGCCGTTACCAACGCCACCGGCAGGTTCCGCTCCCAGAGCACCGGCCCTTGCTCAATGTGCACCTCGAAGTAGCCTAGCCAGTCGGCGGCCGGAAGGGCGTCGTGCGGAATGCGGGCCGCGTCGCCGCCCATCGTGGCAATGGCTTCGGCCAGCGTGATGCCGTCCGCGTCTTTCCGCGCCAGCAGGCCGCTTTCGAAGGCTCCGGTGACCACCTTACTGCCCAGGTATGTGGTGTGAAACCGCACGCCTTCCTCGTCGCTGAAGGCAATGAGCTCCAAGTGAAACGGCAGCTCCGCGCCTTGGTCGGCCAGATTTTCCAGCAGATCCAGCCCCAACAGCACGCCCAACGGCCCGTCGAATTTCCCGGCATTCACCACCGTATCAATGTGCGAGGCCAGCACGAAGGTGCGCGCGCCCGGCCGGCGGCTCACCAGCCGGGCGCGCACGTTGCCGATGGCATCGAGGCGGGTGTGCAGGCCGGCGGCTTCGGCCCAGCCTTGCACCAGCTGCTGCCCCCGCACGAAAGCGGGCGTGCCGAAGCGGCGCGTAACGCCCTCGGCGTCCTCACTGATGGCGGCCAGCGCCTCGAGGCGCTGCATAATGCGCCCGGCGCGGGCCAGGTACGTGGTTTTGGGCATTTCCAAGCGGTTCAGCGGGTTAGGAGTTCACCTTGATTGAGCTGCCGGAACTCCGGCCGCTGGTACACCAGCTGCCCGGCCAGGTAGGTCTGGTCCACCACCCCGCGCAGCTCCCGGCCCAGGTAGGGCGAGGCTTTGTGGCGGTGATGCAACAGCTCTTCCGTGACGGTGAAAGTCTGGGCGGCGTCCAGCACCAGCAAATCGGCGTCGTAACCGGGAGCAATGCGGCCTTTGCGGTGGCTCTGCCCGATGAGCCGGGCCGGGTTGGTACTGAGCCAGCGGGCCACCTCGGGCAGGCCCACGGCGCGGCCCCGGGCGGCCGTCCAGAGGGCGGTCAGGGCCAGCTGCAGCGAGGCAATGCCGCCCCAGGCAGTGGTAAAGTCACCGGTAGCTAGCTGCTTCAAAGCGGGCGGGGCGGGCGAATGGTCGGTGGCGACGAAGTCGATGAGGCCCGTTTGCAGCGCCTGCCACAGCTGCTCGTTGTTGGCCCGCTCCCGGATGGGCGGGGCGCACTTGTAGGCCGTACCGCCAGCGGGAATATCCTCGGCCGCGAAAAACAGGTAGTGCTGGCCGGTTTCCACCGTAAGCGGCAGCTCCCGAGCCTTAGCGGCGGCAATGGCCGGCAAAGAATCGGCCGACGATAGGTGCACGATGTGCACCGGGCAGCCGGTTTCCTCGCACAGCTGGATCATCAGGGCCACGGCTTCGTCTTCCCAGGCTTTGGGGCGCGAGGCCAGGTAGTTGGCATACGAGCGTTTATCGTTCTGCTTCCAGGCATCGTCGTCCTGGCTTAGCTCGCAGTGCACCAGCAGCGGCAGGCCGTGGCGGGCCAGCAACGGCATTACCCGGCGCAGGTCGGCCTCGGTGGCGTTCGGAAAATCATCGATACCGGAATGCGTCAGGAAGGCCTTGAAGCCGAGCACACCTTCGGCAATAAGGCCGGGTACCTCGGCCGCATTACCGGGCACAATGCCGCCCCAGAAGCCGCAGTTGGTGTGCAGCTGCCCGGCCGTGGCCGCCCGCTTCAGCGCCAGACTGGCCACCGAAGTGGTAACCGGAGCCGAGTTCAGGGGCATATCAACCAGCGTGGTGAGGCCCCCGGCCAGGGCGGCGCGGGTGGCCGTGTCGAAACCTTCCCAGTCAGTGCGGCCGGGCTCGTTGAGGTGCACGTGCGGGTCGATGAGGCCTGGCAGCACGGCCCGGGCGCCCACATCGTGCACCGGGCAACTCACGGCGGTATCAGGCGGCACCACGTCCAGGATGCGGCCGTTGCGCACTACCACCAGCCCCGGCCGGGCACCCGACGGCGTTATAATTTCTTCACTTCTGAGCGCAAAATCAATCATACTTTTCACTGAATCGATTCACAAAATGATAATATTTCAAACAATACCCATTTTTCCTGTAAACTACCAGAATCAATTGCCCTTCCCTGGAAAGCGGCGGCAACCGACTGTTTGACTACTCACAGCCGGTTCAGGCAGCTCAGCTTCTGACGGATAGGGCAAGCAGCAGTCTGTTTCGTATCTGGTCCGGCCTGGCCGGACGCCCGTTTCTTATTGGCTTTCGATGACGCATTTTTTACTGTTGGGCGTAGTGGCAGCCGTGGTGCTGCTAATTGTGGGAGGGAGTGCCTTTTTGCACCGTATGGCGCACACCCACCGGGGCGGCGAGCTGGGCACTCAGGGCTTTACCATTCAGGGCTTTGCCTACGCCCTCACGGTTCTGGCGGTGCTGTTTGTGCTGGCCGTGACGTACCTGTTCGTGCAGGGCACCACCTGGGAAGGCCACCTGATGGAGTGGCTCAACATTGTGGTGCGCCTGATGCACGTCACCTTCGGCATTGCCTGGATTGGGGCCTCGTTCTACTTCGTGTTCCTGGAAAACGCCCTTAACCGCACCGATAACGTGCGCGAGGAGCTGGCCGGCAACCTGTGGGCCGTACACGGCGGCGGCTTCTACTACCTCGAAAAGTATAAGCTGGCCCCCCGGGAAATCCCGAAGGCGCTGCACTGGTTTAAGTACGAGGCCTATTTCACCTGGCTTACCGGCTTCAGCCTGCTTTTCGTGGTGTACTACTTCAACGCCGGCAGCATGCTCATTGATCCGCAGGTGCTGGCCATCAGTCCGCTGGCGGGCGTGGCTATTGGAGTGGGCTCGTTTGTGGTGGCCTGGGTGCTCTACCACGGGCTCTGCCGCACGGCACTGGTACGCAACAACGTGGCTATGGCCCTGCTGGCGGTGCTACTCTGCACCGGGTTTGCCTGGTTTTACTGCCAAGTATTCAGCGCACGGGCGGCCTACATTCACTTTGGGGCCATGCTGGGCACCCTGATGGTGGGCAACGTGTTTTTCATCATCATTCCGGCTCAGAAAGCCATGGTGCAGGCCGCTACCGAGGGCCTGCCCCTCAACCCCGAGCTAGGCAAGCACGCCGGGCTCAGGTCCTTGCACAATAACTACTTCACGCTGCCGGTGCTGTTTGTGATGGTGAGCAACCATTTTCCCAGCACCTTCAGCCACGGCTACCCTTGGGTGGTGCTGGCGGCCATTGCGCTGGGCACAGCCGGCGTGAAGCACTGGCTGAACCTGCGCGAAAAGCACCAGGCCACCGGCCTCGTGCTGCCCGTGGCGGCGGGCCTGCTGCTGGCCGTGGCCTTCGTGACGGCACCCAAAACCGATACCGGAACCACGGCCGCCTGCACGCCCAACGTGCGCATGGCCCAGGTGCAGGCTGTGGTGCAGCAGCGGTGCATCCGTTGCCACTCGGCCACGCCTACCGACGAAGTGTTCCGAACTGCCCCCAACGGCGTGGTGTACGACACGCCCGAGGATATTATTCGCCTGAAGGATAAAATCATGCAGCGCGTGGTCATCACCCAAACAATGCCCCAGAACAACAAAACCCACATGACCCAGGCAGAGCGGGACCTGCTGCGCTGCTGGATTGAACAGGGCGCGCTGAACCAGTAGGGCGAGGGAAGAACCCACCAGAACGCCATTCCGAGCATGTGGCGCATCAAGCCAGTGTCCGAAGCATCTCACGTGCTGACGTTACTAAATCGTTGAACGGCAACCGCTCCGTAGCCCAGGGTTTAAACCCTGGGCTAGCGAAGAACGTCAGCACGCGAGATGCTTCGGCTGCGCCTCTGCATGACGTTCTTCTGGCTTGTCCACTAGATTTCCAGACACAGCCCGCAAAGCAGCTCAGCTCGAATAATCTTACAACAAAAACGCCTCTGATACTCACCAGAGGCGTTTTTGTTTACAGCCATGGGCTCCAAAAAGAAGTTGGCAAAAAACTTATACCCCTGGGCAACGCCTGGGGGCCGACCACCATCTACCCTCTCGTCAGCTGGTCTGATTCAGGACCGGACTACTTCCGGCTTGTAGCGGATGTTTAAAAACCGCTTTGGTACCGCAAAACACAAGGTTTTCGAGGAAACATAAAATTAATCTCGTTAGTACCTTGCGTCACATAGTACCTTTACTTACCTTTGAAACGTTGATTAGATAAAGTACCGGCCGCGCCGCTGCTCCCTCACCGGAGCCAGACGCGGCCCACCCCGAAAACCACCTTGCGCCAATCGGGCCGGGTGTTGGGCCCCAGCCGGAAGCACTGGCTTCCCTGCTGCCGCCCGGCGTTTTTCGGTTGTCTGGCACCCGCTTTTCCGGCGGTTTGTGCCCCTGCTCGTCACGTTTGAATTTCTGGCAATCATGCTACCTCCGGCGGAACCGCGGCCACCGGACTCAGCCCCTCCTTGCCCGATTTTTCCTCAACCACTCCCTTCCTATGACTTCCTTCCTGCCTTCCGGCCAGGCCCTGCGGGGCCTGGGGTTCCTCGCTATGCTCTTTCCGCTGGCCGCCGCCGCTCAGCAGCAACCCACCGGCGCCGTGAGCGGCACCCTCCTCGACCAGGCCACCAGCCAGCCGCTGCCCTTCACCAACGTGGTACTCCTCCGCGCCCAGGATTCCAGCTTCGTGGCCGGGGCTGAAACCCTCGAAAACGGCTCGTTTGCGCTGGAAAAGCTGGGTCTGGGCTCCTATCTGCTCAAGGCTTCGGCGGTGGGCTACCAGAACTACCGCCGCCCGGTGCAGCTCACGGCCGCCGCGCCCACTTTGCGCCTGGGTACCCTGAAGCTGGCTGCTACCGCCACTCAGCTGAAAGGCGTGACGGTGACCGGGGAGCGGGCCACCATCGAGAATGAGCCCGGCAAGCGCGTTATCAACGTGGAAAAAGACCTAGCCAGCGTGGGCGGCATGGCCACCGACGTGCTGCGCAATGTACCTTCAGTGGCCGTGGATGCCAACGGTTCGGTGAGCCTGCGGGGCTCGGCCAACCTGACCATTCTCATCGACGGCAAGCCCTCGGGCGGCAGCAACGGCGGTACCGGTCTGCGCCTCGACCAGATTCCGGCCTCCCGGATTTCCCGTATCGAGCTGATTACCAACCCCTCGGCTAAGTACGACGCCCAGGGCACGGCCGTGCTGAACGTGATTCTGAAAAAGCAGACCAAGAACGGCGTAAACGGTCAGGCCAGCCTGCTGGGCGGTACCGGCGACAAGTACAACGCCAGCCTGAGCCTGAACCGGCACCAGGGCAAAAGCAACCTGAGCGCGAGCTACGACCGCCAGGATGAGCACTACCGCAACCGCAGCGACAACCGCCAGACTTCCGGCAACGTGACTACCCGCCAGAACGGCACCGGTCGGGAACGGAACGACTCCCACTCGCTGCGCCTGGGCCTGGATTATGAGCTGACGCCCGAGCAGAGCCTGAACCTGAGCGTGTCGCCTACCTGGCAGCATGAGCGGGACCTGAGCTTCCAGCGCCTCAGCACCGAGCGGGCCGGGCAGCCCACCACCACCCAGCTGGGTCAGCAGGATTTGAACGTGGATGTGCGGGTATTGGAAAACGTGGGCAGCTACCGCCGCACCTGGGCCGCCCACCAGGGCCGCGAGCTGACGGCCGTGGGCGGGGCCGTGCTCATTGATGCCACGGTGCCCGTGACCCAGACGCTGGACGAGGGCGCCCTCAGCGGCTGGCGGCAATTAATGGAGGTGCAGGGCCGCATCTACTTCGCCCAGCTCGACTACACCCACCCGCTGGCCGGTAACAAGGGCAAGCTGGAAACCGGCCTGAAAGTGCAGCAACAGCGCAGCAACGGCACCGCCGACCTGTTCGCCCTCCAGACTGATGCCCCCGGCCAGTACGTGCGGGACCCGGCCCGGTCCCTGGCCTACAACTTCCGCGAAACGGTACCGGCCGCCTACGCCAACTTCCAGCGCGGCTGGAACGGCTGGAATGCGCAGGCCGGCCTGCGCACCGAGTACACCAACACCAACGGGGCCGTAAACGGTGGGCAGGGCAAGTTCCGGCTCGATTACCTGGGTCTGTTCCCCACCGCCAGCATCAGCCGGGGCCTGGGCCAAGCCGATTCCACCAAGGGCGGGGCGCAGCCGCAGCAGCTGTCCTTCAGCTACGCCCGCCGCCTCAACCGGCCCAACTTCATGCAGCAGCTGGCCGTGCCGCTCTACCAGGACCCGCGCTTCTACCGCCTCGGCAACCCGGCGTTGCGGGCCGAGTTCAGCCATAACCTGGAAGTGGGCCACCAGCTGAGCCTGCCCGGTGGGGCCGAAATTACCACCACGCTGTTCGGCCGCTTCACCAATAATGCCATCCAGCGCCTGCGCAACGTAGATACGGTAGCGACTAACCTCAACCCCGCCGCCGGGCTGGTGCTGGTAGAAACCTACCGCAACGCCGGCACCACCGCCAACGTGGGCCTGGAGCTGACCTGGGCCCAGCCCCTCACGGCCTGGTGGCGCGTGCAGGCCAGCGGCTCACTCTACCGCACCCAGTTCCAGACCAACGCCGAAAACACCGTGGACCGCCGCGCCCTGGCCGGCAACGTGCGCCTGAACCAGAACTTCACGCCCACTCCTACGCTCGATGTGCAGCTGACTGGCCAGTACAACTCGGCCATCCTCACGGCCCAGGGCCGCCGCTTGGCCTACGGGGGCATTGATGTGGCGTTGCGCCAGCGCCTGTGGCAGAACCGCGCCGCTCTCACCCTGCGCGTATCCGATGTGCTGAACACCCAGGTGCGCCGATCCATCGTCGATTCTCCTGAACTCACCGCCAACCTCTACACCAAGCCCGAAACGCGGGTGGGCTGGCTGGGCTTCACTTGGTACGTGGGGGCCACGAAAGCCAAAGCCGGCCGCATCGACGGTGCCCCGAAAGGCGGCGGCGGGGGCTTCGGCGGGTAATTTCTGAGCGGTCTGCTGTACTACGCACCCGCTGGTTTCCGCTCGTTTTGCGGTGGGATTACGCCCCGATAAGCTGCCGCCTGGCATCCACTTCGGGCTCGATTAACCTTGTTTTTCAGACCGCCCTCGGGGCTTTCAGGCGTGCGTTGCGCCGGTTTCCCAGGCTTCGGCAGCGGCCATTTTTCGCCATCCTTTTTTCCGTACTGCCATGAAAACGTCCTTTGCTTTCCGCGCCCTGCTGGGCTTCTCCCTCCTCTCGGCTACGGCCGCCCAACTACCCGCCCAGGCCGCCGATACCGCCCCACGCCGGGGCACCGTCTCGGGCCGCCTCTTTGATGGGCAGAGCCAGGAGCCCATTCCTCACTCCTACGTGGTGCTGTTGCGCGCCGCCGATGGCCGCTTTGTGAAGTCTGTGGAAACAGATGCCAACGGGCACTTCCGGGCCACGGGGCTGCCACTGGGCACGTACACGGTGCGCACCACGGTACTCGGTTACCATAAGTTCGGGCCGGTGCTGGCCTTACGCGCCGGCCAGCCCACCCACACGCTGGGCACGGTGGTGATGGTGCCGCTGAACATGCCTCTGGTTGCCCGCGCCGACAAAAAAGCCTGGGCCAAACGTAGTGCGCCGGTAGCCGAGCTGGAACCCCGCCGCCCCGCGGTGCGCGTGCGGTCCTAGCGCCCCACCGCTTCCGGTAGCCCCGGCTCGGTACCCGCTTGCTCCCAAGCAAGTAGGTACCGGGCCGGTTTTCGTTGCTCGGAGTAGCTCAAACTGTGTACCCCTACCTTTGCGGCGCTTTAATCCCCGAACCTCTATGCCGGCTTTCGTTGCCTTTATTCTGCTGCTGATGACCGGGACATTGGTGCCGGTGAACCGTCGGTTCCAGCAGACGCCGGGCGGCGTGCCCATTTACGTGGTGTCGAACGGGTTTCATACCGATGTGGTGCTGCCGATGCAGGAGGTGTGCACCGGCCGGCACTGGCTGCGGGAGTTGAATCAGCCGGCCCTCACGGCCCGGTTTGCGCGCTACCCCTACGTGGCCTTCGGGTGGGGCAACGAGGGCTTCTATCTGGGCTCGATGGGCGGGCGGTTCCCAGGCCCGAAAGCAGTGGTCGGGGCATTGCTGCCATCCCGCACGCTCATGCACGTTACTTTCTACCGCGCCGCTCCCGACTCGGGACGCTACGTGGTGCCGCTGCGCATCTCGGTGGCGCAGTACGCGCAGCTGGCGAGCTACGTCCGGCAGTCGTTCGGGCCGCCCGATTCGCTGGGACGGCAGCCGCTGCGGCAGGCCACCGGCTACACTCCGCACGACTTTTTCTTTCCTGCCACCGGCCGCTACCACGCCCTGCGCACCTGTAACGACTGGACTAACCGAGGTCTGCGCCAAGCCGGCCTGCGGACGGCCCTCAAGGCGCCGCTGGCCGCTTCGGTGCTGTTCCAGGCGCGGCGCAGCCGGCGGCCGGCAGCGGAGTAGCACGTTTCCCGGTCCGGCGGCGGGAAGCCGTCGGACCGGGAAACGTAAGCTGAGGGTATTCCGTCGTGCTGACGAACCGCGCGGCAACCAGACCGTCGGCCCTCAGTCGCCGAATTAGGGCACTGTTTACGAAGACCATTTTAAGGTTCATCTCCCATAAAGCCCCGTTCATCCTACTTTTTCCCCGTTTTATCTGCAACCGGCAGTGGGCCGTTTTCCGTTAAGCAAAGCTGTTCCTATCTGCTCTGCTTACCCTACTACTGCGCGAATGCTCGATGTTCACCGCGAAATATTGCCCAACGGCTTTCTACTTATTCTTTCTCCCGATACCTCTTCCTCCGACGAAGTAAAGCTCACACGTGCCTTGCATCGGGCCAGTCGGAGCGAGAAAAAAGCTATTCTGGTTGATCTGAGTCTGGTGGATACCATTTCGGAGGAAGCCATTGACCTGCTGTTGGCCTACGCGTTTATGTTGCATGCCCAGGACCGCCGGCTGATTCTGTGTCATGTGCCACAGCCAGCCCAGCACCATTTTCTGTACCTGGATGTGGCCTCCCAACCGCTACTGGTGCCTTCTCTGCTCGATGCCATCCAGGAAATCGACTTTGAAACTGGCTCCAACCAGACGTCGTTCCGGGCGTGATTTCAGAGGAACATTCCAGGTAATCCGGAAAATCCGATGCAATCCGCGAATTTTGCGGCCGTATTCCTGCATTCCGATTTTCCTGATGAGCGCCCAGAAACCCAGCATTCCCCAAGGCACCCGCGACTTCGGCCCCGCCGTGGTGGCCCGCCGTAACCATATTTTTGGCATAATCCGCCGCGTGTTTGAGAAGTTCGGCTACGCTCCGCTCGAAACGCCCACGCTCGAAAACCTTTCGGTACTGACCGGCAAATATGGTGAGGAAGGTGACCAGCTGCTGTTCAAGGTGCTGAACTCGGGCAACTTTCTCAAGAAGCAGAAGGGCGAGGTAATTAAAGAAGAAGTAACCCCCGACGACCTGCTGGCCGGCCCCAAAAAGGTGCTGCCTAAAATTGCCGAAAAGGGCCTCCGCTACGACCTCACCGTACCCTTTGCCCGCTACGTGGTGATGAACCGGGGCACGCTCACCTTTCCCTTCAAACGCTACCAGATTCAGCCCGTATGGCGCGCCGACCGGCCCCAGCGCGGCCGTTACCGCGAGTTCTACCAGTGCGACGCTGACGTGGTAGGCACCGACTCTTTGCTCTGCGAGGCCGAAATTGTGCTGATGATGTCGGAGGTGCTCAACACGCTGGGCCTCACGGACCACACCATCAAAATCAACCACCGCCGGGTACTGGGTGCGTTCTACCAGGCCCTTGGTGGCGAGGGCACTGAAACGGACCTGTTTGTGGCCATCGACAAGCTCGATAAAATTGGGCGCGAAGGTGTGGAGAAGGAGCTGCTGGAACGCGGTTTATCGGCCGCCGCTACCGAGCGGCTGTTCGACCTGCTGAGCGTAGGCGGCGACTTCGAGGAGAAGCTGGAGCGGCTGCTGGCCGGTTTCGTGACGGCCGGCGTGGCCCCCGATAACGCCACCGCCGACGGCTACAAAGGGCTGCAGGATTTGCAGCAGGTGCTGGCCTACCTGCGCGGTTTTGGCTTTGACAAGTGGCAGAACCTGGAGTTCGACGTGACCCTGGCCCGGGGGCTGAGCTACTATACGGGCTGCATCTTCGAAATCAAGATCAACAACGTGAACATGGGCAGCGTGAGCGGCGGGGGTCGCTACGACAACCTCACCGGGGCCTTCGGGCTGCCGGGCGTGTCTGGCGTAGGCTTCTCCTTCGGCGTCGACCGCCTTTACGACTGCCTAGAGGACCTGCAGCTGTTCCCCGAGGCCGTGGCCACCACCACCCGCTGTCTGCTCACCAACTTTGATGCGGAAGGTGAGCTAGCTATGCTGCCGGTGCTGCGGCAACTGCGCGCCGCTGGTGTGGCCAGTGAACTGTTCCCGGAGGCTGGTAAGCTGGGCAAGCAGTTTAAGTTCGCCGATGCCAAAGGCATCCCCTACGTGCTCATCCAGGGCCCCGAGGAGCGCGCCGCCGGCCAGTACAAGCTCAAAACCCTGGCTACCGGCCAGGAGCAGACCGTCACGTTGGAGCAAGTGCTGGCGGAACTGCAGTAGCAGAAACGGGAAATTTTGGGTTGCGGCTACCGGACTGATGGTTACGTCCAGTTCCGTATTTACCTCCGAAAAATCCGTACTTATTTTCCGCGAAAAACCTCGTAGTAAGCTCTATTTCTGCGTATATCATACACCGCCCCGGCCTTCGCCGGGGCGGTGTATGTTTCGCTTCCGTCCGGATTGGGCCGGGGCAATTGTGTACGTAAATACCATTCCGTTATGAAGACTTCCCGCTTTTCTGCTTGGGCCGCTGCCGGTCTGCTTTTTGCTACGCTGGCTTTCACTTCCTGTGATGCTAAGCGCGACATGGATTCTGGTAACGGCCCCGACTCCAGCAGCACGACCGATCTGCCGACCAATAGCAGCTCTGATACCGATATGAGCACGGACACTGCCGCCACCATGTCGACGGACATGTCCGATACTACCATGAGCCGCTAAGCCCCCGGCCCCACCAACAGGAGTTTTCGTTGGTGGGGCACTGTTTGGAGCGGAAAAACGGGCGTCAACCGGGAAAAAGTGGCAATTTTGGTTGTCCATTTCTCCCTCCCTCCCGCATGCCCCAGGATTTCGCCCTCACTCCTTCCACCCACCTCGACTTGGCCACCCTCGACCAGTTGCTGCGCACCAAAGCCCGCGTGGTACTCAGCGAGGAAGCCTGCCAGCGCATTGAGGAGTGCCACCAGTACCTGCACAACCGCTTGGAGCGCACCCCCGACGCGGTGATTTACGGCATCAATACCGGCTTCGGGTCCCTGTGCGACAAGGCTATTCCGGCCAGCCAGCGGCAGCAGCTGCAGCAGAACCTGATGATGTCGCACGCCTGCGGAACGGGGGAGGAGGTGCCCACCGATTTGGTGCGCTTGATGCTGCTGCTGAAAGTGCAGAGCCTGAGCTACGGCCACAGCGGCGTGCAGTTGGCTACCGTTCAGCGCCTGCTCGATTTCTACAACCGGGGCATGCTACCGGTAGTGTACCAGCAGGGCTCTCTGGGGGCCAGTGGCGACCTGGCCCCGCTGGCGCACTTGTGCCTGCCATTGCTGGGCCTGGGCGAGGTGAACTACGAAGGCTACCGCCTGGCCGCCGCCGATGCCATGAGCCTATTCAGCTGGGCGCCGCTGGTGCTGGAAGCCAAGGAAGGCTTGGCCCTGCTCAACGGTACCCAGTTTATGCTGGCCTACGCCGTGCACGGCCTGCTGCGCGCCCAGCGCCTCACGGCCGCCGCCGACTGCATCGGGACCTTGTCACTGGAGGCATTTGACGGGCGCAGTGAGCCGTTTGATGAGCGTTTGCACCGCATCCGGCCCCATGCCGGGCAGTTGGCGGTGGCCACCCGCGTGCGGGAGCTGCTAACGGGCTCGAAGCTGCAAAGCCAGCCCAAAACGGCCGTGCAGGACCCCTACTCGTTCCGGTGTATGCCGCAGGTACACGGCGCCTCCCGCGATGCGCTGGCTTACGTACGCCAGACTGTGGAAATTGAGTGCAACGCCGTGACGGACAACCCCAACATCTTCCCCGATGACGATGCCATCCTGAGCGGCGGCAATTTCCACGGGCAGCCGCTGGCCCTGGCCCTGGATATGCTGGCCATTGCCACCGCCGAGCTGGGCAGCATCTCGCAGCAGCGCACCACCCAGCTCATTGGCGGCCAGCGGGGCCTGCCGCCCTTTTTGGTGGCCGAGCCGGGCCTGAACTCGGGCCTGATGATTCCGCAGTACACGGCCGCCGGCATCGTGAGCCAGAACAAGCAGCTCTGTACGCCCGCTTCGGTGGACAGCGTGGTGAGCAGCAATGGCCAGGAAGACCACGTAAGCATGGGGGCCAACGCCGCCACCAAGGCCCTGCGCGTGGTGCAGAACGTGGAGCAGCTGCTGGGCATTGAGCTACTGAACGCGGCCCAGGCTCTGGAATTCCGTCGCCCCGCCCGCACCTCCGCGACGCTGGAGCAGCTGGTAACCACCTTCCGCGAGAAAGTAGCCTTCGTGAGCCAGGACCGGGTACTGTACCTGGATCTGCACGCGGCGGCGACTTTCGTGCGGACGTATGTGTGGGAGTAATCAGTGTGGAAGTACGGAAGCGCTAACCTGCCGTTTCGCAAAGCCACCTCATTGCTTCATTTGCTACTTTAGCCCGGCGCACATATGCAACCACGCAGTTGCTTCGTTACGAGGATGGTGAAACGACTGGTTCTTTTTCTGCTTCTTTTATGCGCCAATCTGGCCCTGATGGCCCAGGGGCCGTGCGTACCAACTCCGAACTCCGGGGCCTGTTTTCGCGCCTACGATGCCATTTCGGGTCAGGAGTTGCCGTTTTACCTGTGTGTGGGCCGGGCAGTGCGCCTGCGCGACTGCAGCGGCAAAGTCCTCGACCCGGCCCAGATATACTACCGGCAGGCCAGCACCATTGCCTGTGCGGGCTTTACGGATACCATCACCACGTTTACCCCTACAGCTCCCGGCGTCTTGGTTATCACCCAGAACACCCAAGGGCCACAGGGTGGTAGTCAGGGCATTATTTTCTCCCGTAACTTCGAAGTCAAAAGTACTCCTCAGCCGACGTTTACCCTCACCAACTGCGCCCCCGGCTTCGTACAGGTGACCGTCACGGATACCAATTATGACCAGTACTTTGTGCAGGTGGGTAACGAAGCGCCGGTGCCGGCTGCGCGCAACACGCCGGTTACGTACCCGGCCAATGGCCCCTTTACCGTGAGCGTAACCGGGCGCTACAACCAGACCAGCATCTGCACCGGTACCACCACGCGCAGCTTTACGCCGCTGCCACCGTCGCAGCGGCCCACGTTGCGCAGCCTCACGGTGCAGGGCAGCAGTGTAGAGTTTCAGTTTAACGCGTTGCAGCCCGAGTACCAGTACAGCCTGCAAGTGGCCGATGCCGCTGCTCCCGGCGGCTACCGCACGGTGGCTCCGGTTGCCAGCAACCTCACCAGTTTTACCCTGAACAATGCTCCGCTGTCGGGCTGCTACCGGTTGCTGCTGCAGGATGCGTGCCAGCCATCAGTAGCCAGTTCTTCCTCGTTTGTTCTGTGTTCCGTAGCCCTGACGGGCGCTTCCCAGAACGGCCGCAACCTGCTAAGCTGGACCAGCAGCAGTAGCGGAGCTTACACCCTCAGTCGCACCGAGGGCACCACCACCGTGCAGTTGCCCGTCCCGCCCGGCGCTACTCAGTACCTTGATACGACCGTAACCTGCGGCGCCACTTACCGCTACCGCGTGAGCCTTACGATGGGCACCACCACTTCAGTTTCCAATGAAGTTTCGGTGCTGACTACCTCCGGCGCGGCCCCGGCCGCGCCGGTTCTCACGGCCTCCTTCAACCTGCGCAATCAGGTGGAGCTGACGGCCGTGGTGCCGCGCAGCCCTAGCGGCGGACAACTCACCTACCTACGCAACGGTCAGGAGCTGCGTGTCACGTCGGCCCGCGCCGTGCGCGACTCCCTGGTAACGCCCAACCTCGCGGACCCGCTGTGCTACGCCGCCCGCTTTCTGGATGCCTGCGGCAACCGCTCGGCCGATAGTGCGCCCGTGTGCCCCGTCCTGCTGGACGCCCGCGCTGCCAACGACGAAGGCACCACCATCCGCCTCACCTGGACGGCTTTGCGCGGCCCCAACGCCACGGCCGCTGTTAGCTACCGCGTCATCAGCCTTTCGCCCACGAACACCGAGCTGAGCCGCGTGCCGGTGAACGGCCTCACCTACCTCGATTTGCAGCCGCCCCAGGACCAGCAGGTGGTACGCTACCGTGTGGAAGCCACTGGCGGCGGCCTGCCAGCATCAGCGCCCAGCTACTCCAACGTGGCCTCGGTGGCCCGGCAGGTGAAGGTATTCGTGCCCACGGCTTTCACGCCCAACGGCGACGGCCTCAACGACGTGCTGGAGTTGAAGGGGCGCTACCTGGATAACTTCCGCTTCACCGTCATTGACCGCAACGGTCAGCAGGTGTTCCAGGCTACGAACCGCACCCAGACCTGGGACGGCCGCACCGGCACCGCGCCACCCGCCCTTGGGGCTTACGTGTGGCGCTTCGAGGCCACCGACCAGCAGGGTAAGCGGCTGGTGCAGCACGGTACGGTCACCATCATCCGGTAACCGAGCCGCCGCCCACGCCACCGCTACAAGGACTTAGTGAAGCTGACCTTGATTTTGAGCTGGAAGTCGCCGATTACTTTGAAGATTTCCTTGAGCGTGACTTGTTCCACCTGAGTCAGGGTGCTGGGGTCGAGGTAATTGGTGGGGGCTTCCCGGTCGTTGATGAGCTGGCGGGCCTGTTTCTGCAGGCGCATCCCCATGAGGTAGTAGTAGGCCTGCAACAGTTCCTGGTACTCCTTTTCCTTAAACACGCCCAGCTCGCGCAGGCGGGCCAGGCGCTGGCCGGTATTGGTTTCGAAAACCTGGTGCCGCAGCGCGTACACCCGCACCAGATCCACGATGGGCGACATGGCCTTTTTCAGATCGAATACGCGCTGGCCTTCCTGCTCGAAGGTGCGAAACCGGCTCAGAAACGAGGTTAGTGGCGGCTCGTACTGCAACGCGTTGCGCGTCATGTAGAACAGAAACCGGTCAAGGGGCTGGGTCAGCTCTTCGCGCAGAAAATCGTAGAGCTCCTGCATCAGGGCCGCGTCGCCGTGCAGGTAGTGGCAGTCGAAGAAGGTGGCCATCTGCATCACCGTTTCCGGGTTCGACTCACTCATCCACTGGCGGTAATTGCGTTTCCAGTGCGAGAGGGAGTGCGTCCACTTGGGGTTTTTGGCCATGAAGCCGCCCGTGCAGAAGTGCAGCCCAATGTGGTTCAGCTCATCGGAAACCGTGGTGGCGAAGCGCAGAAACCAGGCCCGCACCTCCTCGCGGTGCTCGTTGGCCTTATCTTCGTAGATGATGGCGTTGTCCTGATCCGTGACCAACGTCTGCTCCTTGCGGCCCTCGCTGCCCAGCACCATAAACACGAACCGGGCCGGGGCCGGGCCCTGCTCGGCCAGCACCTGCTCAATCACCTTCAGCGAAATGGTATCGACGACGGTACTGATGACCTGGTTCACGATGTCGGCCTTCACGCCCCGGCTCAGCAGTTGGTTCACGATGTCGGGCACCATTTCCCAGCGCCGCTTCAGCTCCCGGGGGCTCTGGGCCAGCTTCACGGCCTGAATGAACATAAACGGCGACTGGGCCAGGTCGCTCAGCAGCTTATTCCGGCTCAGAAACCCCACGTAGCGGCCTGCCTTTTCCACCAGCAGGTAGCGGGTTTTGGTCTGGAACATGCGTAGAATGGCCTCGTACACGTACGCCTCATCCGAAATGCTAACCAGCGGCGTGGCCGTCACCTCGGCCACTGGCCGGGAGGCATCGAGGCGGCGGGCAATGACCGAGTCGCGCAGGGTAATATCGGTGCAGTAGCCGGTAATGGCCTCGTGCGCATCCGTCACGAACAGGCAGCTGACTTTGGCCGCCGCCATCCGCTGGGCCGCCTCGTAGATGGGCAGTTCGCCGGGGCACGTCACCAGCTGGCGCACTTCCAGGGTGCTGATGCGGCGCGAAAACAGCTGATCGGCCACCAGGTAGTTCTGCTCGGGCGGGGCGGCAGGCTTCACGAAGTGCGCGTACTCCTCATCGAGCATCCGCTCCCCGTAGCGGGCGGTGAAGTAGTGGAAAAACGGCTCGTAGGCCAGGCACAGGGCCCGGAAGTCGCGGCGGGGCAGTTGGAGCACGCGGGTGCCCTTGCGCACGGCCACCGTACGCAAGGAGCGTTTCTTGTTGAGCAGAATCGACATGCCGCCGTAGCAGGTGCCCGGGCCGTAGGTTTCGGGCAGGCGCTTGTGCTGGTCGCTGTCGTAGAAAAACGTGTCGTAGGCGCCCTCCGCAATGATATCGAGGCTGCGCAGCTTGGACGCATCCTGCTGGTAGAGCAGCTTTTCGCTGCTGTACTGCACCTCTTCCAGCAGCCCCACCACGCCCCGCACCACCTCTTCGGGCAGCAGATTGAACGGGGCCACCGTCCGCAGAAAAGCCAGTCGATTATCCATGAGCAAAAAGATATAGCACGAGGAGAAAACCCGTCGTCAGCAGCCAGGGCCAGGGAAACCGGCGCGGCGAGCGGCCATCGGGCGGCAGAAGCGGGGGCTGGCCATTGAGCACTTCGGTCGAAATAATCCCGAGGCGGCGCAGCTCAAAAAAGCAGCGGGCGGTGGCTGCCGCGTCCACGGCCGCGTCGTGCAGGCGGGTCATGGGCTCGTGGAACAGCAGCTCGTACAGCTCGTGCAACCGCAACGGCCGCTTCGGGCCCTGCGGGCGGGCGGCGGGACTGGCCTGCATAGTGCAGAACTGGGGTAGCCCGGGCAGCGGGTTGGGCAGCCCGGCCCGCAACAGCGCGGCTCCCAGCACATGGAAATCAAGCCGCAGAAAATGCCCGATTACCCGGGGCCGGTACTGCGCCAAGTCGGCCAGCAGCCGTTGCAGCACCGCCGCTGGCTCCTGGCCCTGCACCGCCAGCAGCTCCGCCGTGAGCCCGTGAATAGCTTCCGATTCGGCCGTGAGGCGGTTGGTGGGCACCTGCAGATACGCCTGCTCGGCCTTTACCAGCGTACCATCCGGCGCGTAGATTTCCCAGGCCAGCTGCGCAATACTGGGCCACTCCCACTCCTCGGCGTACGGCCGGTGCCAGCGGGCCGGCAGGCCCGTGGTTTCAGTATCCACAAAGAGCAGGTACTGTGCGGACATGCTACCGGACGGCCGCTTTGGCGGCGCGGCGGCCGGTCGTTTTGCGTGCCTCCCGCAGTGAGGAGTCGCGGATCAGCAGCTCCGGCCGCAGCACAATCTGGCGGGGCGTGAAGGTGGTGCCGCTGGCCTCAATCAGCTCCAGCAACAAGCGCACGGTGGCCTGGCCCATTTCCTCGCACCGCTGGTCGATGGTGGTAATGGTAGGCTCGGTGATGACGGTGAAGGCCTCGTTGCTGAAGCCGGTAATGGCCACGTCGTCGGGCACGCGCACGCCCTGGCGGGCCGCTTCCTGCATAGCCCCCAGGGCGCAATAGTCGCCGCCCGAGAAGATGCCGTCGGGCGGGTTAGGCAGGGCCAGCCAGCGGCGCATGGCCGCCGCGCCCTCGTCCTGGGTCATGTCGGTGTAGACTATCAGCTCCTCCTCCACGGGCAGGCCGGCTTCGCGCAGCGCGTCGAGGTAGCCCTGGCGGCGGTTTTTGTAGATATTCAGGTGTTGCGGGCCGGCTAAGTGGGCAATGCGGCGGCACCCCTGCTGCAGCAAATGGCGGGTGGAAATCAGCGCGCCTTCCTGGTCGTTAAGCACCACGGCATTCACGTTTTCGCCCTCCACGCTCCGGTCGAAGAACACCAGCGGCAGGCCCCGGCTCTGCACCTTATCGAAGTGCTGGTAGCTGGTGGTGGTGCGCGACAACGACACCATAATACCGGCCACCTGCGCGCTGAGCAGCGCTTCCACGTTGCGCCGCTCCTGGGCCGCATCCTCGTTCGACTGGCAGATAATGACGTTGTAGCCGGCCTTGCTGGCGGCCGTCTCGATGCCATGCACCACCGAAGGAAAAAACCGGCCTTCGATGTAGGGCACGATAATGCCCAGCAGCTTGCTCTTTCCTTTGCGCAGCGCCGAGGCCAACCGGTTGGGCTGATAGTTATATTTCTTGGCCAGTTTCAGCACCTTCGACTTCATCTCCGGCCCGATGCTGTAATGGTCGCTCAAGGCCCGGGAAATGGTGGTCATGGACACGCCCAGCTCCCGGGCCAGGTCGGCCATGGAAACGGGAGTATTGGGGGCGGGCGGGGTTTCGGACTTCTTACGAGGGGCCATGTAGAAAAGCGTTACACAATGCTTTGTGTAAAGGTAGGATTAACCCAGATAAATCAATAAGGCTACACATCCTTCCTGTGGGTATTGGGGAGGTAGCCAAATAAGACTATGTATTGCACGGCAACTCGTCATAGGGAAGAAGAAGATATAGCTATTGAAGCCTTAAAAACACTTTTTCAGGAGTATCCGGCTTACAAAGTACGGGAAGTATATGGGAAGACAGAACAGGCACCCCTGCTCCTTTTTAGAGCAGTATCACAAGAAAAGCAGAAATAGTGTTAGATTACACAATCGTTTGTGCAAATAAGTTATTAATATTGGGCTCCGTCAACGCCGGCCTGTGGTCCGGGCGCTGGTCCCGGGTTTTGCTCTATACTCCGTCTATTTCCCAACTCCCATGCTGAATTTCCTGCCCGCCCGCACTTATCCGCTTGCTGCCTGTTTGGGCCTGAGTGGCTCCTTACTAACCGGCCTGCCGACCCTGGCCCAAACGGCCCCCACCACCCTCACGGTGCAGGTGAATAAGCCCGGCGCGCCCATAGCCAAAACAATGTATGGCCTGTTTTTCGAGGATATCAACTTCGCCGCCGACGGCGGGCTGTACCCCGAGCTAGTCAAGAACAAGTCGTTTGAGTTGGATGAGCACCTACTGGGCTGGCGCGGCATCCGGGGCGCGGCGGCGCTGTCGACCTACACCGTCTCCAGCCAGCAGCCCATCAGTGCCACCAATAACCACTTCCTGCGCATGACGGCCACCACGGCCAGTCCCGATGCCGGTTTTATCAACGAAGGCTTCCGGGGCATGGGCGTGAAACAGGGCGGCGAGTACACGTTTTCGGTGTACCTGCGCAAGGGCGCGGGCGGCGTGAGCGGCCTGAACGTGACGCTGGAAGAAGGCGGCCCTGGAGCCGGCCCCGAAGCCGGCCCCTCGGGCAAAGCGTTGGCCCATACCCGCATTACCGGCCTCACCACAGAGTGGAAGAAATACAGCGTGGTGCTGAAATCGGCGGGTACGGCCGAGAAGGCGCGCCTGAAGCTGACGCTGGAAGGCACCGGCACGCTGGATCTGGACGTGGTTTCGCTGTTTCCCAAAGACACGTATAAGAACCGCGAAAACGGCCTGCGTACGGATTTGGTGCAGCTGCTGAAGGACATGAACCCCGGTTTCCTGCGCTTCCCTGGCGGCTGCATCGTGGAGGGTCGCAACCTTACGGAGCGGTACCAGTGGAAGGAAACTATCGGCGACGTGGCCTCCCGGGTGCCGCTGGTGAACCGCTGGAACATGGAGTTCAAGCACCGCTCCACCCCCGATTACTACCAGTCGTTCGGGCTGGGCTTCTTTGAGTATTTCCAGCTTTCCGAGGACATCGGGGCCGAGCCGGTGCCGATTCTGAACGTGGGCATGGCCTGCCAGTTCAACTCGGCCGAAATGGCCCCGATTGGCGGCACCGCTGCGGCTGGCCCCAATGCCGGCTCGCCCCACAACCACGAGGACGACGACCCCACGCTGGAAACCTTTATTCAAGACGCGCTGGATTTGATTGAGTTTGCCAATGGGCCGGCCAGCAGCCCTTGGGGCGCCAAGCGCGTGGCTATGGGCCACGCCGCGCCGTTCAACCTGAAGTACATCGGCATCGGCAACGAGCAGTGGGGCCCGCAGTATCTGGAGCGCTACGAGCCGTTCATGAAGGCCGTGAAAGCGAAGTATCCGAATATGAACATCGTATCCAGCGCCGGGCCGAGCCCCGATGGAGAGCTGTTCGACAAAGCCACCCAGCGCCTGCGGGAGCTGAAGGCCGAGGTAATTGACGAGCATTACTATGCCAAGCCCGAGTGGTTTCGCCAGAACGTGGGCCGCTACGACAACTACCCCACCACCGGCACCAAAATCTTCGCCGGGGAGTACGCGGCCCAGAGCGTGGCCATCGGCAGCCCCGACAACAAGAACAGCTGGGACTGCGCCATTTCGGAAGCGGCCTTCATGACCGGTTTGGAGCGCAACGCCGACAAGGTAATTATGGCCTCCTACGCCCCGCTGTTCGCCCACGTGGACGCCTGGCAGTGGACGCCGGACATGATTTGGTTCGACAACCTGAAGGCCTACGGCACGCCCAACTACTACGTGCAGAAAATGTACTCCACCAACCCCGGCACCACCATGCTACCCGTGCAGCGCGCCGCCGGGGCCAAAAACGGCCAGGACAACCTGTTCAGCAGCGCCACCGCCGACGACAAAACCGGCGAAATCATCGTGAAGCTGGTGAATTACTCGCCCCAGGCCCGGCCCGTAACCATTGCCCTGCAAGGCGTGAAGAAGCTGGGCAAAGCCGGCCGTGCTACCGTACTGGCCAGTGCCGACCTGAACGCTGTGAACAGCCTGGAACAGCCTCAGAACGTGGCCCCCAAGGAGGAGCCGTTCAAGGTATCCTCCCCGAACGTAACCTACACCTTGGCCCCGAACTCCTTCACGGTGCTGCGGATTCCCGGCAAACGCTAAGCGGCAGATAGAACTATGAAAAACGCTCCGCTTATTGGGTGGTTGGCTGGTTTGCTGCTGACTGCTCCCACGCTGGTACTGGGCCAGGCGGCTCCGGTACCAGTGGCCGGCAACCCTATCATCAAAGACAAGTACACCGCCGACCCCGCCGCCCTGGTACACAAGGGCACCGTGTACCTCTATGCGGGCCACGACGAGGCTCCTGCCCCCGAGCAGCGCTACGTGATGCACGAATGGCTCTGCTATTCTTCTCAGGATATGGTGCACTGGAAAGAGCACCCTTCGCCCCTGAATGTGAAGGCCTTTGCCTGGGCCAAGGATGATGCATGGGCCTCGCAGGTAATTGAGCGGGGCGGCAAGTTTTACTGGTACGCGGCCGTGGAACACGGCTCCATTCCGGGCAAAAGCATCGGCGTAGCCGTGTCGGACAGCCCCACGGGGCCGTTCAAGGATGCCCGCGGCTCGGCCCTGATTACCAACAACATGACCGAGAGCAAAATCAGCTGGGATGATATTGACCCCACGGTTTTCATCGACGATAAGGGCCAGGCCTACCTGTACTGGGGCAACACCAACTGTTACTGGGCCAAACTCAAGCCCAATATGACGGAGCTGGATGGCCCGATTAACAAAGTCAGCAACCTGCCCGGCTTCACGGAGGCGCCCTGGGTCCACCAGCACAACGGCTGGTACTACCTCAGCTACGCCTACCAGTTTCCCGAAAAGCTGGCCTACGCTATGAGCCGCAGTATTGAAGGCCCTTGGGAGTTTAAAGGACTGCTGAACGAGGTGGCCGGCAACTCCAACACCAACCACCAGGCCATCATCGACTTCAAAGGCCGCTCCTACTTCATCTACCACAACGGCAGCATCCCCACCGACGGCGGCAGCTTCCGCCGCTCCGTCTGCGTGGACTACCTGTACTACAACAAAGACGGTACCATCAAGCGGGTGCAGATGACCACGGAAAGCGTGCAGGCGGCTAAGTAGCAACTGCGGGCTCATGTCGTTGTGCCCAGCCCAATCCTGTCTCCTGCGTTAACTCAATCAACAATGTCTTTCCATACCGGTAAACTGCTTCTTTGCTATCTACTGCTCCTTCTGGCCCGTTTGCCCGCGCAGGCGCAAACTGCCCCGAAGCTGATTCCGGCCCATGACCCGGTGCTGGCCCAGCAAAACGGCACGTACTACATGTTCTGTACCGGCAACGGCATTGCGGTATGGTCGTCGAAAGACCGGAAGAACTGGCAGCCGGAGAAGCCCGTGTTTGCTACCGCGCCGGCCTGGGCCGTGCGGGCTATTCCGGGCTTCAAGGGGCATATCTGGGCCCCCGATATTTCCTTTCATAATGGCGAATACGCGCTGTTTTATTCTGTTTCGGCCTTTGGAAAAAACACCTCGGCTATTGGCCTGGTCACCAACAAAACCCTCGATCCTGCCTCCAAAGATTTCCGCTGGATCGACCACGGCCGGGTGCTGCAGTCGGTGCCGGGGCGCGATATGTGGAACGCCATTGACCCCAACCTGATCCGCGACGAGGCCGGCCGGCCCTGGCTGTCGTTCGGCTCGTTCTGGGAAGGCATCAAGCTGGTGCAGTTCCGCCCCGACCTCACCGGACCGGCCCAGCCGGAGCAGTGGCTCACTTTGGCCCGCCGACCCCGCAATCCGCAGCTCAACGACTCCCTGCCCGGCGACGGCGCCATTGAAGCGCCGTTCATTTTCCGCAAAAACGGCTACTACTACCTGTTTACCTCGTTCGACTATTGCTGTCGGGGCCCTCAGAGCACCTATAAGATCATGGTGGGCCGCTCCAAAATCCTCACCGGCCCTTACCTCGACCAGGCCGGCAAACCGCTGGAGCAGGGCGGCGGCACTCAGGTGCTGGCCGGCGACCAGAATTGGTTCGGGTTGGGCCACAACTCGGTATACACCTTCGATAACACCGATTACCTCGTGTTTCACGGCTACGATGCCGCCGATAAAGGCCGGCCCAAGCTGCGCATCGAGCCCCTGACCTGGGACGCGACCGGCTGGCCGGTAGTGCGGCCGTAGCAACTTTTGTGGGCTTAATTGCACAATCGTTTGTGTAGCATCGATATGGATTACATCTTTTCGGCTTGCCGTCTGGCTTCGAGCTACCGGCACCGATTACGGTATCGTTACCGGTCTTTTTTCTGCTGATTCGCCACTCGCTGAGCCATTTGCCGGCTTTTATTCGCCGTAGCTTCGTTGTTGTTTCCCATCCTTTTTCCTCTGCCGTGACCAAGCCGCTTACTTCTTCCGCCGACCTTGCCCAACAAAGCGTCAACACCATTCGCCTGCTGTCGGTGGATATGGTGCAGGCCGCCAACTCCGGCCACCCCGGCCTGCCCTTGGGCGCGGCCCCCATGGCCTACGTGCTGTTTTCCCGGATTCTGCGCTTCAACCCCCAGGACCCCAAGTGGCCCAACCGGGACCGGTTTGTGCTGTCGGCGGGCCACGGCTCGGCACTGCTATACAGCCTGCTGCACCTCTACGGCTACGATTTGTCCTTGGATGATCTGAAGGCGTTCCGGCAGCTGCACTCCCGCACGCCTGGCCACCCCGAATCGAATATGACGCCGGGCGTGGAGGTTACCACCGGGCCGCTGGGCCAGGGCTTTGCTAACGGCGTGGGCATGGCTATGGCCGAAGCCCATCTGGCGGCCGTCTATAATAAGCCCGGCCACGTGCTGCAGGATCATTTCACCTACGCCATTGTGAGTGATGGGGACCTGATGGAAGGCATTGCCGCCGAGTCAGCCTCCCTAGCCGGCCACCTCAAGCTGGGCAAGCTCATCTACCTCTACGATGACAACGACATCTGCCTCGACGGGCCCACCAACCTCTCCTACACTGAGGATGCGCTGGCCCGCTTCGAGGCCTACGGCTGGCACACCCAGCGCGTGACGGACGGCAACGACCTCGACGCCATTGAGGCCGCCATCCGGGCGGCCCAGCAGGAAACCGACCGGCCGTCCCTGATTTCGGTGAAAACCATCATCGGCTACGGCAGCCCGCAGGAAGGCACCAGCAAGGTGCACGGCTCCCCGCTGGGCCCTGATAATCTGAAGAAAGCCAAGGAGTTCTTTGGCTTCGACCCCGAGGCCACGTTTGTGGTGCCCGAGGAAGTACGCACCCACTTGGCCGAAGCGGGCCAGCGCGGCGCGGAATTGCAGGCCCAATGGGAACGGCAAACAGAGGCGTACCAGCAGGAGTTCAGCACAGAGTGGGAACTGTTCCGGGCTTCGTTTGCGGGAGAATTACCCGCAAACTGGGACGCCTCGCTGCCCGTTTTCACCGCCGCCGATGGCGCGCTGGCTACCCGCCAGGCTTCCGGCAAGGCTCTGAACGCACTGAAAAAGAGCGTACCTTACCTGTTTGGCGGTTCGGCCGATTTGGCCAGCTCCAACGAAATGCCCACCAGCGAAGCCGTGAGTTTCCAGCCGGGTAGCTACGAGCACAGCAACGTGTGGTTTGGGGTGCGCGAGCACGCCATGGGCGGTGCCATGAACGGCATGGCCCACCACGGCGGCGTGCGGCCCTACGGCGGCACCTTCCTCACCTTCTCCGACTACATGCGCGGGGCCATCCGCCTCACGGCCTTGGCCGAATCCAGCGCCACCTTCGTCTTCACCCACGACAGCATCGGCCTGGGTGAGGACGGCCCAACGCACCAGCCGGTGGAGCAGGTAGCGGCCCTGCGCACCATCCCCAACATCATCGTGCTGCGCCCCGCCGACGCCAACGAAACCGTGGAAGCCTGGCGCGTGGCCCTCACCAAGCCCAAGAGTCCGGTGGTGCTCATCCTCTCCCGCCAGAAGCTGCCGGTGCTCGACCAGAGCCAGTTCAACTCGGCCCGGGAGGGTGTGGCCAAGGGTGCCTACATCCTGCGCGAAGCCGAAGGTGGCCAGCCGGAGTTGATTCTCATTGCCACTGGCTCGGAAGTTTCGCTGGCGCTGCAGGCCCAAGAGGCGCTGCAGCAGCAGGGCGTGGCGACCCGGGTGGTGAGCATGCCCAGTTGGGAGCTGTTTGAGCAGCAGCCCAAGGCCTACCAACAGCAGGTGCTACCGCCCGCCGTGCGCAAGCGCGTGGCCATTGAGGCCGGATCGCCGCTGGGCTGGCACAAGTACGCCACCGACGAAGGCACCGTCATTGCCATGAACCGCTTCGGCGAATCGGGCCCGGGCGAGGCGGTGATGGAGCTGTTCGGCTTCTCGGTGGAGAATGTGGTGAAACAGGCCCGCTGGGTACTGGCCGGCCAGCCCGAGGAAACGGAACCCAAGGAAATTCTGTCGTAGTCCGTAAGTAACTGCCGTGCTCCGTCTGTCATCCTGAGCTTGCGAAGGATCTTACTACACTCGAACGAGTTGTATACACACATAACGTTCCTGCCTGATAAGATCCTTCGCAAGCTCAGGATGACAGATGATTCACTCAATCATCCCCTTCCCATGAACCCATTAGTTGCCATTCATAGCTTCGGCCAGAGCATCTGGCTCGATTACATTCGCCGCAATATCCTGCAGAACGGCGAGCTGCAGCGCCTGCTTGATGAGGACGGCGTGCGGGGCGTGACGTCCAACCCGGCCATTTTCGAAAAAGCCATTGCCGGCTCCGATGATTATGCCGATGATGTCCGCCGCTTTGCCCAGGAGGGCTTGTCGGCCGAGGAGATTTACGCCCGACTGGCCGTGGCCGATGTGCAGGCTGCCTGTGACCTGCTCCGCCCACTCTACGACCACCCCGAAAACGGCGGCGACGGGTACGTGAGCTTAGAAGTTTCACCCAACCTGATTCACGACACCGAGGGTACGGTGGCCGAGGGCCTGCATTTCTGGAAAGAAGTAAACCGCCCGAACGTGATGATCAAAGTACCCGCCACCCGAGCCGGGCTGCCAGCTATTCGCCAGCTGATTGCGGCCGGCGTGAACGTAAACGTAACGCTGATTTTCAGCGTGGAGCGCTACCGTTTGGTGGCCGAAGCCTACCTGGCCGGCCTGGAAGACCGGGTGCGGGCCGGTGGCTCGGTGCAGCGGCTGGATTCAGTAGCCAGCTTCTTCCTCTCGCGCATTGATGTGCTCCTTGATCCGCAGCTGGAACAACTGGCGGCCGCCAGCGGTGTACAGGGCCCGCTGGCCGAAAGTCTGGTGGGGCAGGTGGCCATTGCCAGTGCTAAGCAGGCCTACACGGTGTACCAGGAGCTGTTTGCCGGACCGCGCTGGGCGGCCTTGCAGGCGCAGGGCGCACAGCCGCAACGGCTGCTCTGGGCCAGCACCGGCAACAAGAACCCCAAGTACGACAACCTCAAGTACGTGGAGGCGCTTATTGGCCCGAACACGGTGAACACCATCCCGGTGGAAACCCTGGATTTGTACCGCACCGGCGGTCAGCCCGGCAACCGCCTCGCCGATGCGGTGACCGTGGACGTGCTGGGCAGTCTGCCTCAACTCGGCCTCGACCTGGAAGCCCTGACCGACCAACTGGAGCAGGAAGGCGAGCAGAAATTCACCGAGCCTTTCGGCAAGCTGCTGGCGGTGCTGGAACAGAAACGACAGGAAGCCCTGGCCGAAAGTCCGGCTGCTTCCAACTAGCCCGAAACCCCGGCGGGGAGCCAGCAGCTGGCTCCCCGCTTTTTTTACCTCCTACCTTTACGCCGTCGGCCACTGCTGGCCCGACGGCTTATTTCTGCCTGCATGAAAGCATTTATTTTCGACCTCAACGGCACCATGATTCACGACATGGACTACCATACCCAGGCCTGGCAGCAGCTGCTGAACGAGGACCTGGGCGGGCAGTTCACCCGCGAGCAGGTGAAGCACCAGATGTACGGTAAAAACCAGGAAGTACTGGTGCGCATGTTCGGCCCCGACCGGTTCACGGAAGAGGAAATGACGCGTCTGGCCGTGGAAAAAGAGAAGCGCTACCAGGAGACGTACCGCCCGCACCTGCGGCTGCTGCCGGGGCTGCCGGAGTTTCTGGCGCGGGCCCACCAGCAGGGCATCCCGATGGCCATCGGCTCGGCGGCCATTCCGTTCAACATTGATTTCGTGCTCGATACGCTGAATATCCGGCACTATTTCGCGGCCATCGTTTCGGCCGACGACGTGACCATCAGCAAGCCCCACCCCGAAACCTTCCTGAAAGCCGCCTCCCAGCTCGGCGTGGCCCCCGCCGACTGCCTCGTGTTTGAGGACGTACCCAAAGGAGCCGAGGCCGCCCTCAACGCCGGCATGCGGGCCGTTATCCTCACCACCACCCACGAGCCGGCGGAATTCGCTCACATGCCCAACGTCCTCCACTTCTCCCCCGATTACACCGACGCGTTTGTGCGGGGTTTGGTGTAGCAACGGATAGTAGCGCGAAAAGAAAGAACGTCATGTTGAGCTTGCCGAAGCATCTCTACCTCTGGCTAACTTCTGTGGTTACCATTGCGGTAGAGATGCTTCGGCAAGCTCAGCATGACGTTCTTTTTTGTCTCTCGACTTCCTGTGTAAGCTACTACTTCCCTACCGTCGCCTCTTTGGGCTGGCGGGAAATCAACTCTATATCAGTGAGCTGTTGGGGAAACCAGACGGTCATTTCGCCCTTGCCGCGGTTAGCCCAGGCGTAGTAGGGAATGGCCGTGAGGGTCTGGCGGGTGGTGCTGATGCTGGTGTTGGCGGCGTCCAGCTGCACGGCGGGCACGGTGGCCTGCAGTTGCATGATGCCATTGAGCAGCTCGGGCTGGTAGCGGGTGGTGAACGTGGTGGCGGCGGGCACGATGAGGTTGCCGGCGCGGCCGTTGTTGTCGGTCCACTCGGCGCAGTACACGATGGGGCCGCGCTGCAGGGCCACTTTGCCCAGGTCGTCCTGCACGTGGGGGTTGGCCACCACCTGGCGCACTTCCATGGGCAGCTTCACTTCCACCACGTCGTTTTTGCGCCACTTGCGGGCCAGCACCGCGTAGCCGCTGCGGGTGGTGTAGGCCGTGGGCTTGCCGTTGATGGTGATGCTGATTTTCTCAGCTGAAGGCGTGGCGAAGCGGTACAAATCGGAAGGCATGGCCTCGTTGCGGGCCCAGCCGGGCAGGCGCACCAGCAGGTTGAAATCGGTAGCGGCGGCGGGACTGAGGGTAAACTTCAGGTCGCCCTGCCAGGGGTAGTTATTTTGCTGCACGATGCGCACGAGCTGGCTGTTCACCTTCAAATCGGTGGTGCCGCTGATAAACAGGTTGGCGTATACGTCGCGGCCGTTCTGGGCGTACACGTAGCCGGGCAGGGAGGGCATGAGGCGGGCCAGGTTGGTGGGGCAGCAGGAGCAGTCGAACCAGCCGGCGCGCTGGGGCTCGGTCTGGGGGAAGCTGGCGCTGTTGCGGACCTGCATGGCGTTGCTGTAGAAGAACGACTTACCATCCAGCCCCACTCCCGAAATCAGGCCGTTGTAGAGCACTTTCTCCAGAATGTCCACGTATTTGGCCTCGCCGTGGAGCTGGAACATGCGCTGGTTCCAGTACACGTTGGCCACCGAGGCGCAGGTTTCGTTGTAGGCCGTGGTGTTGGGCAGCTCGTAGTTGCCCCCGAACCTTTCGCCCCCGGGCACCGCGCCGGTACCGCCCGTCACGTAGAGCTTGCGGGTCACCATGTTCTGCCAGATGCTGTCCACGGCGGCAAGCAGCCGTTTGTCGCCGGTAAGGGCGGCTACATCGGCCATGGCCGAGTACAGGTATTCGGCGCGCACGGCGTGACCCTCGGCCTCCTGCTGGTCGATGACAGGCTTGTGGTCCTGCCAGTAAGAGCCGTTGCGCCAGGCATCGGGGCTCTTGGGGTCGTAGCCCTTGTACTGGCCGCGCTGGTCGAGAAAGAACTTAGCGGTGCTCAGGTATTCGGGTTTGCCGGTTACGCGGTAGAGCTTCACCAGGCCCATTTCCACGATTTCGTGGCCCGGGGCCACGGCCCGCTTACCCGGGCCGAAAGTGGCACACACCAGATCAGCGTTTTTCAGGGCAATGTTGAGCAGGTTTTTCTTGCCGGTAGCCTCATAGTGCGCTGCGGCCGCCTCGTACAGGTGGCCCGCGTTATACAGCTCGTGGCTTAGCTCCCGCTCCTTCACCCACCGCTCCGGCCCGGCCCACTCGTGGGGGTGGGCCGGATCAATCGTGCGGGCCGTGTACAGGTAGCCGTCGGGCTCCTGGGCAGCGGCCACTTTCTTGATCAGCAGGCCCATATACTCGTCCAGCTTTTCATCGGGATACAGCTTGAGCGAGTACGAAGCGCCTTCGATGGTCTTGTAGATGTCGGTATCATCGAAGGGGAAGATGGTGGCAAACTTACCCTGGCGGGCGGCAGCCATTTCGAAGTTCTTGACCCGGTTCGTGGCCTCGCAGCGCTGAAACGAGGCCGGGATGGTGACGTCGGTGTTGGTCTTGAGCCGGGGCAGCCAGAAGCTGTCGGCCAGCTTCACTTTCGTAAAGGAAACCGCCTGAATCGGGTAGTCGGAGTGCTTAACGGTTTGCGCGGCAGCCGGAGTGCTAAGCAGGCCGAGCAGCGTCAGGGAAGGAAAAATGCGGTTCATACAACAGAGGAAAATCAGGAACGATATAGTGACGCAACACTCTGCGTCTCGCCGCTGAGCAATGACGCCTGACTAACACCTTTCACACAACCTCAGCGGGCTGCGAGCTGCTAAGGCGCATTACTTTCGGGCAGTTGAAATGCGGTACAGCCGGGCTCCATGCCGGCGCACGTAGGGTGCAAACTCCCCCGCCACGCCGCTGGTGGTTTGACCAGTCCACAGGTCGCGCACGGTGCAGGGGCCGCGCAGGCCCAGCTGCGCCAGCGTCACCGGAATCCGCACTGAGTCGGCGGGCATGGGGCGGAACGGGTTTTGGGTGAACACCAGAAACTGCAGCGTGCCGCCGGTATTCTGAGCGGCTCCGGCGGCATCCAGCCCGGCCGTGGCCCGGAAGCGGGTGAAGCCAGCAGGCAGCGCGTAGGTAATCATGGAGTTGGAATGGGTGCCGATACCGTCGTCGGAGCGCTGCCCTCCTACCTGCAAGTCTGCCCCCGATACGCTTTTACCAGCCGTAACCTGGCCCCAGCCGGCCGTGGCCGTTTTCCAGGGCAGGGTACTCAGCGGCACGGTTTGGGTGCCGTTGCTGAGCGTGGGGCGAAGCCAGTCGGCGTGGTCCCAGGCAATGTCGTCGCCCCCGTCGCGCACGTTGAGGTAGAGCGTGGTGGCCCCGCTAATATCCACATCTACGGGCTGACTCTGGCCGGGCGTCTGGCGGGTGATGATAGAGCTGGCCCAGGCGGCTTCACTGGCGGGGGCCAGCTCCTGGTCCTGGGCGTTGAACAGGGCCAGGAACTTGTCGCCGGTGGCGGGGTCGTCGGCGGTCCAGGCAATCAGGTTATGCTCGCGGAACAGCTGGCGGTTGTGGGTGCTGCGCTGGTTCACGGCCAGCACGTCCTTGTTGGTGAGCAGACTCAGGGTAAACGCGTCGTTGCTGGGCAGGTCGCCGCCGAACATGAGCGGGGAGCGGAAGATGCTCCACAGGCTCATGAGGGTGTACTGCTCGTCGCGGGTGAAGCGGGTCATCCGGTCGTCGCCCCGCTCAGCCCGGATGCCCAGGCGACCCAGCGGCAGCATATCGGCATCCGGAAACGCCCCCACCCCAATGTATGGGGCCCAGCGGTTGCACACCTCGAAATGCTCCTTGAGCTGCTCCCAGGAGTCCCAGAAGTCGCCCACGGTGCGCCACATGTTGGCGTGGGCCGCTACGTGCCGGGCCTCGGCAACAGGCGTTTCGCCAGGCGAGGTGCTGAGCACAATGCGGCGGCCCGAGCGGTCAATGGCCCGCCGAATCATCTCCACTTCCGGCTTGTGGTAGGGTGAAGAAAGGTCATCGACCTTCACAAAATCGACGCCCCAGCTGGCGTAGAGCTGGAACAGGGAGTTGTAGTACTCCTGGGCCCCCGGCCGGCCGGCTACCACCGTGTACATGTCGCGCAGCCAGCCAGCCTGCCCTTCTTTGGAGTAGATATCGGCGGCCGTGGCCTTACTGCCGAGGATGGGCAGCCGGCGCTGCACCGCTACCACCGGCACCCCGCGCATGATGTGAATGCCAAACTTCAGGCCCCGGACGTGCAGGTAATCAGCCAGCGGCTTGAAGCCCTGGCCGCCGGCCGCCGAGGGAAACCGGTTGGGCGCGGGCACGAAGCGGCCGTACGCATCAATGTTCCAGGCGGGGTCCTTCTCGTTGTAGCCGTGGGCCGTGTCGTTGCCCACGTACCAGCGGATATCTACCACTACGTACTCCCAGCCGCTGCTTTTCAGGTTACGGGCCATATAGTCGGCGTTGGCTTTCACCTCGGCTTCGGTTACGGTGGGGCCGTAACAGTCCCAGCTGTTCCAGCCCATGGGCGGCGTGGCAGCCCACTGGTGGAAATCAGGTTTAGACGCGGCTTGCTGGGCGGCCACGGGCAGGACTGCGGCCGCCGCCGCTACCACAAACCCGGTCAGGAAGCGCGCAAAGGGATTCTGGATCATAGGAATAAGTTCCAGGGTGCTGGGCAGCGCGCGGGCCGCCGTTGGGGTCCGCGCGCCGCCCAGCAGTAAGGTCAGATAGTGGTCAGTCTCAATGCACCACCACTTTCTGGGTGGTAGTACCCTGCGCGCCGCTGACCTGCAGCAGGTACAGGCCGGCCGGCACGTCGGCCTTCACCGGCACCGTACCCTGGCCCGCGCTGCGGCGGATGAACACCGGCCGGCCCTGCATATCGGTCAGGGTTACCGTCACCGGGCCGGCTGCCAGCCCGGCGTCGAGCGACACCGTGAAGCGGCCCCGCTCACTCGGGTTAGGGTACACGCTGGACTGCGCGGCCGGAGCCGAAGCCGCCGACGCCAGCACACGGGCGGCCGGAGCGGGCGCAATGGCCCATTTCTGGCAGTTGTTGCCGAGGTAATCATACAGGGCGAGCTGCACGCCGGCGGTGGCGGAACAGGCCGGCACTTCTACTACGCGGTTGCCGTTCACCGAGGCCAGCACGTAGGTGCCGCCACTGGCTCGCTCAATCTTAAAGCGCTGATTGGCCGCCCCGCTGTAGGGGTACAGGTTGAGCCCGGCCCCGTTGTTGGGGCTGTTGTTCACCACATCGGCGGCCAGCCCGGCCCCTACCGTAGAGGTGATTTTGTACTCGCCGTTGCCCACGGGCGTGAGGTTCCACTGCTGGCAGTTGAGGCCGGCGGGGGTGCCCTGGGCAATGATCTGGCCCTGAGCCCCGGTGCAGCCCCAGGCATCCCACACTTTGCCGGTGCTCTGGTTGGTGAGGGTGTAGCGGCCGGCGGCCACCCAGTCGCGGGTGATGAAGGGCCAGGCGGCGGCGTCCCAGCCCATGTTGCCCACGCTCAGGCGGGCCCGGCCGTTCTGGCTGCTATCGTAGTAGTGGTGGGTGAGGTAGTTGGCCCCGCCCTCCTGGAACAGGCCCACGTGGCCCGGCCCCACATAGTTGCCGCTGGTGGCAATGAGGGTGGTGCCGCCATTCCTGTTCAGGTCCACGCCGTTCTTGTCCAGGTACGGCCCGGTGATGCTGGTGGAGCGGCCCACCTGAATGTAGTAGGTGCTGTTGGCGCCCTGGCAGCAGGCGCCTTTGTTGATGAACAGATAGTAGTAGCCGCCGTTGCGTACGATGTAGGGCGCCTCGCTCCCGCTGTTGTTGCGCGTCACGTTGTCGGCGGCCACGTTGCCGGCCAGCCAGTAGAAGCTGGTACCGGAGCGTTTGCCGGTGCTGCCATCCAGCTTAATCAGCCCGATGCCTTTGAAGAACGAGCCGTAGCTCATCCACAGCCCGCCGCTGGCATCGGCGGTAATGGCCGGGTCGATGGCGTTGATGGCGCTGCCGGAGCCGCTGGACACCACTTCACCCTGATCCACCCACTGGTAGTTGGGACTGGCCGGGTCCAGCGTGACGTTGGTAGCCAGCCCAATGGTAGAAGTGTTGGAGCCGAAGGTCGAAACCGAGTAGTATAGGTAGAACTTGCCGTTGCGGTACACGCACTCTGGGGCCCAGAAGTCGCCAGAAAAGCCGGGCACTTTGCTCTTGATCCAACTGGGGTATTGGGTGCTGGTGAATACCGGCCGGCTACCCGACTGCCACGTCACCAGATCAGTGGAGTACATGCCGTAAATACCGGTACCGGTAGTGAAAATCCAGTACTTGCTGCCGTCCTTCACAATGCTGGAAGGGTCGTGGCAGTTGTCGTTGCCCTGCAACGCGCGGGCCGGCAGGCTAAGTCCCGTCAGCAGCCCCAGCAGCAAGGCCAGTAGGCGCAGCGCGTGGGGTCGGCGGGCCCGCGTGGAGGCCGGGGCGGCGGTAGTAGAAGTGGTTTTCATGGTTGTGGGAATTGGGTTGGAGGAACACAAGAGCGAGTATTGCGGAAAGCCAAACGGAGGCGCGAATCCGATTCACGCCCCCGTTTTGGTGGAACTGGCCGGACCCCGAAGGTGGCCGGCGGTAAGCTGGTTTTCAACAGCTCGGAAAGAAGGACCAACGGCTCAAAAGCCGCCGCAGGCTACCAGAACTTCACGTAAAGGGCCGTGAGCAGCAGCATCGTCACCACAATCAGCGACATGGTTTGGGTGCTCACGCGGAACATGCCGGGGTTGAGTTGAATGGCGCGGGGGTTCACTACCGGGCCGGCCAGGCTCACGCCCACCATCAGCACCATGGTAATGGCAAACGACCAGCCCATGCAGATCAGGAAGGGAATTTCGTACACGCCCTGCCCGTTCGGGAAGGCCGTGTAGAGGATGGTTTCGGGGCCCAGCACCGCCGGAGCGTAGTTGTTGAAGAACACCGACAGCGCAAAGCCAGCCAGAATACCCACGATACCGGCCGTGGCGGTGGTGCGCTTCCAGAACATCCCCAGCAGGAACACGGCCAGAATACCGGGCGAGATAAAACCGGTGTACTTCTGAATAAACTGGAAGCCACCCTCCCCGCCAATGCCCAGCAGGTCTTTCCACGTCATGGCCACGCTCAGTACCACGGCCGCCAGAATGGTCAGCCGGCCTACCCACACCTGCTTCTGCTCGGTGGCGTCCTGGTTCAGGTAGCGCTTGTAGATGTCGAGGGTGAAGATGGTAGAAATGGAGTTCACCTTGCCCGCCAGGGAGGCGACGATGGCCGCCGTGAGGGCCGCCATGCTCAGGCCCTTCAGGCCGTTGGGCAGAAAGGTAAGAATGGCCGAATAGGCGTTATCGGAGTTGAAGGCGCCGGTGGAGGCCATTTCGGCCTGCAACGAGCCGTTCTGGTAGAGCACGTAGGCCGCAATGCCGGGCAGCATCACAATCACCGGCATCATCAGCTTCAAAATGCCGGCAAACAGGATACCGGTGCGGGCCGTGTGCAAATCGGCCCCGAGGGCGCGCTGGGTGATGTACTGGTTGCAGCCCCAGTAGTTCAGGTTCACAATCCACTGGCCGGCGAAGTACATGGCAATGCCGGGCAGGGCCAGGTATTTGTCGATTTCCACCTGCGGGGTGGCCGCCGTGGGCTTGTCGAAAATCATTTTGAAGTGGTCGGGGGCCTTTTCCATGAGGGCGTTGAAGCCGGAGAAAGCGCCGCCGCCCAGGCCAAACTTGGTGCTCACCAACGAAAGGGCAATGTAGGTGGTCACCAGACCGCCCACCACCAGCACCACCACCTGCACCACATCGGTGTAGCCGACTACCTTCATGCCGCCCAAGGAAATCAGCAGGGAGAACAGAGCCAGCAGCACGATGATGACGTGGAAACTGTCGCCGCCCACCAGGTTGCTCAGGGCCAGCGCCCCGAGGTAGAGAATGGAGGTGAGGTTGACCAGCACGTACAGGAACAGCCAGAAAATGCTCATAATCAGGCTGAGCGTGGAGTTGTAGCGCTGCTCCAGAAACTGTGGCATCGTGAAGATTTTGTTCTTCAAATACACCGGCATAAAGAACACCGCCACGATAATGAGCACCACGGCCGCCACCCACTCGTAGGCCGCCACCGCCACGCCCACCTTAAACCCGCTCCCGCTCATGCCAATAAACTGTTCGGCCGAGATGTTGGAGGCAATCATACTCGCCCCGATGGCCCACCACGTGAGCGAGCCCTCGGCCAGAAAGTAGTCTTTGGTGCTTTGCTCGGCTTTCTGCTTGCTTTTATAGATGTAGAACCCGTAGGCCGAAACCCCGATCAGGTACACGAAAAAGACAATCAGATCAAGCGTAGTCAGGTTATTACGCATGGGAAATGGTGGGAAGGCGGGCTGTTGTAGTGGTGGGAATGGGGAATATTCTGGTGGCTCCAGCCCGTCATGCTGAGCGAAGGCGGAGCCGAAGTCGAAGCATGACGGGCTGATGTTGTTGGCAAACGAACGTCATGCTGAGCATGTGGCGACTTGAGCCAGGTTGCGGAGCCGCAACCCAAGCATCTCTACTGCTTTGTTCGGACGATTCACTAGCCCAGGGTTTAAACCCTGGGCTATGGAGCAGTTACGGCGGTTTACTATTGCAACATCAGCACGCGAGGTGCTTCGCCTCCGCTCAGCATGACGTGCTGGTTGTGACGTTCTATTCGGCGTAGCGGCTTACCGCTGGCTGAAGGCCACATCGTTGTAGCGCAGTTCGTTTTTGAAGGTGCGCAGCTTGGTTTCGTCGTCGATGATGAGGTACTCGATGCCGGCCATTTCGGCGAAGTCTTCGAGGTATTCGGCCGTGAGGTTCTGGCTGTAGCCGGTGTGGTGGGCCCCGCCAGCGTGGATCCAGGCGGCCACGCCGGTTTTCAGGTCGGGCTTCACCTTCCAGAGCACGCGGGCCACGGGCAGCTTGGGCAACTCCTGCTCGGGTGTTACGGCTTCCACCTCATTCACAATCAGCCGGAACCGATGGCCCAGATCCACGATGGTGGCGTTGAGCGCGGGGCCGGCGGGGCAGTTGAACACCAGGCGGGCCGGGTCGGCCTTACCGCCAATGCCCAAAGGGTGCACCTGCACTTTCACCTTACCCTCTGAAATGGTAGGGCAGATTTCCAGCATGTGGGAGCCGAGCACCAGCTCGTTGCCAGGCTGGAAGTGGTAAGTGTAGTCCTCCATGAAGGAGTTGCCGCCGGGCAGGCCCGCGCCCATCACCTTCATGGCACGCACCAGGGCCGACGTTTTCCAGTCGCCTTCCCCCCCAAAGCCGTAGCCCTCGGCCATCAGGCGCTGAGTGGCAATGCCGGGCAGCTGCACCATACCGTGCAAATCCTCGAAGGTATCAGTAAAGCCAATGGCCTTTTTTTCCTGCAGAAACTTGCGCATGCCGGCCTCAATACGGGCCGCGTCGCACAGGCCTTCGCGCTGGCTGCCGCCGTCTTGCAGCGAGTCGCCCAGCTCGTATTCCTGTTCATAGGTGGCCAGCAGCTCGTTTACCTGCTCCTCGGTCACCTCGTTAATCACGGCCACCAAATCGCCAATGCCGTAGGTGTTCACCTCGTAGCCAAATTTCAATTCGGCCTCCACCTTGTCGCCTTCCGTCACGGCCACGTAGCGCATGTTGTCGCCGAAGCGGACGATGCGGCCACCCTGCCAGTCGGCCCAGGCGCAGGCCGCGCGGGCCCATATGCTGAGGCGCTCCTGCGCGTCGGCGCTCTGCCAGTGGCCCACCACCACCTTGCGCTTCACCCGCATCCGCGACGTGATGAAGCCAAACTCCCGGTCGCCGTGCGCCGATTGGTTGGTGTTCATGAAGTCCATGTCGATGTCCTGCCACGGAATGTCGCGGTTGAACTGGGTGTGCAGGTGGGCCATGGGTTTCTGCAGAATCTTCAGGCCATTGATCCACATTTTGGCCGGCGAGAAGGTGTGCATCCAGGCAATCAGCCCCACGCAATTTGGGGTAGTGTTGGCTTCCTGAATCAGCTTGTATATCTCGGCCGGCCCCGTCAGCACGGGCTTGTACACGACTTTAATGGGCAACGCCGAGCCGAGGGCTTCGGCAATCTGCTGGGAATGGCGGGCTACTTCCTCCAGGGTTTCGGGGCCGTAGAGGTGCTGGCTGCCGGTGATAAACCAGGCTTCGTAGTGGGAGATGTCTAGCATGGGTGAAAGGGGCCGGTTTCAGCTAACACAAACGATAATGTTTTGCAGTGCAGCAGTCCGACGGGGTGGTAAGCGTTGAAGGATGTTTTCGGGAAAGAAGTGGCGCAGCAGCCCGTTGCAGCGGGCCGCCGCGGCCGGTATTAGCTCTGGCCGTAGTAGGAATGCACGCCGTGTTTACGCTCGTAGTGCTTCTGAATCAGGGCTTCTTTCAGGCGGGGCACGTCGGGGCGTAAGGTGCAGCTGAGGTAGGCCATGCGGGCTACTTCTTCCAGCACGGCGCTGTGGTACACGGCTTTTTCCACGGTTTTGCCCCAAGTGAAGGGCGCGTGGTTGCTGAGCAGCACCATTTCCACCTCCTCCGGCGAGAGGCTGCGCCGCTGAAACTCGTTGATGATCTGCCAGCCGGTCTGGTGCTCGTAGTCGCCGGCAATCATCTGGTCGTCCATGGGCGGGGCACAGGGAATGTCCACCGTGAGGTGGTCGGCATGGGTGGTGCCCAGAATCGGAATATCCCGCTGGGCCTGGGCCCAGGCCGTGGCGTAGGTGCTGTGCGTGTGCACAATACCCCCGATATGCTCCCAGTGGCTGTAGAGTACGGCGTGGGTTTTGGTATCCGAGGAAGGCCGCTTGCTGCCTTCTACCACGTTGTTGGCGAAGTCGAGCACCACAATATCCTCGGCCTTGAGGGTAGCGTAAGGCACGCCGCTGGGCTTGATGGCAAACACCCGCCGCTCCCGGTCCACTACGCTGGCGTTGCCGAAAGTGAAGAGCACCAACCCTAATGCCGGCAGCTGCATGTTGGCCTCGTAGCAGGCCTGCTTCAGTTCCTGGTACTGGCTCATGCGTGCTGCTGCTGAAGGGCGGATTCCTCAATTTCCGGCGCCATGGGTGGGGTAGCCTCCTCCACAAACTGCCCAAACGTCTGGTACTGCTCGTAGCGGCGCTGGTAGTCGGCCACGCGGGCCGGGTTGGGCGAGTAGGTTTCGGCAAAGCCGTTGCCCATAGCCTTCTGGGCCGACACCACATCGGGGTGAATACCGGCGGCCACGGCCGCGTACATGGCCGCGCCCAAAGCCGGTGCCTGGTCCGATTCGGCTACTTTGATGGGGCGGTTGAGCACGTCGGCCAGGGTCTGCATCAGGAAGCCCGATTTTTTGGCCACGCCGCCCAGCCCGATTACCTGCTTGATGGGAATGCCCTCCTGCTCGAAGCGCTCCACAATCTGGCGGGAGCCGTAGCAGATGGATTCCACCAAGGCCCGGAAAATCTGCGGGGCATCGGTGCCCATCGTGAGGTTCATGAGGGCACCTTTCAGCGCCTGGTTGGCATCGGGGGTGCGGCGGCCGTTCACCCAGTCCAGGGCCAGCACCTGCGAGTCGTCAGGGTGTACGGCGGCGGCGGCGCGGTTCAGCTCGGCCATCATCCTGTCGCTCAGCTCCTCGCGCAACGCCTGCTGCTGCTCCGCAGTCAGCACTGCCGACTGCGGCAGCAACGTGCGCAACGGCCACTCCAGCACGCCCCGGAACCAGGCCAGCAGGTCGCCCACGGCCGACTGACCGGCTTCCAGGCCCAGCATGCCGGGAATTACGGAGCCATCTACCTGCCCGCAAATGCCGGGCACCAGCTTCCCTCCTACTTCGTGCATGGGGGCCACCACAATGTCGCAGGTGCTGGTGCCCATTACTTTCACCATCGAGTAGGCCTCGATTTCGCCCGCCACTGCGCCGGCGTGGGCATCGAAGGAGCCCACGGCCACTACGGTATTGGTGGTCAGACCCAAGCGCCGGGCCCATTCCTCGGAGAGGTGGCCGGCTACTTCGTCGGCGGTGTAGGTTTGCTCGAACAGCCGCTCGCGCAGGCCGCCCAGCCGGGGTTCCAGCAGGGTCAGGAACTCCTCGGAGGGCAGGCCGCCCCAGCTCTCGTGCCACATGGCTTTGTGGCCGGCGGCGCAACGGCTGCGCTTAAAGGTTTTCAGCTCGCCGCCGGTGAGCAGCAGCGTCAGCCAGTCGCAGTGCTCCATCCAGGAGTAGGCGGCTTTGGCCACGGCCTCATCCTCGCGCACCACGTGGGCAATCTTGGCCCAGAACCACTCCGAGGAGTAGATGCCGCCCTCAAACTGCGTGAAGTCTTCGCCGCCCCAGGTTTTGGCTAGGTGGTTGATTTCGGCGGCTTCGGGCAGGGCCGTGTGGTCTTTCCAGAGCACGAACATGGCGTTCGGGTTTTCCTCGAAGCCAGGCTTGAGGGCCAGCGCCACACCCTGCTCGTCCACGGGGCCGGGCGTGGAGCCGGTAGTATCTACGGCCAGGCCCACAATCTGGGCGGCGGGCACGTGCTGCGCCACGCGGCGCACGGTAGCTTCCAGGCCCTCCATATGGTCGAGCGGGTGCTGGCGGAACTGGTTTTTGGTGGCGTTGCAATAGCGCTGCTCTTTCCAGCGGGCATAATTATGCACCGCCTGCGCTACTTCCTGGCCGGTCTGGGCATTCACCAGCACGGCCCGCACGGAGTCGGAGCCGTAGTCGATGCCTATAACGTATTTCATCAAGGGTGGATTTGAGAAGTTGTGAAGTTGTGAAATCGTGCTTCTGTGAAGCTGTGGGCCCTGGATACGGCTTTTCACAACTTCGCAAATTCACAACTTCACCTATTGGCGCACGCCAAACTTGTAGATGGTCGTGGATTGCAAGGTCTGGCCGGGCTTCAGAATGGTGCTCGGGAACTTAGGCTGGTTGGGCGAGTCGGGGAAGTGCTGGGTTTCCATGCAGAAGCCGGCGTGCTTGCCGTAGGTCTGGCCGTTGGCGCCTTTCAGGGTGCCATCGAGGAAGTTGCCGGTGTAGAACTGCAGGCCCGGCTCGGTGGTGGTTACCTCCATCGTGCGGCCCGTGGTGGGCTCGTACACGGTAGCTGCGGCGTGCAGACCGGTGGTTTGGCTCAGCAGCCAGTTGTGGTCGTAGCCGCCGGGCACCTGCGCAATTCGCTCGCCAATGGCGTGGGGTAAGGTAAAGTCGAAGGGCGTGCCCTTTACGGGGCGCAGCTCGCCGGTCGGAATCAGGCCGGCGTCCACTACGTTATAGCGGTCGGCGGCAATGGTCACTTCGTGGCCCAGCACGTCGGGGCCGCCGCTGAGGTTGAAGTAGGCGTGGTTGGTCAGGTTAACGGGCGTGGCCTTATCGGTGGTGGCGGAGTAGTCGATTTTCAGCGCGTCGTCGGCTGTAAGGGTGTACACCACCGTCACGGTGAGGTTGCCGGGGTAGCCTTCTTCCCCATCCTTGCTGAGGTAGGTGAGCTTCAGGGTCTGGCCCTCGGCGGAAGTGCCCGGCTCGGCCTGCCAAAGAACCTTATCAAACCCTTTTTTGCCGCCGTGCAGGGTGTTTTCGCCGTTGTTCTTGGCCAGGGTATATTCCTTGCCATCGAGCGTGAACCGGCCCTTGGCAATGCGGTTGCCGTAGCGCCCGATCAGGGCGCCGAAATACGGCCCCGACTTCAGAAACTCCGGGCTTTGGTAGCCGCTCACGCTGTTGAAGCCCAGCACCACTTCACCCGGCTTGCCGGCTTTATCGGGAACCAGCAGGCTGGTAATGGTGCCGCCGTAATTGGTAATGCTCACCTTCAGGCCGTGGGCATTAGTGAGGGTGTAGAGCTGTACCTCGGTACCGTCCTGGGTTTGGCCGAAGGAGGTTGTAGCTGGCGCAACGGCCGTAGTTGTCTGGATGGAATCAGGCATGGAAGTAGAAGTGCCGGTCGTCTGTTCTGTCGGCGTCGATTGGTTGCAGCTGCTCACTAGCAGTAAGCCGGCCAAACCAGCCGCGTGTCTGTGGGCCGCCAGGTATCGAAAGTAATTCGTCATGAACAGGATGGTGGGAGATGACAGGAAGAGCGAAAGTGTTTCGGCAACTGTTAAAATCACACGTCAGGCGAAGGAAACAGCAATGCTTATTACTGTGAGTAAGTCATCACAGGCAGCGTAAGCAGCCAGTTGTCACAGATGGTTACCTAATCGATGTGTAAAGTAAAAAAGGTTTCGGAAGATACACAATCGTTTGTGTAAAAACAGCAAAATAAAGGGACGGGGCACGCTTTGGAAAGCATGCCCCGTCCCTTTATACTTCCTACAATATGTTGATCTTCTGTGTAAACCAGCCGCTTTCCTGCTGCACCTGTACCAAGTACATCCCCGGCGGCAGCTTGGCAGCTACCTGCAGAGTAGTTTGCTGGCGGGCAAACTGCTGCTGGTGTACGCGCTGACCCCGCAAATCATATACCGTCACCTGCGTAACCTCCGCTTTTGCCTGTGCACCCAACTCCACAGTAAAGCCGGTACCCGTGACTGGCACCGGATATACGCTCACGCCCAGCAGAAATTTGCCGGCGGTTGTGGCCGTAGTCGTGGTGGGCGTAGCTAGCGTCCAGCGTTGGCAAGCGCAGCCATTGTAGTCCCACAGGGCCAGCTGCTGACCGGCTGTTGTGGAGGCAAACGGAACTTCTACCACCCGGTTGCCATTGGCGGAGGCAATAACCAGACTTCCATCGGCGGCCGGCTCCAGCCGGAACCGCTGACAGGCCAGGCCGTTGTAGGCAGACAGCTGCAGCTTGGCCCCGTTATCGGGGGAACAACCAGCTACATCGGCCGCCAGGCCACCCAACGCGCTCATGATTTTGTATTCTCCGTTGCCCAGAGCCGTTACGTCCCAGCGCTGGCAGTTGAGGCCGGCCGGAGCACCCTGCGCAATCATCTGGCCCGATACACCGGTGCAGCCCCAGGCATCCCAGATCAGGCCGCTGTTCTGGTTCTTAATTTCGTAGCGGCCCGAGGCCACCCAGTCGCGGCTTATTGTGGGCCAGCCAGTGGCTGTCCAGGTGAGTTTGGCAATACCGAGCTTAGGAGCACCGTTGTCCTCACCGTCATAGAAATGGTGCGAGAAGTAGCCGACGCCGTTTTCCTCAAAAATACCGGTATGCCCGGGTCCGATATAACGCCCCGCTGAGCTGAGTAGCACCGTACCGCCGTTCTGGTTCAGGTCTGCCCCGTTCTGGTCGAGAAACGGGCCGGTGGGTGAAGCAGCCCGGCCTACCTGCACCTGATAGGTGCTGTTGATGCCCTGGCAGCAGCTGCCCCGGTTAACGAACAGGTAATAGAAACTGCCGCGCTTGGTGAGGTAGGCGGCTTCCACGTTGCCATTGGCTACGGCGTATTGCTGCGTGCCGGTACCGTTGAGGGGCTTGCCGGTGGTGGGGTTCAGCGGCAGAATCCGGATGCCCCCGAAGAAGGAGCCGTACGAGAACCATACGTCGCCGTTGGGGTCCTTGAACACGGCCGGGTCGATGGCGTTGGCTTGGCTGCTGGCCGTGGACGACAGCACCTCGCCCTCGTCTACCCAGCGGTAGTTGGGACTGGTAGGGTCCAGCGTGACGTTGGTAGCCAGGCCCATAGCCGACACCTTGGACCCGAAGGTGGAACAGGAGTAATACAGGTAGTATTTCCCGTTCATGAAGATGCACTCCGGAGCCCAGAAATTGCCCTGAAAGCCGGGCACTCTGGTATTGATCCAGGCCGGGTAGGCATTGTTCACGAAGACGGCCCGCGGCCCCGGCGTCCAGTTCACCAGGTCGGTGGAGTACAGGCTGTAGATACCCTGGCCGGTGGCAAAAATCCAGTATTTATTGCCCTCCTTCACAATCGTGGAAGGGTCGTGTACGCCGGTCAGGCCTTGCAGGGCGTAGGCCCGGGGCAGCTGCGCGCCCAGCAGCAACAGCGCCAGCAGCAGCGCACGGATCATGCGCCTGGCGGGCGCGGCGAGTCGGAAAGTAAACGGTATAATCATCGGAGTGGGAAGTACGGATGAGGCTGATGCAGCAGGGCGGGGCGGCTATTCTCCGCCGGGCTTGCTCTGCGGCGTATTGATGGCGACGGGCACCCCGAAATTGGGCGTGCCGTCGGGGTTCCAGGTGAAGCGCTGCATGCGGGGGTTGCGCTTCTCCACGCAGCCTTCGTTGGGGTTGGAGTTGGCGTGGTACAGAATCCAGTCTTCCTGCCCGTCCTTGGAGCGAAAAAACGAGTTGTGGCCGGTGGCATAAGCCCGGTTAGCAGGGCTCTGCGAGAAAACCGGCGTGGCCGATTTCGTCCAGGAAGCCGGCAGCATGGGGTCGGCGGTGCTGCTGGCCGTGAGCATACCCAGCGCGTACTGGTCGGTGCCGCAGAAGCTGGCGGAGTACACCAGAAAGGTTTTGGTGCCGTGCTTCAGAATTTCCGGGCCCTCATTCACGTAGGGCGGCCCCACGTTTTCCCAGCTGTACTCGGGGTGCGAAAGCTCCACGCGCGGCCCCACCAGCGTCCAGGGGTTGCTCATCTCGGAGATGTACAGCCGCTGAATCCCGTCCAGACCGTTGTGGCCCGACCAGATGAAGTAGCGCCGGTTGTTCTGCTCCAGCACCGTACCATCAATAGCCCAGAAGTCGGCCGTAGGGCTGAACAGGCGGCCTTTGTCGGTCCAAGTGCCGGTGGTGGGGTCGGCGGCGGTATTTTCCAGTACCCAAGTGCGCTGCAGCCCCAGATTGGTGCCAGCCGGCCCGGCAGAGTAATAGATATACCATTTGCCGTCTAGGAAATACAGCTCCGGTGCCCACAGGTTACCGGAGGCCGGCCCGCCGGGTGGCGGCGTCCAGGCCACTACGCTGGAGGTCTGGCTCAGATCCGACATGCGGCTGGTTTTCCAGATGCGCAGGTTGGTGTTGGTGGTGTGCATGTAATAGTACACCCCATCTTTCTGGTACACCCACGGGTCGGGGCCGGAGGAGAGCAGCGGGTTCGTGAAACTGGTGCCCGCCGGCGGTGTTACCGGCGGCGGATTTCCACCGCCGGTAGTCGTTTCTTTCTTACAGCTTAGCAGGCTCAGCCCCAGCAGGAGCCCTGCCAGCACGCGGCTGCTTGGTCGTTGAATCCAGGCCATTACGTTCAGTTAATACGCTTACCGGTTGGTACTGCAACAGCCGCTCCGGGCCGAAGTCCGGAACGGCTGTTAGCAGCGGTTAGTAGCCTGGGTTCTGGCGAATGTTGGGGTCAATGTCAATATCGCGCTGCGGAATGGGCAACAGCTTGGATACGCCCAGCCGGAAGTTGGTAAAGTCCGAGTCGCGGGTTCTGAGCTCGTTTATGCCGGCTTGGTCGTCCATCAGGCCCCAGCGCAGAATATCAAACCAGCGCGTTCCTTCCCCCGACAGCTCCCGGGCGCGCTCCATCCGAATCATCTGGCGCAGCTGTGCCTGCGAGTATGTGCCCGTCAGCGGGGCCAGATTCACGGAAGTGCGGGTACGCACCTGGTTGATGAACGGCACAGCGGCACTCACCTGGTTTTGCTCCGTGAGGGCTTCGGCCTGCATCAGCAGCACATCGGCGTAGCGGATTACGCGGTGGTTGATACCGGAGGTGAAGTTTTCATCGGTGCGGGTACGGTCGTTGAGGTACTTGCGCCAGTACTGCTGCGAGGCGTTCCAGCCCCATTGCCCGAAGGTTTTGCCGTAGAACCGGTCCGGATTGCCCGAGTGGATGATGCTGATGTCGCGGCGGGGGTCAATCTGGTGGCGCGTGGTGCTGCCGGGGGCGAAGCTGACCGTGGAGTCGGTGTAGGCATCCAGCAGCCAGCGGCGGGGCTGCACATCGGCAAAGGTGGCGCCGGGAGGGCCGAAGAAGTTGGGCCGGTCGTGGCTTTCCGAAGCCGAGGCGTTGTCCTGACCCTGCCCTACTTCCAGCACCGAGCCGGTAAACTGCACTTCGAATACCGACTCTCGGTTATTCTCATTAGCATCCGTAAAGTTATCCAGGTAGTTAGGCACTAGGCTGTACTGGCCGGAGCTGATAATCTGGGTGAACAGCGCCGAGGCGTCGGCCCATTTGCGCTGCTGCATGTACACCTTCGCCAGCAATGCCTGCGCCGAGCCTTTGGTAGCGCGACCTTTCTCCGCATCGGGGTACGACAGTGGCAGGTCGGCAATGGCCGCCTGCAGGTCGGCAATCATCTGGGCTTCCACCTGCGCGGGGGTCGCCTGGCCCACCCGGGTGGTTACCACGGGCTCTTCTATAATCAGCGGAATATTGCCGAAGAAGTACACCAGATCAAAATACGACAAGGCCCGCACGAACTTGGCTTCAGCAATCAGACGGCGTTTCAGCGTTTCGTCCATCTGAATTGCCGGCACCCGGGTCGTTACCTGATTGGTGCGGAAGATGGTACGGTAGTAGTCGTTCCAGGCGAAGGACGAGATGAAGAAGTTGTTGTCCGGCGTTACGAAGCGCGTGAAGTTGGCCAGCTCCACAAACGGGCTCTGGCTGTACGACTCATCGGAGCGGTGAGCCATAAAGTGCCAGCTGCGGTAGTAGCAGGCAAATTGCTGCAGCCCCGAGTAGCAGGCGTACACCGACTTCACGGCGTCGTCCTCCGTTTTCCAGAACTGGGCCGTGGAGGGCGCATTCGGGTTGGTTTTGTCCAGCAGGTCTTTGTCGCAGCTGGTGGCTACCAGCAGGCCGCCGGCCATTAGCAGGGCAGTGAGTTTAGAAAGTTTCATGGGAATTCGAGGATGAGAGTGGGCAGGCAAAACCAGGCAGCCGTTAGAAATTCACTTGCAGGCCAGCCGTCAGGCTGCGCACGTTCGGGTAGGCGCTGTTATCCACGCCCCGGCTGTAAAAGCCCGTACCGGTAATTTCCGGATCGAAGCCGCTGTACTTGGTGAAGGTCACCAGATTGCGAGCCGTCAGGTATACGCGCACACTGCCCAGGCTCGGCACTTTGCTAATCACTCCCTGCGAGAAAGTGTAGCCCAGCTGGATGTTCTTGAGGCGCAGATAGTCGCCGTCTTCCAGCCAGCGCGTGGAGTTGAAGCGGGCATTGGAAGCCGCTGCCGTGGCCAGGTCGCCCAGGCCGCCACCCTGCAGCAGGCGCGGCGTGGTGGTTGAGGGATTATCAACCGACCACGGGGTTACGTCGGCGTTGTAATTGTTGGGGCCGTTGTAGCTCTCCAGGGCCACGCGAGCCGTGTTATACACCTTGTTGCCGGTAGCCGCCTGCCAGAACACCGACAGGTCGAAGCCTTTGTAGGCCGCATTCAGGTTCAGGCCCAGCTGCAGGTCCGGGATGGCGCTGCCCACGTATACCCGGTCTTTGTTGTCGATTACCCCGTCGCCGTTGGAGTCCTTATAGCGCACGTCGCCGGCCGTAGCATAGGGCTGAATGATGGTACCTGCTGCGTTTTTGTAGTTGTTTACTTCTTCCTTCGACTGGAAAATGCCGTCGAACGGAATCAGGTAGAACTCGCCCAGGCCCGTACCCAGCTCGGAGCGCGTGACGCCTTCCCCGCCCTCAAACGCCTGCCCCTTCACTGGCACTCGCGTTATCTTATTCTTGATGGTAGTCAGCGTGAAATCAGCCCCGTAGGTAAAGTCGCTTTTGGTGTCGTGGTAGCCCAGGGCCAGTTCCAGACCCCGGTTTTCCACCGTTCCTGCGTTCTGGTACAGCACATCGCCGAAGTGGCCCAGATAAGTAGGTACCTGCACCGGCGCCAGTACCTTCCGGGTTTCCGAAATGTAGTAGTCCACCGATAAAGACAATCGATTGTTTAACACGGCCAGATCAAGGCCGGCGTCTTTGGTGTAGCGTTCTTCCCATTGCAGATCAGGGCTGCTTAGGGCCAGCTGCGTCGAGCCGTTTACAATACGCTGGTCGGTGCCAATCACATAGTTCACGTTCTGGCCGATGATAGGCGTGGTCAGGTAGTTGCCGCCGTAGCTACCGGCCAGGGCGTCGTTGCCGTTGCCGCCGTAGCTTACCCGTAGCTTCAGGTTATTGATCTGCGGCACGTTCTCCTTCAGAAAATTCTCCTCACTCACACGCCAGCCCAGCGAAGCCGCGCCAAAGTTGCCCCAGCGGTTTTGCGGCGCGAAGCGCGAGGACCCATCCCGCCGGAAACTGGCCGACAGCAGGTAGCGGTTCTTGAAGTCGTAGGTGGCCTGAGAGAAGAAAGACTGCTTGGAGTTCTCCGTCGAAGTGCCCTGAATCACACCTTTCGTAGGGCCGGCACTCAGCTCGAAGTAGTACTGGGGCGAGTTGGTGAAGCCTTGGGTACCGGCCTGAATGTTGTGCTGCTTGTAGCGCTGCTCGGCATAGCCGCCCAGCACATTCACATGATGGTCCCCAAACGTCTTGTTGAAGTTCAGGGTGTTTTCAGCCAGCATGAACAGGTCCCAGCCCAGAAACTCATTGAGCGACGACGTGTTGATGCGCGTATTCTGCCGCAGAATCCCCAGTTTCTGGGCATCCGCGTTGCTGTACGTATGGCCATCGAGGGCCAGGTTGACGCGGTAGGTTAGGAAATCGAAGATGGACACGTCGGCGCTTACGTTGCCGGCCAAGCGGTTATCGGCCTGGGTACGGCGCAGCAGTTGCTGGGCCCCAATGGGGTTAGTAGCAAACGTATTGAGCGTGGGCGAGCCGGTACCGTAGCCGCCCTCATTGGCCGCGTCGTACACCGGAATACCGGGCAGCATCGTCAGCACATCAATGAAGGAGCCGCCGTTGAGCAACGTTACATCCAGGTGGGTGAACTGGGCGTTCTGCTGAAACTTCACCCGGCCGCGCGTCAGTCCCGAGTTGAGGCGCAGACTGTAGCGCTTAAAGTCCGGGCCCTTGGCAATACCTTCCTGGTGGAAATACTCACCCGAAATCAGGAAGTTGCTGGCGCTTTTGTCGCCGGTGCTCCCTCCCGAAAACGACAGGTTATAATCTTCCAGCGTGCCCGTTTGGAAAAACTCCTTCTGCCAATCCGTATCAATGTTGGGGTTGAAGGCTCCACCGGGGCCTTTCACCGCTCCGGCCAGACTATTCTGCCCGTTGTTGAGCGGGTCCAGTCCGGCGTTCTGGTAGGCTACCACGGCGCGGTCGGCCCATTCGCTGGCGTTGGTCAGGTTATACCGCTTGTATAGCTGATCCACGCCCCGGTAGCCATTAAAGCTGATGGTTGGCTTGCCGGCCTGGCCTTTTTTGGTAGTGATGAGCACCACCCCATTCGCGCCGCTGGAACCGTAAATAGCCGTGGAAGAAGCGTCTTTCAGCACCGTCAGGCTTTCGATATCATTCGGGTTCAGGTCACGGATGTTGAACGTCCAGAGTCCGTCAATCACATACAGCGGCGAACTGCCGGCCGCGCCCAGCGTACCGATACCCCGGATGTTTACCACGGGCGCATCGCCGGGGCCACCGGAGCCCTGCACCTGCACACCCGGCAGCCGGCCCTGCAGGGCCTGCGTGGTCGTGGCAACCGGCGCTTTCACGGCCTCCTTCACATCCAGACTGCTTACCGAACTGGTCACGTTCTGGCGGTCCTGCGTCAGGTAACCCACCACTACTACCTCCGACAGGGCCCGGTTATCTGGTACCAGAGAGACACTCAGGGAAGTGCGCCCATTTACAGCCACTTCTTGGGTAGTATAGCCGATAAACGAGAACAGCAGCGTAGCATTTTCAGGCACGGTGAGAGTATAACGCCCTTCCACATCGGTTTGGGTGCCCGTGGTGGTGCCTTTTACCAGCACGTTCACGCCGGGAATACCCTCACCTTTTTCATTCAGCACCTGGCCTGAAACGCTCAGATCGGGCCGGGCCATTTCCATGGATGCTTTTGCGGGCAGAGAGGCCACTCCGGCCCCGGCTAGCGCTGAGGGAAGCGGCAACGAGCAAAGCAGAACCGGAATGGTCATCCGGCGCATTTTGGGTACAGGCTTTTTCATGAGAAAAGGGGTGTGGGAATTACAGGAAAAATGAGCACAAACGATTGTGTTGAATGGGGTTCACAAACGATTGTGTAAAGGACCAAAAAAAAGAGGTTGCTGATTTATGCGTTTCAGAGTCCGAGGCAGCTTCTACCCAATGGGTACCGGGAGCTGAGACGTGCGGGAAACGGCTGGTAAGGTTGCTAAAATTAAGATTAATAACAAATCGATAACGTTTCAGATAGCCGGCTACACCTGGCTACACAAGGCTCGCACGTCAGCAGAAAACACGAACATACACCCTAAAACATACCACTACGCACCAAAACAGGGATTTTCAGCATAGCATGAGCGCATTCAACTAGCTAAATAATTTTCATTAGTGAGTAATCAATCTCCTTTCTAAAATACCCTCTTTCCCGCTCTGTCTATATGCTCCCTGCATCCTGAGCAAGCGGAGTAAGCAGTCGGCCCTAGCCGCTCAACCAGCTGGCTGACGGTACGGTAGTGCTGCCCAAATCCGTATCCTCCCAACCTGTCACCAACCCAGCCGGCCCCGGTCCAGGGGTTTGACGTAAATTGCCACGCGCAGCGCTTCTCAGGCTGCTGCGGCCAACAGAACTTTTTCTACCATTCTTTCCGGTACTCCGGACTAACTGCTACTACCTGATGTTTGATATAATGGGCATGATGGGCAAAATGAAGGATCTTCAGGAGAAGATGAAACAAGCCCAGGACCAGTTGCAGCACCTTACCGTCACAGCCGAATCGGGCGGGGGCTTGGTACGGGCCACGGCCAACGGGCAGCGCCGGTTGTTGAGGCTGGAAATTGATGAAACGCTGCTTCAGCCCCAGGACCGGGACATGCTGGCCGACTTGGTGGTGGCTGCTGTGAACAAAGTAATGGAAGAAGCCGGCGACAAAGCCAAGGAGGAAATCAAAAACAAAACGGCGGGCCTCATCCCCAACATTCCCGGCCTCGACCTCGGTGGCTTTGGTCTCTGAGGCAACTACTCCCGGAAGCTGCGCTGATGTAGCCGTTGTCATTCTCAATTGGAATGGGAGCAGCTTTCTGCGGCAGTTTTTGCCCGGCGTACTGGCTCACTCCGACGGAGCCACCATTTTCGTGGCCGACAACGCCTCCACCGACGACTCGGTAGCCATGCTGGTCCGGGAGTTTCCGGCGGTACGGATACTAGAGCGGGCTCACAACCTGGGATTCTGCCGAGGCTATAATGCGGCCTTCGATGATGTGCGCTGGGAAGGGCCGGGACTCGCGCATCCGAAACGGGCCAGAACGCAGTCTGAACGAGGCAAAGATTGGACCGATACGTTCGGGTTCCGCTACTATGTGCTGCTCAACTCCGATGTGGAAGTAACGCCCGGCTGGCTGCGGCCTCAACGTGAACTGCTGGAATGTGAGCCGCTGGCGGCAGCCTGTCAGCCCAAAATCCGGCAGTACAGTGCCGTGGCCACCGAACGGCAGCAGTTTGAGTATGCCGGGGCTGGCGGCGGCTACCTCGACCAGCTGGGCTACCCCTTCTGCCGCGGCCGCCTCTTCGATACCCTGGAAACGGACCTGGGCCAATACGATGACCCACGCCCGGTGGCCTGGGCTACCGGTGCGTGCCTGCTGGTGCGGGCTGAGGCCTGGCATGCCTTAGGGGGACTGGAAACGGCGTTTTTTGCGCACATGGAGGAAATTGACCTGTGCTGGCGGCTGCAGAACGCGGACTGGCAGGTATGGTACCACGGCGGCTGCACCGTGTTTCACGTGGGGGGCGGCACGCTGCACAAATCCAACCCACGCAAAACCTACCTCAACTTCCGTAACGGCCTGGCGCTGGTTTACAAGAACACGCATCCGGTTGAGCTGCCGGGCGTGCTGGTGCTTAGACTGGGGCTGGATTGGGTAGCAGCCCTTCGTCTGCTGCTTCAGGGCAATTTCGCCGACTTCCGAGCCATTCTGCGGGCACACTTGCATTTCCTGCGGAAGCTGGGGTACTGGCGGCAGCGGCGGCAGCAACAGCCCCGCAAGCTGCGCAGCTGGGAGCGGGCCGGCGTATATCAGGGCAGTCTGGTGTGGGCGTATTTCGGGCAGGGCAAACGAAAGTTTTCTGAGTTGCCGACCAACAAACTGATCTGAATTTTCATACATAAAAACAGCCTATTCCGGTCGGAACAGGCTGTTTTTATGTAATTGCAAACATTTAGCGAATACCCCAGCGGACTACAAATCCCACACGGTGCGGCGTTGCTGCCGCAACGCCCGCCGCACATTCATCCAGAATGCCAAGGCAAAGTAGAGTACAATTGGCGAGCCAAAGGTGAAAAAGGAAGCGTACATAAAGGACAGTCGTACGCTGCCCGAAGAGAAGCCTACCCGCTTGCCAATAGCGTCGCAGACGCCAAAGCTTTGTTTTTCGATGAAGTCGGTTAGTCGTTTCATACCATCTGAGTATTCAGCTGCCGGGAGTGGCTAACCTGATCCAAAATACGATAATTAGTGGCTACTGTCAAGCACTTACGTGCTGAAGCCGCTACAAGATACGTCGGTTGAGAAGGTTTTTCCGTTTGATGTCTGAATTTAGCGGTTTCCCCTGCCCTTTGCCTATGCCCGTTTCCGTGTTTCGTCTGCTGCCCGGCGCTGCCCTGTTGGGCGCCGCTGTGCTTCTTCCCGGCTGTTCGCCCCTGTCCAAAGTCCTGAAGCAGGCCCAGACCGGGCAGGAACTCACGGTGCAACCCATGGTGCTGGAAAGCAACGGCGAGAATGTGCTGTTTGAGGTGACGGTCAAAGTGCCGGACAGTCATTTGCGCAAGGGCGCGGCCTATAACCTGGGACTCACGTACCGCTACAACAACGGCCTGCGCGAGGATACCGTGGGCCGCCTCACGTTCATCTCGGGCGAATACGTGTACGACGAGCAGAAAAAGGATCAGCTCGTTATCCGCAAGCAGTTCTCCTTCCCGTACTCGCCCCAGAAAAGCCCCGGCGAGCTGCTGGCCCTGCCCGATGCCCGCGAAACTAAGCCCGGCGGCAAGCGGGTGAAGGGCAAGGAAATCCGGCTAGCCCGGGGCATCGTGACTACCAGCCGCCTGGTGGTGCGCCAGGATACGGCCATTACACTGCTGCCTGAAACGGCCGATAACAACATGAGCGGCACGCGGGTGCTGCCTTTCTTCTTCGACGCGGGCAAGGCCGAAATCCGCAACTTTCTGGGCACCAACGTGGCGGCGCTGGAAGATTTCATCGAGGCCAACCAGCACACCGAGCGGGTGATGATTGTGGCTGGCCACTCGCCCGACTCCCTGGACCGTCAAGACCCGCGTCTGGCCGACAAGCGCGTGAAGGCGCTGATGAATTACTACAAAAAACGCGTCGATACTGATTCCTACCTTAACAAAGTCAGCCAGATTGACTTCGAAACCGAGGCCTACCACCGCCGCTGGGACCTGTTCCTGAATAAAGTACAGCAGTCGGCCCTGAAGCCGGGGCAAGTCGACTCGGTGCTCCTGCTCATCAACGACACGCCCGGCACTTACGCGGCTAAAGAGCAAAGCCTGCATCGGCTCAGCTTCTACGACTACCTCGACCAGTACATCTACCCCGTGATGCGCTTCGGGACGGTAGCGGTGCGCTACTCCGCGCCCAAGCGCTACGATTCCGAGATTTACCTGCTCTCCAAAAAGATTGTGGAAAAGCAGACCGAGGCCGATGCTCTCACGCCCGAGGAACTGCGCTACTCGGCCAGCCTCACGCCGCTGCTGGCCGAAAAACAGCGCATTTATGAAACGGCTGTAGCTACCACGGGCTTGTGGCAGGCCTACCACAACCTGGCCGTGGTGCTGCTGCTACGCTCCGAGAAGGAGGTTAACCCAAAAGTGCAGCGGGCCTACCTGCGCCGGGCCGCCGTGAACTTCACGCTGGCCGCCCACCGCAACCCCACAGCCGAGCTGTTCTACCGCGTGGGCAGCGCCTACCACCGCGCCGGCGACAAGCTGGAGGCCCTCCAGAATTATGACTACGCCATCAAGCTGGGTGGCCCCCGTGCCGTGCTCAGCAAGATTTTTGCCGATAAGGCCGCCTTGGAAATTGAGATAGGCCAGCTCGATGATGCGTTGCGCAGCCTCAGCTTCAGCTCCAAGACCTACCAGAACATCATGAACCGCGCCCTCATTTACGTGCTGAAAGGCAACTACCAGGGCGCGGCCGACATCTATGCCCAGGCCATTGCCCTGCGCCCCCAAGATCCGCTGCTTTATTACTGCCTCGCCATTGTGGCCGCCCGCCAGCAGAACGAGCCCGCCATGGCCATGCACCTGCGCCGCGCCGTGCAGCTGGACCGCACCTACGCCAACCGCGCCGTAGAGGACCTGGAGTTCCGCGACTTCGCCAAAGGCAAGCAGTTCATGGAAGTGTTGCGTTAGTTTTAGTTAACCTGTCGAAACAAAACGATGCATGTATCTTCTCTCTTACTGAATGAAACCGCATCCCTCGACTATTTAATGAGAGGAGTAGGTCTCTGTGCTTTCCTTATCGCAGGGATTAGCATCTGGCCTGCTGTGAAAGAGTCTGAAACGCCGAATAATGGCGGGACATTCAGAGTGGTATACGCTCTTCTCTTTTTCCTATTCGGACTATTTTGCTTTAATGTATAGAGTACCAACCCCATGTGAAAGCAAACCTTTTCTGGAAATGATGTAGCGTGAGGTCAGATGAGGAGTTTTATGTTTGGCCAGCCGCTCTGGTGGCGTCACTAGCGCCGTGTAGGCCCGTCGAACATTAAACTCACCATCTCACTATTTCCCCATCTCACCGCTTCGTTGTAGCTTTACGGGCCGGACTTGCGCCGGCTTTTTGTTTCTGAACCGTCTTTTTTGACTTTCCTAACCGATTATGCGGACCATCCAATTCCGGGAAGCCCTGCGTGAAGCCATGTCTGAGGAAATGCGTCGCGACGCGAGCGTATTTCTGATGGGCGAAGAAGTTGCCGAATACAACGGCGCCTACAAAGTAAGCCAGGGCATGCTCGACGAATTCGGCCCGGAGCGCGTGATTGACACGCCCATTGCCGAGCTGGGTTTCGCCGGTATCGGCGTGGGAGCGGCCATCAACGGCCTTAAGCCCATCATCGAGTTCATGACCTTCAACTTCTCGTTGGTGGCCATCGACCAGGTGATTAACTCGGCCGCTAAAATCATGTCGATGTCGGGTGGACAGTACACCTGCCCCATCGTGTTCCGCGGGCCGACCGGCAACGCCGGCATGCTGTCCTCGCAGCACTCCCAGAACTTTGAGAACTGGTTTGCCAACACGCCCGGCCTGAAAGTAGTGGTTCCTTCTACTCCCTATGACGCCAAAGGCCTACTGAAATCGGCTATCCGCGACGCCGATCCGGTGATTTTCATGGAGTCGGAGCTGATGTACGGCGACAAGGGCGAGGTGCCCGAGGAGGAGTACCTCATTCCGATTGGCAAAGCCAACGTAGTGCGCCCCGGTGAAAGCGTGACCCTCGTGAGCTTCGGCAAGATGATGAAAGTAGCCTTGGCTGCCGCCGACGAGCTGGCCAAGGAAGGCATCACCGCCGAAGTAATTGATCTGCGCTCCGTACGTCCCATCGACTACGATACGCTCATCGAATCGGTGAAGAAAACCAACCGCATGGTGGTGGTAGAGGAAGCCTGGCCGCTGGCTAGCATCAGCTCGGAACTGGCCTACATGGTGCAGCGCCGCGCCTTCGACTTTCTCGATGCTCCCGTGCTGCGCATCACCTGCATGGACGTGCCCCTGCCATACGCTCCTACCCTCATCGAAGCCTCCCTGCCCAACGTGGAGCGCACCGTGAAGGCCGTGAAGGAAGTGCTGTACGTGAGCAAATAAGCAGGACCGATTTCCTGCATCTAACCGGCCCCGTTCCTGCTCAGGATCGGGGCCGGTTGGCTTTGGGCACCAGCGGGCCGGATGGCCCACCGGCTCCCGAGCGGCTCATTTTGCGTATCTTTTGCCCCAACCCACCCTGCCCGTTTATGAATCACCGGCTGCATCTGCGCTTTGAACAACTGGAACACGCCACCACCCGCATGCTGGATGCCGTAGCAGCCTTGGGGCCTAAAGCCACCCAGTCGCCGGGCCCGGGGCAATGGTCGGCGGCGCAGGTGGTGCAGCATCTGGTGGTATCAGAAACGGGTATTGGACAATACATGGAGAAGAAGCTGCTACAGGCCGAATCACTGGAACACTCCGGTCTGGCAGCGTTTCTGAAGTCGCGGCTGCTGCGGGTAGCGCTGCGGCTGCCGTTCACGCGCTTCAAGGTACCCTCTTACTTGGAAAAGCTTACTCCGACGGAGGTGCCGCCACTGCCGGAGCTGCAAGCCGAGTGGGCGGCAGTACGCCGCCGGCTGGAGCGCCTGCTCAACGAGTACCCCGGCAACCTGTTGGGCCGCGCTATCTTCAAGCACCCGCGCTCCGGCATGCTCACCATTTACCAAACCCTGGATTTCATGCTTGACCACGTATTGCACCACCAAAAACAAGTGGAGCGCATTGCCCAGAAAGTTAAAGAGCAGAAGTAAAAGGGCAAAGCCCCGGCACATGATAGCGCCGAGGCTTTGCCTTTTTACTTCTGCTCCGTGGGTTCTACTCGTTTACTTCTCCCGAATGATATCCTGATACGAAGCGTGGCGGGGCAGTTCGCGCATGAGGGCGGTAATTTCGATGGGCGGAATGGTGAGTTTACGGGCACGCAGATCCAACCAAGCTCCTTCTACGGTTACCGTAGCAGCCGGACGGCCATCGGGCTTGTAGAGGGTGTGGACGATGTTCCAGCGGGAACCGTCCTCGCTCAGGCCAGAGAGCTCACCCGTCACGCGCAGCTGCTCATTAATGTGCAGCTCTTTCAGAAAGCGTGTATCCTCGCGGAAAAGAATGGGGCCGATACCGGTCTTGGCGAAGAATGGCAGCGTGAACCCGTGTTCCGACAGGTATTCAATCCGGTGCTGGGCGGCGTAATCGGCGTAGGCGGAGTGGCGCATGTGGCCATTCGGGTCCATATCGGCCCAGCGCACGGTGTAGGTTCTCTCGTATGCAGACATTGAAAATGCGGTTACAAAGACTAAAAATCAGCCTAATACTGGCGAGTTGAGGATATGCGGCTACCGGAGCGTGAGGCGCACGAGATACTGCTGCTGATCATCTTCCTCCAGAAACTCCACGGTATAACCGGCAGCTTCGGCGTAGTCCTGTAGCAGGGCGGGGTCAGTGAAAATCCAGTGAAAGGCTGCGCCGGTCTGGTGAGCGTACTGCATGGTGTATTCCACCTCGCCATAATAAGGGCCGTTCAGGTCAAACACCAGCGCCCCATCTTCATCCTCGTAGAGGTAGCTGATGTCGGAGGAGGTGGCCAGCACCTGCCCGCCGGGGGCCAACAGGGTTTTGGCGTGTTCCAGAAAGCGCTCCAGCCCGGCCAGCGTGCCCGTCAGGCCCACTCCGTTCATGAGCATGAGCACCGTATCAAACTTTTCACCGGCAGCCAGGGCCGGATCGAAGATATCATGACAGGCCACTTCGCGCACTCCCCGCTCCTGCATCACTTCTACCGCTCCCGGCGAAATATCCACGGCTTTTACCGTAAAGCCGCGCTGCTGCAGCTCCAGGGCATGGCAACCGGCTCCGGCTCCCAGATCGAGCACCCGGCCGCGGCATTCTTCCAGGGCGGTACGCTCCATTTCGGGCATTTCCCAGAGGGAGCGAAAAAAGTAGGCGGCGGGCAGCACTTCCTCGTCGGCTACGGAGCTGTGCACGGCCAGCGTGGCGCTCAGGTGGCCGCGCTGGTAGGCCAGCAACGCCTGGCCCAAGGCATCGGGCGCGGTAGAAACAGTATTCGGCATGCCGCAAAGATAACGCCCCAAACGTGCCGGGCAGCCACTAACGCAACTTCCGGCCACCGGCAGCAGTTTACCCCTCAAGAATAACAACATCCTCTATGCCCGTTCCCTCCCGCCTCGTGAAGGGCAATCTGCCCAGCAAAATCTGCCTGACCTGCGGCCGCCCTTTTGAATACCGCAAGAAGTGGCGCAACTGCTGGGACGAGGTGAAATACTGCGGTGAGAAATGCCAGCGCAACAAGCCGAAGGCTGCTACAGAAAGATAAGGTTTGCATCCTTCCATTAGGTTTCTGCGTTCTGAACAACATCTTTCCTGAACCTGCTACTCCCCTGCCTCATGGCCAGCAACCTTGATTATCTCGCCCCCAACCTGCAACCGCTCGAAGAAAAGGTACAAGCCTATCTGAAGGCCGAAAAAGAGCTGACTCAGGCCGAAATTACCGCCACCACCCTCACGCACCCGGCTGCCAACGAGCCGGAAGCCTTTGAGCAGCGGCCTGCCACCGGCAGCTACCCCCAGCAGACCGAGGAAACTGCCAATGAGCTGCAGAACATCCGGGATGACCTGCAGCGGCTGCGCCAGGAAATCATTAACCTGCTGCCCGTACGCGACGAATGGATTAAGGTGAACCTGGGTTACGGACCCAGCCGGGTAGGAGCCTTCCGCACGGCTGCTCAGGCAGAAGAATATGAGCTACGGGTAGTTATCTAGTCTCCTTTCCCCGATGTAAAAAGAAAGCGGCGGCCTCCGGTGGGGCCGCCGCTTTGGTTGGAGGTATAGCCAAGTGCGCCGCTACCAGAACTTCACGTAGAGGGCCGAAATCAGCAGTAAGATTACTACGATGAGTACCAGTTGGCGCGGGGCCACCCGAAACATGCGGGCATCCAAAGTGAGGCCTTTGGGGTTGATGGCGGAACCAGCCAGGCTCAGGGCCACCATCAGCAGCACGGTAAAGAAGAACGACCAGCCCATGCAGATCAGAAACGGAATTTCATAGCCGCCTTTGCCGTTGGGGAAGGCCGTGTACAGAAAGGTTTCATTGCCGAAAACGGCCGGCGCGTAGTTGTTGAAGAACACCGACAGGATAAAGCCCGACAGGATGCCGGCCACGGCAGCCGTACCCGTAGTGCGCTTCCAGAACATACCCAGCAGAAACACCGCCACGATACCGGGCGAAATAAAGCCCGTATACTTCTGAATGAACTGGAACCCACCTTCCCCACTGATGCCCAGCAAATCCTTCCAAGTCAGCAGCACGGCCATAAACATAGCCGCGAAAATGGTGACACGGCCCACCCACACCAGCTTTTGTTCAGTAGCCTCCTTGTTGAGGTAGCGGTGGTAGATGTCGAGGGTGAAGATGGTGGAAATGGAGTTGGCTTTACCGGCCAAGGAGGCTACAATGGCCGCCGTAAGCGCCGCCAACGACAAGCCTTTCAGACCGTTGGGTAGGAACGTCAGGATGGCGGAGTAGGCGTTATCGGGATTGAAGGCGCCCGTTGAGGCCATTTCAGCCTGTAACGAGCCGTTTTTGTGCAGCACGTAGGCCGCAATGCCGGGCAGCATCACAATCACCGGCATGATCAGCTTCAGGAAAGCGGCGAATAGGATGCCGGTGCGGGCCGTGGGTAAGTCGGCGCCGAGGGCGCGCTGGGTGATGTACTGGTTGCAGCCCCAGTAGTTCAGGTTGGCTACCCATTGGCCAGCCGCGTACATAGCCAGGCCGGGCAAAGCCAGGTATTTGTTGATGTAGGCTTGGTTGGAATCGGGCACGGGCTTCTCGAACATCATGTGAAAATGGTCGTTGGCGTCCGTCATCATGGCATTAAAGCCCGCCACTACGTCGTTACCAAGGCCAAACTTCTGGCTGACCAGCGTGAGAGCCAGGTAGCTGGTGGCCAGCCCCCCAATGAGCAGCACCGTTACCTGAATCACGTCGGTGTAGCCTACGACTTTCATACCGCCCAGCGTGATGATGAGGGCAAACACGGCCAGGGCTACCAGAATCAGGTGGAAACTCTCGCCGCCGCCAATCAGGTTGCTGATGGCCAGCGCGCCGAGGTAGAGAATGGCCGTGAGGTTGACCAGCACGTAGAGAAACAGCCAGAAAATACTCATTACCAGGCTCAGGGTGGAGTTGTAACGCTGCTCCAGAAACTGGGGCATCGTGTAAATCTTCTGGCGCAGGTAAATGGGCATGAAGAACACCGCCACCAGAATCAGTACAATAGCGGCCACCCACTCGTAGGCGGCCACGGCCACGCCCACCGTAAAGCCGCTCCCGCTCATGCCGATGAACTGCTCGGCCGAAATATTGGAGGCAATCATGCTGGCTCCAATGGCCCACCACGTCAGGGAGCCTTCAGCCAGAAAGTAATCTTTGGAATCAACCTGTGCTTTCTGTTTGCTGCGGTAGACATAAAAGCCATAGGTCGATACAACCACCAAGTAAAACAGGAAAACCGCTAGGTCCAGCGTATTGAATGCGTTGCGCATGCGAAAAGAATCGGAAAGGGAAAAAGGGTAAGAAGGCTGTCACGCAGGGCCCGAGCGGAGCATCCTGCAGGCTGATGTTAGATTACTACTGCAACGTCAGCACGCAAGATTCCTCGGCATGCTCGGAGTGACGTGCTGCCGATAATCTGACGCCGCTACCACAGCTTATTTGCGGGTGTTGAAGCGGTATTCGGTGGTGGAGTGGAAGGTTTCACCGGGCTTCAGCTCTGTGCTCGGGAAGCTGGGCCGGTTAGGCGAATCGGGGAAGTGCTGGGTTTCCAGGCAGAGGCCGGCGTACTGGTTGTAGGTCACGGCGCCTTTCCCTTTCAGGTTGCCTTTCAGAAAGTTGGAGGAATAGAACTGTACACCAGGCTGGTCGGTGTACACGTCCATCACGCGGCCGGTGGTGGGCTCGTACACGGTGGCCGCCTTTTCCGGACTGCGGCGCTGCGTGTCGGCCAGCACCCAGTTGTGGTCGTAGCCACCGGGGGCCGCGCCGGGCACTTGCTTAATTCGCTCCCCGATGCGGTGGGGCTGGCGAAAATCCATGGGCGTGCCTTGCACCGGCTGCAGCACCCCGGTCGGAATCAGCGTGTTATCCACGGGCGTAAACCGGTCGGCGTTCAGCGTCAGCTCGTGGTCCAGGATGCCTTTGCCGGAGGCCACGTTCAGGTTGAAGTAGCTGTGGTTGGTGAGGTTGAGCACCGTGGGCTTGTCGGTGGTGGCCGTGTAGTCGAGGCGCAGCGCGTCGCCCTCGGTCAGGGTGTACACTACTTTTACCGTCAGCGTGCCGGGGTAGCCTTCCTCCCCGTCCTTGCTCTGGTAGGTGAGCGTGAGCGTCTGCCCCTCGGCCGAGGTGCCGGGCGCGGCCGTCCACAGCTTTTTGTCGAAACCTTCTTTGCCCCCGTGCAGGGTGTTGGGCGCGTTGTTGGTGGGGATGGAATACTGTTTACCGTCGAGGGTGAACTTGCCCTTGGCAATGCGGTTGCCGTAGCGCCCAATCAAGGCCCCAAAGTAGGGGCCTTCCTGCTTGTACACCGGGGCCAAGTAGCCCGCCAGGTCATCGAAACCCAGCACTACATCCCCCATCTTGCCATCCTTATCGGGCACGAGCAGGCTGGTGAGCGTGCCCCCGTAGGTCGTGATGGTGGCCTTTAGGCCGTGGGCGTTGGTGAGGGTGTAGAGTTGCACCTCGGTACCATCGGCCAGTTTGCCAAAGACGCTGGAAGTAGGCATGGTTGCGGAAGAAGACTGGGTGGAATCGGAAGAAGCGGCGGCAGATGTAGCACCAGTTTCGGCGGTAGTGGCCTTATCAGACTGCTGGCAGGCGGCCGTGAGCAACAGGCTGGCCAGCCCACTGGCCACCAAGCCCGCGCGGGAAGATGAAGTCATATTGGTTGTTAGTTAGTAGTTGTTGGTTGTCGGCAGCAAGCGGCCGGGCAAAGCGAAGAAGTTGGGGTGGTTCTTGACGATTGATCCAGCTTCCTCGCTTCGCCCGGCATGAGAGCTTACTGCTGGGGCTCCAGCTTGAAATTCTCGAACACGGCTACTGCCGAGGCCGGACCGTGGGCCAGGGGCCCCACCCGAATGCCCCGGTCCCAGGGCGGCAGGTAGCTACCATTTACGGCCGCTCCGCCGGCGGGCAGGGGCTGCCAGGTAGCCCCGCCGTCCGTGCTCCACCCAAAGGTGAACTGGCTGCCTTGTTGGGCCTGGAGACGCAGTTGCAGGGTTTTGGCGGCGGGTAGGGTGGTTTCGGCCAGGGTTTTGGTTTGGCCTTTTTCGGTTTGAAGCAGTTGCACTTTGCCCCCGCCAGCTACCACGGCCAGGGTATTGTCCGGGTCGCCGTGAGCGGCTAGGCCGGCGCGGCTACCAGCAGGCAGGGCGGCGGGGTTGAGTAGGGTGGTCGTAGCCGTGTAGGCCGGAGCCGTAGTCGACTGGCCCAGGGCGGCACCGGTGTGGTCGGGACGGGCGGTGAGGTAAAGCTGGCCGCCGCGCAACGCGAAAGTGGGGCGCTCCTCTACGGGCCACTGCCAGGAAGGAGCCAGGGTTTTGCTGGTGTACTCATCCGTAAAGCTCACCGCCGACACGGGCGTGGGTGCTACGGCTGTAGTGCCCCCCCGAAACTCGGGCCAGCCGGTGGCCGCCCAGGTAAACTCGGTTAGCACGCCCTGGCGGCCCACAAACTGCTGGCTGTTGGCCGCGTAGGCATGGTGGAGCATAAACCAGCGGCCCTGATGCTGCACGGCCGTACCGTGGCCGGGGCACTTCCAGGCGTCGTTGTTGATGAGGATAGGGTTTTTGGCGTACTTCTCCCAGGGCCCCAGCAAGGTTTTGGCCCGGGCCACGCCGGTGGCGTAGGTGCAGCCGGAGCCGCAGCAGCCGTTGGCGGCGTAAAAAGCGTAGAAGTACCCCTCGCGGCGCACTATCGACACGCCTTCTACCAAGTTGCCCTCCCAGGTGGCGGGGTCGTTGCGGAACAGCTCCTGCTTCTCCCCTACCAGGGCCGTGCGGGCCTCATTGATGCGCTGGGCCCAGATGGGCGTGGGCTGCTGCACGCTGTTGCCGTCCTCCTTCCAGATGAGGTAGAGCTGGCCGTTTTCGTCGCGCATGGGAAACCCGTCGATGGAGCCGTGGGGCTGACCTACCAGGGGGCCGTGGTCGGTGTAGGGGCCGGCGGGGTTGGAGGCGCTGGCCACGCCCACGGCCAGGTTGCCCCCGCGCTTATGGGCCGTGTAGTACACGTAAATTTTGCCGCCTTCTTCACTAATTTCCGGGGCCCAGAAGTAGTAGTCGGCCCAGGCCGGCCGCTCCCCCGGAAACACGTGCCCCACCAGCTCCCACTTCACCAAGTCCGTGGACTTAAGCAGCGGAAATGTAGGGCCCCAGTTGGAACTGGTAGCCGTGGCCCAGTACGTGTCACCGACTTTCACCACGGAGGGGTCGGGGAAGTCGCCGGGCAGCACGGGGTTGGCAATAACGGCCGGCGCCATTGCAGCGGCTGGGCTGCTGGTGCTGCCCGCCTCAGCAGGACGGGTGGAGGTAGAAACCGGCCGCTGGCAGGCCGCCAGCAAGCCCAGGCTCAGCAGCACCGGGCCGCTGAGCCGCCGCACGGAAGTACGCAGAGAGTTTTGTTGCAAGGTAGTGAAGGCGTTAAACGAGAAATCAGGGCAGCCTTACTCGCCGGCCGGCTTGGTCAGCGCAGTACCCAGGGCCACAGGCGTGCCGAAATCGGGGGTACCATCAGCCTTCCAGGTAATTTTCTGGATGCGGGGGCTGCGGTTGTCGCCGCACCCCTGGCCCGTTAGCGGGTTGGCGTGGTAAATTATCCAGTCTTCGGTACCGTCCTTGGATTTGAAGAAGCCGTTATGGCCCGGCCCGAATGCTTGCCCGCTGGTGTTCTTGGTGAATACCGGCGTGCTTGACTTGGTCCAGGAAGAGAGCTGCATGGGGTCGGCGGTGGAGGAGGCCGTAAGCATGCCTAGGGCGTAGTCATCGGTGCTGCAATGGCTGCCCGAGTACACCAGAAATGTTTTGTTACCGTGTTTCAGAATTTCCGGACCCTCGTTCACGTCGGGTTCCCCAATGGTTTCCCAGTTGTACTCGGGGCGCGAGAGTTCTACCCGAGGGCCCACCAGCGTCCAGGGGTTGCTCATCTCCGAGATATACAGGCGCTGGGTGCCGGCGCCCTCCGTCTGGTGGCCCGACCAGATCAGGTACCGCTTGCCGTTCTGCTCCAGCACGGTGCCATCAATGGCCCACAAATCGGCGGTGGGGTTGGCAATACGGCCCTTATAGGTCCAGGTACCGGTGGTGGGGTCGGCCGAGGTATTTTCCAGCACGTGCACGCGGTGGCCGGCGCAGCAAAGCGGGTCGGCGGAGTAGTAGATGTACCACTTCCCATCCAGGAAAAACAGCTCTGGAGCCCACAGGTCGCGCTGGTTGATGCCGGCCTGCTGGGGCGTCCAGACCACCGTACTCACGGATGTACCCAGGTCAGTCATCTTCGCCGTTTTCCGGATGACGATGTTGCCGCCGGTAGTGCTCATGTAGTAGTACGTGCCATCCTTCTGGTACACCCAGGGGTCGGGGCCCACACTCAACAGTGGGTTGGTGAAGGTGGTAGAAGTAGGCGGCGCGGGCGGCGGGGGCGTAGGCGGCGCGGGGGTGGGCGAAGAGCCACTGTTGCAGGAAAGCGTCAGGGCCAGCAGCGCCAAAGGCAGTAATCGGGTGGGATACCAGGTCATGCGGAAGGTAAAAACTGGAAAGGAAAATGCTTAGCAGAGTAGATAAGGGCCGTAACGTAAGATACTCGCAAAAGGCCGGCAGCGGAAAGCAAGCCGCCGGCTCCCCGTCAGCAAAATAGAGCCGTTCCGGCACAAGGCCGGGACGGCTCTATTCTCAGGCATTTACTTGTCAATTACCAGCCGGGGTTTTGCTGGTAGCGGGCCAGGTCAATTTCCGTTTGCGGAATGGGCAGCAAGCGGGAACGGTCGAGGCGGAAGGTGTTAAAGTCAGTATCCCGGGCTTTCAGCTGGTCGATGCCGGCCTGGTTATCCAGCAGGCCCCAGCGTTTGAGGTCGAAGAAGCGCAGGCCCTCCCCCGTCAGCTCCGTTACCCGCTCGTGCATAAGCTGGGCCCGAAGCGTTTCACGCGTGAAGCTGCCGGCCGTAAGCGGGGCCAGGCCAGAGCGGCTACGCACCTGGTTAATCAACGGAATAGCATCACTAGTCACGCCCTGCTCGTTAAGCGCCTCGGCCTGCAGCAGCAGCACATCGGCGTAGCGCATCACGCGGTGGTTGATGGGCGAGTCGAAGTTCTCAAAGGTGCGGAAATAGTCGGTTTGGTACTTGCGCCAGTACACGCGGCTCAGGTCGCGGGCGTTGCCCCGGAAGCGGCGCAGAAAACCGTTGCCGTACACCAGCGTATCGCCATCCACGGGCAGCGAGGAGGTAAACTGGCGGCGGTTATAGAATACCGTAGAGGCCAGACGTGGGTCGCGGGCTCCGGTGGCGGTAGGCTCCCGCAGAAACTCATTTACCACCCAAGGCCGTACTTCCCCATCTACGAAGCCCGCGCCGGGTACCCCCCAAAATTGGGAGCGTTGCCCACCTTCCGAAGAAGTAGCATCGTCGCCGTCGTTGCCGCCCAGCTTAGCATCCGAGAACTGGACTTCAAAGATGGACTCGGAGTTGTTTTCCGTGGTATGGCGGAAATTATCGGTGAAGTTGGCCGTGAGCCGGTAGCGGTTGGAGCTAATAACTTCGGCAAACTGCGCCGAGGCCTGCGTCCAGAGCCGCTGCTGCATGTAGGCTTTGCCCAGCAGCGTAGTAGCGGCACCTCGGGTAGCGCGGCCAGTGTCGTTGCCGCCCCCGTAGGACACATCCAGGTCGGGCTTAGCTTCCAGCAGGTCTTTCACAATCTGCTCCCATACCTGCGCCTCCGTGGCCTGGGGTGGCAGGTTAGCGGGGTCAGAGGGCATGAGGGCCAGGGGCACGTTACCATACAGGGTTACCAGATTGTAGTAGTACAGGGCCCGCAAAAACTTGGCTTCGGCCAGCACCCGCTTCCTCAGCGTCTCATTCATTTGAATAGCGGGCACGTTGGCCAGCACCTGGTTGGTGCGCCAGATGGCCCGGTAATGGTCCCGCCACAGGTCCCGCGACACCTCAAAGTCGTAGTTGGCCTGGGTGAAGCGGGTGAAGTCGGCCAGCTCGCCCCAGGGGCTCTGGCTGAAGCTGTCGTCGGAGCGCAAATCATAGGCAAAGTGCAGCCAGCGCCGGTAGGTACCCAGCTGCTGCAAGCCACTGTAGCAGGCCGTAACCCCCTTGATGGCGTCGGCCTCGGTCTTCCAGAACGACTCGGTAGTAGGCTGGTTGGGGTTGACTTGATCGAGAAAATCCTTTTCACAGGCCGTAATCAGCAGCAGGCTGCCGGCCAGGGCGGCCAGGCGGAGTGTATGTAGTTTCATGGGAATAGCAGAGTTGGGAGGGTTGGGAGAAAGACGCGGCCGGCGTTACAGGCCCAGTTGGAGGCCTAGCGACACGGTGCGCAGATTGGGGTAGCTCCCCTCATCCACGCCGCGCGACAGGTTACCGCTCACCACTTCGGGGTCGTAACCGGTGTAGTCGGTCACCGTGAACAGGTTCTGGGCCGTGACATAAATGCGCAGGCTGCCTACGCCCTTCACCCGCTCCGTCAGAGATTTGGGAATGGTATAGCCCACCTGCAGGTTTTTCAGGCGCAGGTAGGAGCCATCCTCCAGCCAGCGCGAGGAGTTGAGGCGCGAGTTATTGATGGCCGCTTCGCCGGCTTGCCCGCCGCCGCCCGCAATAATGGCGCGGGGCGTGGTGGTAGAGGGATTAGTCGGCGTCCAAGGGCTGAAATCCTTGCGGTAGTTGCCGTTGTCGTCGGTGCGGTCCAGCCAGTAGCGGCCGGTGTTCAGCAGATCATTGCCCTGCACGCCCTGGAAGAAGGCCGACAGATCGACGCCCTTGTAGCTGGCGCTTAGGTTCAGGCCGTACTGAATTTTGGGAAACACCCGACCCATATGCGTGCGGTCGGCCGCCGTAATCTGGCCGTCGTTGTTAATGTCCTTGTAGCGCACGTCGCCGGGCTGGGCCGTGGGCTGGGCGCTGCTGGCAATGTTGTCGCCCGTCTGGAAAACACCATCAAACTGGTAGAGGTAGAAGGAACCCAGTTCGTAGCCCACCTCCGTGCGGGTTGATTCGCCGGGGCCGGCCACAAAGAAGTTCTGGCGCTCCGTTTCGCTCAGGCGCGTTACCTCGTTTTTGATGGTGGTCAGGTTGCCGGTAATGCTGTACTTGAAGTCCCGGCGGTTTTCGTTGTAACCGAGTACCAGTTCCAGCCCCCGGTTCTCAATGCGCCCAATGCGCTGATAGGGGTTACTGCCCGCGTTACCCAGCACCAGCGGAATAGCCGGGTCAACCAGGGCGTTGCGCGTTTCGGAGCGGTAATAGTCGGCCGACAGCGTGATGCGGTCCTCCAGCAGGCCCAGGTCAACCCCGAAGTTGGCGGTGCGGCGCTCTTCCCAAGCAATATCGTTGCTGGGCAGTTGGGTCTGGATGTTGCCGTTCTGGGTATTGTCGCCGCCGAAGGGGTAGTTCACGTTGGGGTTGATGACGCCCTGCCAGCGGTAGGCCCCGCCGTAAGGTCCGCCAATCTGCTCGTTGCCCAGCACCCCGTAGCTGGCCCGCAGCTTCAGGTTGCTCACTTTATCAGTTAGGTCAGCAAAGAACTGCTCTTGGGAGATGCGCCAGCCCGCCGAAGCAGCGTAGAAGGTGCCGTAGCGGTTTTCGGGGCTGAAGCGCGAGGATCCGTCGCGGCGGATGGCGCCGGTGAGCAGGTAGCGCTGGTCGTAGTCGTAGGTAAGCTGCCCCAGGTAGGAGCGTTTGTTGTAAGTGTAGGAGGAGCCCACCACCTGCGGGGCGCTGCTGCCCGCATCCAGGGCCCAGTAGTACACCGGGCCAACACCGTAGTCGTTGTTGCGGCCCCGGGTAAAGTCTTCGGTTTGGTGCTGCTCCGTGTAGCCGGCCACGGCCGTTACGTTGTTCTTGCCAAAGCTCTTATCAAAAGACAGCGTGTTCTCCACCATCGTGAAGAACCGGTTGCCTTGGTTTTCGGCATAGTACGAGGGGTTCAGCGGGTCATTCTGCCGCCACTGCCCGTACTGGCGCTTTTCCCGGTCGTGGAAGGCTAGGTACTCGGCCCCCAGGTTGAGGCGGTAGCGCAGGAAGCTAAAGATGTCCAGTTCCCCGTACACATTGCCCTGAATGCGGTTATTTTCGGTGGTATTGTTCAGCAGCTTCTGCAGGGCAATGGGGTTGGTGCCGAAGGTGCTGGCGTTGTTGTTGCCGAAGCCAAAGCCGCCGGGGTTGGCCGCATCCGTTACCGGAATAACCGGCAGCATGCGCAGCACATCCAGAAAAGGCAGCCCGTTGATGGCCGTGGAGTTGGTGCGGGCCAGTTGCAGGTTTTCGCCCACGCGCAGGCGTCCTCGGTTGAAGCCCGAGTTCAGCCGCACGCTGTACCGCTCAAACTTGGGGCCGACGGTAGTGCCTTTCTGCGTGAAATACTCGCCGGAGAGCAGGAAATTGGAGTTGGTACCGCCGCCCGAGAAGCTCACGTTATAATCCTGCACCGAGCCCGTCCGGATCAGTTCCTTCTGCCAATCGGTATCCACGCCGGTGGGGTTGGCCACGAAAGGCTGCACCGGCCGGCCGGCGTTTTCGTAGGCTTGGCGGTTGATGACGGCCCACTCCTGGGCATTCATCAGGTCGTAGGTCTTGTTGATCTTCTGCACCCCACCATAGGCGTTGAAGCTGATAGCCGGGGTACCCGATTTGCCCTTCCGGGTAGTAATAATAATAACGCCGTTGGCTCCACGCGAACCGTAGGGGGCCAGAGAAGCTCCATCTTTCAGCACCTGAATCGACTCGGCATCAGCAGGGTTGAAGTCGCGGATGTTATCTACCCACAACCCATCGATAATATACAGCGGGCTGCTGTTGCTACCTACCGTCCCCAGTCCCCGAATATTGACCAGCGGAGCCTGGCCCGGCACGCCGGAGTTAATAACCTGCACGCCGGGCAGGCGGCCCTGAATACCCTCGGCAATGGTGGCAACGGGGGCTTTCTGCGCATCCCGGCCGCTTACGCTGGCCACTGAGCCGGTTACGTCCTCGCGCTTTTGCGTCAGGTAGCCTACCACCACCACATCATTCAGCACTTTGCTGTCCACGCCCAGCCGTACATCTACCGTGGTGCGGCCGCTTATGGGCACTTCCTGGGTGGTATACCCCACGAAGGAGAAGATCAGGGTGGCATTATCGGCTACGGCCAGGGTGTAGCGGCCGTCAGTATCTGTGGTAACGCCATTGGCCGTGCCTTTTTCCAGAACGGTTACCCCGGGCATCCCCTGCCCCTTCTCATCCAGCACGCGGCCGGTTATGGTTGTCGCCAGCACTACCGCCTCGTCGGTAGGCGCAGTGCCGGGCAGTGCGCTGGCCTTGCTGGCCAAGGGTGCCAGCAAGGGGAGGCAAATTAACAGTGCGGGCACTGCTTGCCGACGCATGCTGTGTAAGGAGTTCTTCATGAGTAGCAGGATGGATGTTGGAAGAAGTGGGAATTGCAAACGTTTGCGTGAGCTGGCCAAATGCAAACGTTTGCGGCAGTAAGACAAGAGTATGCTATGGTATGCAGCAGATTAGCAAAAGAGGGACAAATAGAGGCCCGGGTACTATAGTCTGGCAGTCAGATTTGCCGAATGACCTCTAATTAACTATGTAAGGATAGTGAGTATTCACTCAAATGTCAAGAATCACGAAAATATTTCCATTAACCCTGACCTCAAAAATGCAAGCCAACCCTCACTTAGTATCATTTACAGCATGCAGAATGACGCTGTTCACTGTTGGGCTAGCATTAAACTACACCTGTATTTGCAAACGTTTGCATGATGCCGTGAAATTGATTTTCTTTGTTCTGTTCTTTGTCTGCGATACGTTTACTGCCCGACCATGCTCTACACCCACATTACCGCTGCTTATCAGCAACACTTTTCTTCTGCTCCGCTGCTGGTGCGGGCACCGGGCCGCGTCAACCTGATTGGGGAGCACACTGATTATACTGGGGGCTTTGTACTGCCGGCCGCCATTGATAAGGAAATCTGCTTTGCCGTGGGGCTGAATGGCTCTACCCAGGCCCGGCTGTTTTCCTACGACCAACAGGAAGCCTACACCACCGAGCTGGCTGACGTGCAGCCGGGCCAGCCGCAGTGGGCCAATTATCTTAAGGGCGTTGTGGCGCAGTTTCAACACCGCGGCATCACGGTACCGGGTTTCGACTGCGTCTTTGGGGGCAACGTGCCCATTGGCGCGGGCATGTCGTCATCGGCGGCCGTGGAGTGCGGGCTGGCCTTCGCCCTGAATGAGCTGCTCGGCACCCGGTTGTCGCGCATGGAGCTGGCCCGCATGGCCCAGCTGGCCGAACATGAGTTTGCCGGGGTGCAGTGCGGTATCATGGATCAGTTTGCCAGCCTGTTTGGCCGGTCCAACCAGGTAGTGCGCCTCGACTGCCGCTCCCTGGAATACGAGTACTTTCCCTTCGATACGCAGGCCTGCCACATCGTACTCTGCAACTCCGGCGTGAAGCACTCCCTGGCCAGCTCCGAGTACAACACGCGCCGGCAGGAGTGTGAAAAGGGTGTGGCGGTACTCAGCCAGTATTACCCGCAGGTGCAGAGCCTACGCGACGCGACGCTAGAGCAGCTGGCGGCCCACCAAAGAGAGCTGGGCGAAGTGGTGTATCGGCGCTGCCGTTACGTGGTAGAGGAAAACCACCGGGTCGTAACCGCCTGCCAGTACCTGGAAGCCGGCGACCTGGCCGCATTCGGACAGCATATGTACGCCTCCCATGCTGGCCTGCGCGACGACTACGAAGTGAGCTGCCCCGAGCTGGATATCCTGGTAGAGGCCGCCCGGCCGCTGCCCGGGGTGTACGGCGCGCGCATGATGGGCGGCGGCTTCGGCGGCTGCACTATCAACCTGGTAGCGCCGGAACAGGTGGAGCAATTCGTGGCAGCCATGAAAACGGCGTATCAGCAACAGTTGGGCCGTGTACTGGAAACCTATCAGACCACCATCATGGGCGGCGTCGATGTCTTGGAGCCAACTGTGCACGCGGCATAATAATCCGTTCATATATGCACTCTTGATGATTGCGCTGGCGGCAGGTAATCAAGCCGCCTGATTGGCATCATGGCATGTGCGTACTACAGTATCTGATTGTTTTGGGCCGGGTATGCGGCAGGCGGTGGAGTGGGAACTGCTGCCGGCCGCCCCGGTCCGAAGCAATTAGTAATGCGAAACCTGTTTCTGTTCCCGTTTACGCAAACCGGGTTCCGAATTCGACCCACGTTATTCTTTCTTTGACTTTCCGACGGTAGCATTCCGTCTTTTTCTTTTTCTGATGGCCTCCTTCGACCTCGCCCAGCAACCTCACCGTCGTTTTAATCCGCTCACGGGCGAATGGCTACTCGTGTCGCCACACCGGGCACTGCGGCCTTGGCAGGGCCAGCAGGAAGCCCCCGACCGCACCCAGCGCCCCACCCACGACCCGGCGTGCTACCTCTGCCCCGGCAACACCCGCGCCAACGGCGAGGTAAACCCCGCCTACGAAGGCACGTTTGTATTTGATAACGACTTCGCCGCCCTCACCCCCGACGCTCCCGCCGGCACCGTAGAACTGGGCGGTTTGCTGCGTGCGGAGGCCGAATCGGGTGTGGGCCGGGTTATTTGCTTTTCGCCCCGCCACGACCTGACACTGCCCGAAATGAGCACGCCGGACATCCGGCGAGTGGTAGATGTGTGGGCCGCGCAATTCGCTGAACTTGGTGCACGGCCGGACATCAACTACGTACAGATTTTCGAGAATAAGGGCGCGGTAATGGGCTGCTCGAACCCCCACCCCCACGGCCAGATCTGGGCGCAGCGCACCGTGCCCGGCGACCCGGCCAAGGAAACCGGGCAGCAGGCTGCCTACTTCCAAGAGCACGGCCGCACGTTACTGTCTGCTTATCTGGACATCGAGCTGCAAGAGCAGACCCGCGTAGTGCTGGAAAACGAGCATTGGGTGGTGCTGGTCCCCTTCTGGGCGGCCTGGCCTTTCGAGACGCTGGTGCTGCCGCGCCGCCCGGTGCAGGACGTGACACAGCTCACCGACGCGGAGCGTGACGCCTTTGCCGACGCTATCCGCCGCCTCACCATCCGCTACGACAACCTGTTCCAGACGTCCTTCCCCTACTCCGCCGGCCTGCACCAGCGCCCCACCGACGGCCAGCCGCACCCCGCATGGCACCTGCACATGCACTTCTTTCCGCCCCTGCTGCGCTCCGCCACGGTGCGCAAATTCATGGTCGGCTACGAGCTGCTTGCTAACCCCCAGCGCGACATCACGCCGGAGTACGCCGCCCAACGGTTACGGGAGCTGTCGGAAGTGCACTACAAGCAGGAAGTGGCCAAGGAAAAAGCCTAAAGAACATCATGCTGAGCTTGCCGAAGCATCTCGCGTGCTGACTTCTGGTTACTTAATCCAACGTCAGCCCAGGAGATGCCTTATAAGCTCGACATGAAGTATATATTCAAAAAAAGGCCCGCTGTGTAGCACACCGGGCCTTTTTTCTACCTTACTTCTCGCCTGAAGGCCGGGCCAGCGGCTGTCCGACGGGTACCGGGTTACCAAAATTGGGCGTGCCGTCGGGATTCCAGGTGAAGGGCTGGGCGCGGGGCGTGCGGAAACGGCCACACCCCTGGCCGGGCTCGTCGTTGGCGTGGTACAGGATCCAGTTCTGGGTGCCATCCGGGGAGGTAAAGAAGGAGTTGTGGCCGGGCGCGTACACCTTGTTAGCGGCGTTTTGCTGGAAAACCGGCGTCGGCGACTTGGCCCAGGAGCCGGGCTGGAGCAGGTCGGCGCTGGCGGAGGCCGTGAGCATACCGAGGGCGTAGTTATCGGTCCAGCAGCCGCTGGCGGAATAAATAAGGTAGAGGTTACTGTTGTGGCGCAGTAGCTGCGGCCCCTCGTTCACATCAACGTGGGGTGGATCACCGTTGGGGCCCAGGTCGCCGTTTCGCTCCCAGGCAAAGACCGGCGTTGAGACTTTCAGGCGTGGCCCATCGATGGTCCAGGGGTTTTGCATGCGGGCCAGGTAGATGTCTTGGCGGCCGTTCACGTCGCCTTCCCACCCCGACCAGACGAAGTACAACTGCCCGTTGTTTTCGAACACCGAGCCGTCGATGGCCCACTTGTTGGTGGCGTCGGTTATCTGGCCTTTGTCCACCCAGGTGCCTTCCAGTGGGTCGGCGGCGCTGTTTTCGAGTACCCAGAGGCGGTGGTCGGGGTTGCGGCCGGCGTCGGCGGCGTAGTAGAGGTACCACTTACCGTTGAGACGGTGCAGTTCCGGCGCCCAGATTTCGCGGGAGTTGGGGCCGGTGGCCGGCGGCGTCCAGACGACCTTGCTCGGCGCAGTGCGCAGCTGACTCAAAGACCTGGTTTTCCAGAGCGTGATGTTGCGGCCGGTAGTGTGCGTGTAGTAATAAAAGCCGTCGTGAAAGATGCTCCAGGGGTCGGCCCCGGCGGGTAACAGCGGGTTGGTAAACGTGGCCGCACCGGCCGGCTGCTGCTGGGCCCGGGCAGGACCGGCCAGCAGCAGCACGGCACCAAGCAGCAGACTGGCGTAGAAGGACTTTAGCATAGCTATTCAGGATTTAAGCTAAACGCTGGCTCCCCGCCTCATCCGAGGAGGAAAACCAGCCTTTAGCTTTCGTTCTATTTGCCGTTCGTTTTCCGGATCAGGTCGGCTTCGTCCTGGTGGTAGGGCGTGCCGTCTTTGCGGAATACTTCGTGAAACCACTCACTTGGCTCGCCACCATCGGCAATGGGCACATCCCACTGATACTTGGTGTTGGTTTTGCCATCCACAAGGCCCCAGTTAATGGCCCCGATGTTGTTTTTCTTCAATAAAGGGAAGATGTTCACGAAGCGCGAGTTGCGGGGGCGGGCCATGTACTCGGTGCAGATCATGGGGCGGCCGTGGGTTTTGAGCAGCTCAATCACCCGCTCATGGGCGGGTACATCGTCGTAGTTGTGGTAGGTCATCACGTCGGAGTTCAGGGCCTGGAACGTGTTCAGCTCCACCAGGCCCCAGTTCCAGAGGCCGGCGCTGAGCGGCTGACTCGGGTTTACTTCGCGGGCCCAGGCAAACACGTTGCGTAGCAACGGCAGCGAGGCATTGCCTTCGCCTTTGTTGCCGGGCTCGTTGTATAAGTCCCACAGGAGAATGCGCTTATCGTTGGCGAAGCTGCGCAGCACGTCCTGCACGTAGGGCTTCAGCTTCACGAACGTCGCCGAGTCGCGGGAGGCCGGGTCGCCGGGGTCCTGTACCCAGCCGGAGTTGTGGATACCGGGCTTGGGCGAGGGCTGCTTGCCGGGTTTGGGGTGCTCATCCCAGCAGTCATCAAAAAACACCAACATCGTCTGGATATGGTGCTTGTCGGCGATGGCGAGATAGTCGCCTACGCGCTTCTTGAAGCCCTGCGGATCCTGCTGCCAGGCCAGGCTGTGCAAAAACACGCGCATGGTGTTGAAGCCGATACTCTCGGCCCAGCCCAGCTCTTTATCGATGGTGGCCGGGTCGAAAGTATCCGCCTGCCACATTTCCAGCTGGTTGACGGCGGTGCTAGGCGTAAAGTTCGCCCCCGATAGCCAGGGATGCTGCCTGTACCAAGCGTGGGCCTTCGCGGCCGACCACCGCTGCCCCTGCATGGCGGCCGCAGTAGCCGCTGCGCCTTTGGTTTTGAGTTTGGTTTTCTGAGCAAATGTACCGGTGGTGGTGGCGGCCAGCAACAGCAGGGAGAGCAGCAGCTTTTTCATGAAAAAGGCAATGGAAAGGAGAATGGATTCTGTTTGCGGAACGAGTGTAGAAACGCGTCTCAGCGTTGCTGATGTTTTTTGTACTGACGTTGTCGTTCAGTGACGCGACGTGAATACGCGTCTCTGCCTCGGTTTGGGTTTACTCGCCCGAGGGCTTTGGCTGGGGCTCTGACAAGGATACAGGCACGCCGAAGTTGGGCGTGCCGTCAGCATTCCAGGTGAACTTCTGCATGCGGGAGCTGCGGCCCTCGCACTTGCCGTCGGCGGCGGTTTTGGCGTGGTATACAATCCAGTCCTCGCGCCCGTCCGGCGACTTGGTGAAGCAGTTGTGCCCAGTGCCCCACACGCTGTTTTCAGCCGAGGGCCTGAATACCGGCCGGGCCGTTTTGATCCATGATTCGGGCTTCAATGGGTCGCCCCCTTTTTTAGCCGTGAGCATACCGAGGCAGTAATTATCGTCCCAGCAGGCGCTGGCCGAGTACACCACCAGCAACTGGCCCTTCTTGCCGGGCAGAAACTCGGGGCCTTCCAGAATCTGGCGGCCGCCGCCTTGTTCCCAGTCAAACGTGGGTTTGGCAATGACAACCTCCTGGTCGGCGGCTATAGTCCAGGGGTTGGTCATGGGGGCAACGGCCAGCACGCTCTGCGGCCCCACGTAGGCTGAGTACAGGAAGTACCGCTTGCCGCCCTGCTCAAACACCGAGCCGTCGAGGCCGGTGTACTTAGTGTTCACCTTGCCCCGGTCGGTCCAGGTGCCGGTGGTAGGGTCAGTGGCGCTGTTTTCCAGTACAAATACGTAGCGGTGGTTGTCGTCGGGAGCCGTTTTATCGGAAGCCGTGTAGTAGAGGTACCACTTGCCATCGAGGCGGTGCAGTTCGGGGGCCCAGATCTGGCTGGAATTGGGGCCGGTGGCGGGCGGCGTCCACACTACGGCGACGGGGGCGTTGCGAATTTCGCTCAGGGCTTTGGATTTCCAGAGCGTGATGTTGCGGCCCATCGTGTTGGTGTAGTAATAGTAGCCGCCGTGCTGCGCCACCCACGGGTCGGGGCCATCATCACGCAGCGGGTTGCTGAACGCGGTGGCGGGCTTTTGCTGGGCCAGCGCGGCCGGGGCCAGCCCAACCAGGAGGCCGGTACCAAGCAATGTGGCCCAGAGGAAAGCAGATAGGTTCATAGTGGATGAAAGTGATGTTTCTGGTTAGTTGGCCACCGCATTCGGCATCATTGGAATCGACAGAAAAGAAACCCGGAAGGCAGCTACTGCCCTTCGGGTTGAGGGGTTTAGCCGGTTAATGCACCACTACCATGCTGCACCGCTGGCTGCTACCAGCAGCTGTCAGTCGCACGGTGTACAGGCCGGCTGGCAGCGTTTCGGTGGGCAGCAGGGTTGTATTAGCCACGCCAGCGGCAGCCTGCAGAACCAGGTGCCGCACCAGCCGTCCGGTGCTGCTGTACACATCCAGGCTGGCCGCGCCCGTCCGTTGGGGCACAAACGAGAGGCTGACACTGGTGCTGGCGGGGTTGGGATACGCGGTGAGGCTGCCGGCCGGGGCTTCGTCGCGGGCGGCCAGGGCGGTGCGGCCGCTGTTCAGCGGCACGGGCATCAGGTCCAGTTTCCAGCGTTGGGCATCGTTGCCGTTGTCGGTGTATTGATGCACGGCGGTACCGGGGTTAGAGAGGTTGTTATCTACATCGAGGCACTGGTTGGTGCCTTTATGTACCAGCTTCACATACCCGTCGCCCAGACTCACAATCTGCCAGCGCTGGGCGTCGTTGCCGTTATCCGTCCACTGCTGCACCACGGCCCCGGCACTGGGGCTGTTGCCAGCCACTTCCAGGCAGAGGTTGGTGTTGCGGTGCCGGATTTTGTAGTAGCCGTCGGCTTCCAGCGTAATCACCCAGCGTTGGGCATCAAAGCCGTTATCCGTCCACTGGTGCAGGGCCTGGCCGGGCGTAGTGGAGCTATTGGGCACATCGAGGCACTGGTTGGTACCCTTGTGGGTAAGCCGGTAGGTGCCGCCCGATACGATATCCAGATTCGTTAGCGTAAGCTGCCAGCGTTGCGCATCACTGCCGTTATCGGTGTATTGGGCCACATTCGTGTTGGGGGCACTGCTGTTATTAGCCACGTCGAGGCACTGATTGGTACCCTTGTGGGTGAGCTTGTAAAATCCACCGTCCACGGCTTCCATGCGCCAGCGCTGGGCGTCACTGCCGTTGTCGGTGTACTGCTGCACATTGGCGTTGGGGGCCGCGCTATTGCCCGCTACTTCGAGGCACTGGTTGGTCCCCCGGTGCGTGAGCTTGTAGTGGCCATCGGTTTGCAGCGTCGCAATCCAGCGCTGGGCATCGTTGCCGTTGTCGGTGTACTGGGCTACGTTAGTGCCTGGGTTCGGACTGTTACCGGCCACGTCGAGGCACTGGTTCGTGCCCTTGTGCGTGAGCTTGTACGTGCCGCCCGATACCAGATTGTTCACCGGACACACACCACCGGGCACCCGCGGAGCCACGCCGTAGTTGGTCATATTCACCTTCTGCATGGAGCCGTCGGCGGCGAAGTACAGCCGGTCGATGGCCACGTAGCGGGTAGAGAAGTTGTTGTTCTGGTAGCGGTGGTAAGTGATGTAGTACTCGTCACAGCCCGCAATCTTGGTGATGGAATGGTGGCCCGGCCCCTGGTTCTGGGCATCCGACGACAGCAACGAGCCCCGGTACGTCCAGGGGCCGGCGGGCGAGGTGCTGGTGGCGTACTGCACGTTGTAGCTGGCGTTAAACCACGAGCCGTTGGAGTAGGTCATGTAGTACAGCCCGTTGCGCTTCACTATATATGGCCCTTCCGTGTAGTTCTGAGGCGTGATATTCACGGGCGCATCGGCCGTGAGGCTCACCATATCGGCGTTGAGCCGGCGCATCACCAGCTTGCTGCCGTTAGAGCCGCCGTAGTAGATGTAGGCCTGCCCATTATCGTCCACAAACACGTGCGGGTCGATGATATCCACCGTGTAGGGGTCGGAGCCAATAAGCGGGCGGCCCAGGTCGGTGAACGGGCCGGTGGGCGAGTTGCCCACGGCCACCCCAATTTTTACCTCGGCCGAGTAATAGAAGTAGTACTTGCCGTTGCGAGCTACCACGGAGGGCGCCCAGCCGTTGTAGTCGGCCCACACGCATTGCGGGCCCACATCGAAAATCACGCCGTCGTCGCGCCAGTTGGTGAGGTCGGCGGAGGAAAACGCGTGAAAGTCCTGGCCGCCGGTGCCCTCATTGGAGGTGGGATAAATGTAGTAGCGCCCGTTAAAGTAGTTCATTTCTGGGTCGGCGTGGTAGCCGGGTATTACCGGGTTGCCGCTGGTCTGGGCCGCGGCCGGCCGCGCAAGGCCTAACGCAAACAGGGCCAGTTGCAGAAAAAGGAAGCAGTGTTTCATAGTGGTTGTGGTGGGGTTTAGGTAGGTAGTGGAGCAAGTGCGGAGTAAAGGGATTCGGCTGCCAGGCCGCCGAAGCTGTTCAAACCGGCTATCCGGCCTGAAGCAGCCGAAAACCGGGCAAACCGGTCTTTCCGGCTGGTATAAGACGGAGGCGTTGGCGCAAACTCCCGCTCACCCGGAGTATGGCAGAAATTATGAATCTGCCGCCGCACAGCAGGCCTGTGGCATCCAGGAATAGAGCTGGCTTTCGAAGAGTACGTGGTGGTTCATTCATCTCACAGGCATATGAAAGGATGCAGCCGTGCTATGTATTCCACCCGAAGCGGTGCAAGCTAATCTTCGGATATAAATAATGCAAACGTTTGCACATTTATCTGCATCTTGTCCGCGCTCTTATTTGACTGTCTTTTCAGTTATTCCTCCTGAGTACTCACTCACCCATGCATTTCCTACTCCAGCCGGCCTTCTCCCCGTTCATCATTTGCAGTTTCTATGCCCCGGCGGCTGCTCAGGTCCAGCAACTGGAACACAACGCCGATATGCGAAGTATCACGGCGCTACCTCGTTACTTTCAAACCCGTCTTCAATCCTTTTCCAATGCCCCATTCTCGCCGCACCTTTCTTCAGCAAGCCGCCGCCGGCCTGGCTTCCCTGGCCCTGATAAACCAGGCTGCCGCCCGCGCCGCCGCCCGTACCTACACCAACCCCGTGTACGCCGGCCAGTTTCCCGACCCATTTGTGCTGAAGCATAACGGGCGCTATTACGCCTTTGGCACCACCGGCCAGGGCCGCACCCCCGATGGCCGCATCTTCACGCTGCTGACTTCCGATAATCTGGTGGACTGGAAGCCGGCGGGTGGGGCTCTCACTCCGCCCACCGGCGCCGAGGGGGCCGACTTCTGGGCACCCGAGGTGGTGTACCACAACGGCACGTTCTATATGTACTACTCGATGGGCGGCGGGGCCATTGGGGCCAGTATAGGGCACCGCCTGCACGTGGCTACCAGCAAAACACCGGAAGGCCCTTACACCCAGGCGGCCCTGCTGGATGTGCCGGCCAGCAAGTTCACCATTGATGCCCACGCCTTCCAGGACACCGATGGGCAGTGGTACCTGTTCTACGCCCGCGACTTTATTGACTCCGATAACGGCTACCGCCCCGGCACTGGTCTGGTAGTGGATAAGCTCATCGACATGACCCGCCTGGCCGGACAGAGCCGTACCGTGATGCGCGCCCGCCACGATTGGACGGTATTCGAGAAAAACCGCACGATGCCTCTATACGGCGGCCAGACTTTCCCCGAATGGCACACCCTGGAAGGGCCTTTTGTGCGCAGGCACAATGGCAAATACTACTGCTTTTACAGCGGCGCCAACTTCCTCACGCCCCGCTACGGCGTGGATTTCTGCGTGGCCGACAGCATTATGGGGCCGTATTCGGAAGCGGGCGGCGGCAAGGGGCCACGGGTACTGGCTGCCGTGGCGGACCACGTACGCGGACCGGGACACCACTCCCACGTCATGAGCCCCGATGGCAAAACCGAGTACCTAGTGTACCATGCCTGGAACAAGGAAATGACGGAGCGCCAGCTGTGTATTGATAAGCTGGCCTGGACGGCGCAGGGGCCGCGCTGCCAGGGCCCCACCTACACGCCGCAGCCCCTGCCCTAGCCATAGGCCGCAGCTCATGCTCAAAGGTACGCAAGGCTACCGCAACGGTGCCGGTTTCGTTGCGTACCTTTGCACAGGTAATTGCACGCCTTTTGCGCAGTATATTGCATAAACCTTCCTGAGTAAGCGATAAGGCTTTGGCACGAATTAAAGCATCCATCACGGACCTTGCCCAGCAACTGGGCGTATCGGTTTCCACGGTTTCCCGGGCCTTGAGCGACCATCCCGGCATCAGCGACGCTACCAAGAAGAAGGTTTGGAAGCTGGCCAAGGAGCTGCATTACCAGCCTAACCATATGGCCGCCGGCTTACGCAAAGGTCGGAGCAATCTGCTGGGGGTACTGGTACCGCACATTGATGGCCACTTTTTCACGATGGTGGTGAAAGGCATTGAAACTGTTGCCTCCAAGGCTGGCTACAACATCATGATCTGCCAGTCGAATGAGGACGTAACGCACGAACGGAAAAACATCGAAACCCTGCTCAGCGCGCAGGTGGAGGGTATTCTGGTGTCTATGTCGCGCACTACCCGCGACTTCCGCCACTTCGAGAAGGTGCGCAAGCAGGAAATTCCGCTGGTCTTTTTTGACCGGGTGCTCGATGGCCTTGACGTAAGTGCCGTGGTGCTCGATGACCGGGAGGGCGGCTACCAGTCTACCAAGCACCTCATTAAGCAGGGCTGCCGCCGCATTGCCCACTTTGGTGGCCCCCAGCACCTGAACATCTACAAACACCGTCGCCAGGGCTACATTGATGCGCTACTGGAAGCGGGCCTGCCGCTGCAGGAAGAGCTGATATTTTACTGCGACATGACCCTGGAAGACGGCATCCGGGGAATGCAGCAAATGCTGGAGCTGCCTACTCCCCCCGATGCCGTATTTTCTGCCAGCGACTTTTCGGTGGTGGGGGCTTTGCAGGAGCTAAAGCGCCAGAAGCTGCGCGTGCCGCAGGATATTGCCTTGGTCGGCTTCAGCAACGAAATGTTCACCTCCTTAACTGAGCCCATGCTGACCTCCGTGGACCAGCGCTGCGAACAGATGGGCCAGTCGGCCGTGCGGTTGTTTCTGGAGATGCGGGAGGAAAGCAGCATGACTTTTTCGCCCCGCCGCGTTGTACTCCAGCCCGACCTGCTGATCCGGGAGTCCTCGTTGCTGATAAGCGGGAAGTCGTAGCGGCTTGCCTCAAACAATAGCTTTTCTGGTTGCAGCCTCGCCCAACACTTCGGCCTGCAACTGGTTATTACCGCTACTTCACGGGTTTGGCGTTGCTACTCCATCACCGCCGGCTACTCTTCACTAATCATCACGTCCATGCCCTCATTCCGTCAGAAAGCGCTTAAGCTGCTGTATCCCCTCATCATGCGTCTGTCGAAGTCCAGTAACCGGGGCAAGGTGTTGGAGAATAAGGGCCAGATAGCTAGTCCGGCTTCTTTCTACCAGCTCGACAGCAAACTAAACAGCGGCCAGAGCTTGGCGTTTCAGGACCTGAAAGGCAAGAAAGTCCTGTTGGTAAATACGGCCTCCAACTGCGGCTTTACGAATCAGTACGAGGAACTACAGCAGCTTTCGGAGCAGTTTAAGGATGAGTTGGTGGTGCTGGGTTTCCCGGCCAACGACTTTGCCGAGCAGGAAAAAGACGATGATAAAACCATCAGCCAGTTTTGCCAGGTAAACTTTGGCGTGTCGTTTCCGCTGATGAAGAAAAGCGTGGTAGTAAAGCAGACCGCGCAGCATCCGGTTTACCAGTGGCTTTCAGATGCCGGCCGCAACGGCTGGAACGAGCAGGCCCCCGACTGGAACTTCTCCAAGTACCTCGTCAGTGAGGACGGCCGCCTGCTGAACTACTTCGGCCCCGCCGTTTCCCCGCTTAGCGATACGGTGATAGGCAGCATCAAGGGCGCTGGCAAATAAGCTGTCTGAACAAGACTCCGACGTTTTTTAACAAAAAGAGCGGACCATGTTGGTCCGCTCTTTTTGTATTCAGGAAGGGCTGCTTTTTATTTAGGAGCCGATGCGCTGCCTGTTTCCAGCTTCAGCACCGCGCCTGGCAGGCCTTTGGCAGTTGCCTTCACCTCCACCGAACCGGCTTGGGTAGTCGCCTGCACCGTAGCCACCAACTGGCCGTGGAAAGCGTGCATCCGGGGTTGATGAAACAGCTCCAGGCTGGTCGCGTCACCGTTGGCAACGGCCCGGAACCGGCCCTGGCCGCGCACAGTGAACTGCACCTGATTGGTGGCATTAGGGCAAAGGTTGCCCTGCGCATCCTCCACGCGGGCCGTTATGTACGCCAAGTCCTGACCATCGGCCGTGAGGCGGTTGTGGTCAGCTACCAGCCGGAGGTGGTGAGGCTGGCCGGCAGTGCGCACTTCCTCTTCCGCCACCGCCTTGCCAGCGGCATCGTACGCCACCACCTTAATGCTACCGGGCGCGTATTTCACGTCGTTCCACATCAGGCGGAACTGCGTCTGGAGCTTATCAGAAGGAGCTTTACTCTGGCGGCCCTGGCTTACACCATTCACGAACAGCTCGGCCGAGGGGTAGTTGGTGTAGCAGTACACGGGCGTCGTCTGGCCCTCGCGGCCGGGCCAGGTCCAATGGGGCAGCAGGTGCAGCGTGGGGCTGGCGGTATTCCAGCGGGAGCGGTAGAGGTAGTACCGGTCTTTAGGCAGGCCCGCCAGGTCCATGATACCGAAGTAGGAACTGTGCGAGGGCCAGGCCTCGTCGTAGGGCGTGGGCTCGCCCAGGTAGTCGAAACCGGTCCACACGAATTCGCCCATCAGGTACGGCAGCGCATCCTGCTGCACAAATTCCTCGTCGGGCGTCTGGGACCACACACAGGCCTCTAGGTCATAGGACGAGGATTGATTATCGGGGTATTTTTTCTGCTTGGCCAATTCTACCGGAAACTTGTACACGCCCCGGCTGCTCACCGTAGAGGCCGTTTCGGAGCCCAGCATAAAGCCCTGGGGCAGCTTGGCGCGGGCTTCGGGGTAACGGCTGGGCTTGTAGTTGAAGCCCGGCACATCGAGCAGGGCCGCGAAGCCGTTGCCCACAGCCGCGTCAAACTGATCCATGCCGGCCGTGACGGGGCGGGTGGGGTCTTCGCGGTGCACAATATCCTGCAGCCGCTGCGCAATGGCCACACCGCCAGGCGCCCACTGGTCGGGCACCTCATTGCCGATGCTCCACATGATAACCGACGGATTATTGCGGTAGTGGTGCACCATATTCACCAGGTCCTTCTCCGACCACGCGTCGAAATACTGGCTGTAGCCGTTCTTTACTTTGGGCTTTTTCCACTCATCAAACGACTCTACAATCAGCATGAAGCCCATTTCGTCGCAAAGCGTTACCAGCTCCGGGGCGGGCATATTGTGGGTGGTCCGGATGGCGTCGCAGCCCAAGTCTTTCAGCAGGGTCAGCTGACGGCGCAACGCGGCCGTATTCACGGCCGCGCCCAGCGGGCCTAGGTCGTGGTGGTTGCATACGCCTTTGAACTTGCGCGGCTGCCCGTTCAGGGAGAAGCCCTTGTTGGCCTCAAACCGGAACGAACGAATCCCGAACGACGTCCGGTACTCATCCTTCAGCACGTCGCCACTGTAGAGCTTCGAGGACGCGGAGTAAAGAACCGGCGTTTCCGGCGACCAAAGCTGCGGTTTGGGTACCACTAGGTTCTGCTCGAATTCCTGCCCGCTGGGGGGGGCCAGCGTGGTCGTGGTGGTAGCCACTACCTGCCCGGCCGCGTCCCGGATTTCCGTTTCCAGGCGCAACGACTGCGCGGCGATGCCGGGGGTTTCCACCTTCGTGCGCAGCTTTACCTTGGCAGAGTTGGCGTTGATTTCGGGCGTAGTGAGGTAAGTTCCCCACACCGGGACGTGCACATCCTGGGTTACTACCAGGTGCACGTTCCGATACAGGCCCGCACCGGGGTACCAGCGCGAGGCTTCCGGCTGGTTACGCAGCCGCACGGCCAGCACGTTCCGGCCATCGGGCCGGAGCGCGTCGGTAATGTCGCAGGAGAAGGAGTTGTAGCCGTAGGGCCAGGCCCCCACTTCCTTGCCGTTCACGAATACATGCGCGTCGCTCATGGCCCCATCAAACAGCAGCACGGCCCGCTTACCGGGCCCAAAACTGGGCACCGTCAGCTGCCGACGGTACCAGCCGGTACCAATGAAGGGCAGCCCGCCGGTGCGGCCGGCCTTCTGGGTAGCCTTCTGCTCTTGGTTCTGCTCAATCTTGACGGTTTGCAAGTCGTTGTTGCCATCAAATGGGCCGTAGATGGCCCAGTCGTGGGGCACGCTCACGGTCTGCCACTTGGCATCTTTAAAATCAGGTTGGGAGGCCTCGGGCACATCCCCTTTGGTGAATTTCCAGTCGGTGGTCAGCAGGGTTTCCTGACGGGTTTGCGCAGCGGCAGGAACGGATACTACGCACAGAAGGGCCAGTGCGGGCCAAGAGAAAGGACGGAACATAGGGTAAAAAACGGGCGGCTGACGGTTTCTATTGGCCAGGTCACCAGATAAAAAAAGAACTCTCAGGTGTTCATTGCTGAATTGCGCGGGCACCCGGCACGGGCTTGCAAAACCAGGTGGCAAGATAGCCACAGGGCACCCGGCCGGCTACTTCAGTTCCAGCACCACTACCGACCGGGCCGGCAGCGTCACGGCCAGATTGCTGCCTTTCTTCTTTGCGCCTTTGAAGTCAGCCAGCTTCACGGTGGCTGGTTTATCGAACGTGTTGTAGTCAGCTACATTGGCCGAGGTGAGGATACGGCCCGATACTGTTTTCCAGCTAACGCCGGGCAGCACGGTTTCCAGCGTCAGCGCCTTATTGGGGTCCAGGTTAACGAGGGAAATATGCACCGCCCCATTCTTATCTTTGGAGGCCGAAGCATTCAGGGCCGGAATTTTCTCCCCGCCCAGCACGTAATCAGGGCTCTGGAACTGCAGCGGCAGGTACTGCGCATCCTGGTGCACCTGGTAGAGGTCGAAAACGTGGTAAGTAGGTGTGAGCAGCATCTTTTCCTTCTCCGTGAGAATAACAGCCTGCAGCACATTGATAGCCTGAGCCAGGTTGGCCCCCCGCACCCGGTCGCAGTGGTTATTGAAGATGTTGAGCGTAGTTCCGGCCAGCAGCGCGTCGCGCAGGGTATTCTGCTGATACAAAAAGCCCGGGTTGGTTCCCGGCTCCACATCGGTCCAGATTCCCCACTCGTCTACCAGCAGGGCCACTTTCTTCTCCGGGTCGTACCGGTCCATAATGGCCGCGTGCTTGGTAACAATAGCTTCCATTTTGAGGCCGTTGCGCAGCGTATTAAAATACTCCTGTTCACCAAAGCCCGTGGCTTTGCCTTTGCTACCGCTCCAGCTGCCGGTGGGCAGAGTATACTGGTGCAGCGTGAGTCCCCACATCTGGTTGAGCGGAATCCGTTTCATGCACGTTTCCGTCCAGTTGGCGTCGTCGCCGTTTGCGCCGCTCACAATTTTCTTCAGTGGTGGTGAAGCCGGGTAGTTGTGAGCGAAGGTGGCGTAACGCTTGTACACGTCCGTGTAATAATCGGCTGTCATGTTGCCACCGCAGCCCCAGCTTTCGTTGCCGATGCCCCACCAGCTCACTTTATAAGGCTCAGGGTGACCGTTTTTGCGGCGTTCCAGCACCAACGGCGTATCATCGTTGGAATTGAGGTACTCCATCCAGCCGGCCATTTCCTGCACCGTCCCGCTGCCTACATTGGCGGCCAGGTAGGGCTCAGTGCCCAGCAACTGGCACAGCTCCAGAAACTCGTGCGTTCCAAAGCTATTGTCTTCCAGATTATTACCCCACCACATATTCAGCATTTTGGGGCGCTGGGCTGTGGGGCCTACTCCATCGCGCCAGTGGTATGTATCGGCAAAGCAGCCGCCGGGCCAGCGCAGGTTAGGTACCTTGATTTTACGCAGCGCCTCCACTACATCCAGCCGGATCCGGCCCTGTTTCGGCACGTTCAGCCCCTCCTCCACCCAGATGCCGCCGTAAATGCAACGGCCCAGATGCTCCGCGAACTGCCCCTGAATATGCCGGCTGATTTCCAACTTTGGGGTACCCGGCTGCACGGTCATCTGCACCGTTTGGGCCGGGGCCAGCAGCGGCAGCAGGCTTAGCAGGGGAGCCAGAGCAACACGTACCAGCTGCTTCCGCCGGGAACAGCAGGGCTGGTTCAATACAAAAAACGAATGGTTGGGCATGGCCAAAATAGTAAGTCGAAAATGTGCTTTCGAGGCGTATGTACTCCAAAGCATAATTCAGGAAGAGTCAAATGCGGCGTCGATTCACGTATCACCTCCTTTTTCAAGCAGATTACTGAAGGCCACTAGCCGTCTGATGACTTTCATGACCCTAAACTCCGACTTTTTTCGCACAATCGTTTGTGCCCATAGCAAACGTTTGCATCGCTACCTATTTATTCGGATGCAAATGAACAACCTGTTACCCCCGCAATGGACTGCAGTCGTGGAGAATAGTCACGTAGCACTCCATCAGCCATACGCTCAATCAGCTAACCCGTGTAGTCAATTAGCATATCTCTCCACCCGAGCTACGATAACAGCAACACGCTCATTATCAGGCATAAAAAAAGGCGACTCAGTGAGCCGCCCCTTTTCCACAACCAAAACACCTAAAAAAACTATTCTTTCAGTATTGCTCAAAACAACTATCGGGCCAGAAAACTTTCCCGTTACTGAATTAAGCCACTGCAGAACAGCTTCTATAGTGTCTACACGATAGAGAGTCGCTGAGGGCCGGGAAAGGTTGCATAGAGTCCCGAAAAAAATCAAAACTCTGCGGCAATGCCAACTAGCCGGTACCCAAGTGGCTATGCGTATCAATTACCTCCGCAGTAGTGAAAACGGGCTTTTAGATGTATTTTGCGCAGTTTTTCACTATTTGTCATTTTTCAAACTTTTTCTGCCTCTTCCGGCACTGCTCCTCTATGGATACTCCTAATCCTGAATTTATGCGCGAAGCCATTCGCTTATCCATCGAGAAAATGCAGGCTGGCTTTGGTGGCCCTTTCGGAGCGGTGGTAGTGAAGGACGGACAAATTATTGCCAGGGGCTTCAACCAGGTAACCAGCACCAATGATCCAACCTGCCACGCCGAGGTAGATGCAATCCGCAAGGCCTGCGCTACCCTGGGCACCTTTCAGCTGGACGACTGCGACCTGTACACGAGCTGTGAGCCCTGTCCGATGTGCCTGGGAGCCATCTATTGGGCCCGTCCCCGCCGCGTTTTTTACGGTAACAATAAGCAGGACGCGGCTGCCATTGGCTTCGACGACCAGTTTATTTATGAGGAACTGGAAAAGCCCCTCGACGGCCGGCGCATCCCAATGGTGGAATTATTGCGTGAAGAAGCCCTGGCCGGCTTCCGGGCCTGGCAGCAGAAAGAAGGACGTACTGATTATTAAACATTCCTTTGATTGGCCAAGCGTCAATTGTCCTGATTCTGGAATACCCGTCCTGATTTTAGACAAGGGCGGGTATTTTATTTTCGGCCTTTACAGCGTGTAGACCTATTTTATACATACCGGAAACTCTTTATCCGGCCCTGGCATTAAACTGGCACCGTGCGCTACTACGCATTGTGCATTTTGTATAAAACCAGGAATCCGTGTTAAAGAACCGAGTACTTATTATTGCCTTACTTTTTCTTTCGATTTCATTCAGCAGCCGGGCGCAGGTGGGCCAGTGGCAACCGGCCAATGCCACCACTACCTACCCGCGCACGTTGCTAACGCCGGAGGCTCTGCCGGTGCTACGGGCTTCCCTGCTGACGCCGGGGCCGGCGGCCCTGTATCGCGGACTTTACGAGAACAGCCTGGGCGACCCACCAGCGGATAACACGTCGGCGAGTGGGCGGCGGGCCCGGGCTACGTTTGCCAAGAATGCTGCGTTTCTGCTGCTGGTGAACCGGCAGCCGTTGGCGGGCACGCTGGCGGAGTGGCCCGAGGCCGAGCGGCAGGCGTACCAGGCGCGGGCGGTGGCGGTGCTGGAAAGCCTGAACCCAGCCGTGGAGGTGTTTGCCAGCTTTGCTGGCACCACGTACACCGAGTGGCAGTGGCGCTCTAAGGAGCTGATTGACTACCTGGTGGCGTATGACCTATTGCGCGGGGCCGGCGTACCGGCCGCAAAGCTGGAGCCCGCCCGCACCCGGCTGCAGCAATTTGCCGGGAATTTATACCGGGAATCGAACCGGCCTTTTCTGGGCGTGTACTTTTTCCGGCAGATCAAGAACAACCACGCTCTGATGACGGCCGCAGCCCTGGGCATGGCCGCCGTGGTGCTCAACGACGCTACCAGCCCCGACGTCAATCAGCAGCCCGTTAACTGGATCAACGCTGGACTTTTCCACCTCGACAATGTGCTCTGGGAAGATGCCCAGCGGCAGTCGGACCCGACGACGGTGGCGGGCTATGCCGAGGGGCCGTATTACTTCAAATACGCCTTTTTGAACTGCCTGCCGTTTATTCGGGCGCTGGGCCAGTTTGCGCCGAAGGCCAGCTTCACCTGCTCCTACAACGGCCTCACGCGCATCATCCCGAACCCGTATTCCGACCCGCGCTACGAGCGGCTCTATGAGTGGATGAGCGCCATTACTATGCCCGACGGCCGCTTTCCGGCTCTGGAAGACTCCTATGTGGACATGGGCATGCCGGAGCTGGCCCTCACCGGCCACGGCCGCTACGTGCAGCCGTTGCACCTCGCGCGCCTGGGCAGTAGTCAGCTTAACACCCTCACGGCCCAGCTCCGCGACGCCACCGTGGACATGCGCGCCGCCTACCTGGCCGCTTTGCCCACACCGACGCCCGTAACTCGCCCTACCCTCACCCACCTGCCGTCCAGTGGCAACCTCATCTTTCGCTCCGGCTCCGATTCGCTGGCCACGTATTTCCATGTGTACGGCAAAAGCGGCGCGGCCCAGGCCAACTCCGGGGGCCACAACCAGGCCGATGCCACCAGCTTTATGCTGCACGCCCGGGGGCAGTTGCTGGCCCTGGATGCCGGCTACCTGAGCTACGGCCGTCGCGCCGAAGTGGGCCAGGCCAACAACCACAACCTGATTTTGGTAGACGGCAATGGCCCGGCCATCGGCACGGCCGGCAGCCCCAACGACGCGCCCGTGAGTCTGCCCACGGCCTTTGCCACGCCGGAGCTGGCATTCGGTGAGGCCCACACTACGTATCAGGGCGCTTCCATCATTCGCAAAACACTGTTTATTCGCAACCAGTACATACTATTGGCCGATTTTGTGGTGGCCCCGGTGCCGCACACCTATACCTGGCAGCTGCATGGCTACGGGCTGGAAGGCGGCACCAGCACTACCGGCACGTTTCAGGCGGCCTTTACCGATGAAGAAGCCAGCTGGGAGAAAAGCGGGGTGCAGTTGCGGGCCCACGTGACTACGCCGGGGCCGGCTCCCACCTTCGGGAAAGCTACCAACGCCCACGAACTGGCCTACAACACGCCGGAAAACCACACGACGCTGCTTGTACAATCGGCCGCCAGCACCCAGACGCAATTCCTGGCGGCGTTGGTGCCGGGCGAGGCCACGGCGGCTACGGCGAAGTTTACCACCCGCAGTACCGCCGCCACCGCCGCCCTCACAGCCACCAGTCATGGCTTCCAGGACGCCGCCTTCACCCAATCCGACACGCTGCTGACCACGGCTGCCGGCCTACCCGAAATCCTGGCGTCGGATGCCCGGCTCACCTTTTTATCGGTTGATTACACGGGGCAGCCGGCTCAGCTGTTTCTCGATCAGGGCACTCAGCTACACTATGGCCCAACGGTGCTGCTGCAAGCCAGCCGGCGGGCTACCATCAGCTGGCAGCGGGACACGCGCGGCGGCTACGTGGGCTACGCCGACCGGGCCACCACGCTGGTAGTACACCTGACTACCGCCCCCGGACCGGTGGCCGGGGCGGGCGTGCAGACATCTTCGTATAACTCAGCCACGCAGCAGCTGACCATCAAGCTGGAAGCCGCTTCAGCCCTAACGGTACAGACGGCCGCCCAGCCGTTGCCCGTTACGCTGGTGAGCTTTGCGGGCCAGCGCAAACAAGCGGGCGTGGTGCTTAGCTGGCAGACGGCGGCGGAAATCAACAACCGAGGATTCGCACTCCAGCGCCGCAGCCCCACCGATACTGCCTTCCGCACCATTGACTTCATGCCCGCCAAAGGCACCACGGCCGGCACCACTTCTTACACCTATACTGACCCCACGGCACCGACCGAAATGGTGTATTACCGGCTGCAACAACAGAATCTGGACGGCACCGTTGCCTACTCGGGCGTGGTGCCGGTGGCGGCAGCTCCGGCTGTAACCTCAGTTCTGCAGGCCGCCCCAGTACCTGCTCACGACTTGCTGCGCGTTACTGCTCCCGGTACTTTTCCGGCGGCCTCCGGGCTAGAGCTGCTGGATAGCCGGAGCCGCGTAGTGCTACGCCAGTCACTGCTGACGCAAACGGTGCTATCCACGGTGGCCCTGCCGACCGGGGTGTATTTCCTGCGGGCCGTTGATGCGGCCGGCTACCCACTGACCTCGCCCCTCCGGATCCTGGTGGCACATTAGCGGCGTTGAGGGCTTCGGTCCGCCGGTCCGGTTCTCGTATGCCGCTGGTATTACCTCGTGATATCAGCTGACGGCAATCGGTCCGACTGCTTGCAGCCGCTGGACCGGTACGAAACCGTTTATTGCAGCAGCAGTTCCACTTCCAGCAATAGCGCCGTATTTTCCAGAATGTCGCGGAGTTGGGTCAGCTCTACCAATGAGAATACCAGGGCCAGCCGGAGGGCAGAAGTACGCAGGGCGATGCACCGCGCTTCCGGATCGTGGGTGCGTAGGCAGTGGTGCTGCCAGGTCTCGCCCACGGAACGGCGGAATTCCTGAAACTCCTCGGGCGTAGTAGCTAAGGCCACATTACCGAAACAGACATGCAGATGCCGGGTGCGCGGGCAGCGGGCGCAATACCCGAAATCGTTGTGATGAAAGAATTGAGCCATAAAACATACTGTTCAAAAGTGAGCAGGCAGCTGCAAGTATAATTATTTAGAATTTGTATAAATAAAATTCAGCCATATTTCTTCTCCTACGTCAGTTGGCTAGGGCAGAAAGCCCATACTAGAGGATCTGTAATTTCTGGAGAGCGACGCGACACGGAGCGCGGTTTCTGCGTAGAAGCCAACGACTAACCTGCTACCTGTCCGTTCGCGCTTCTATGAAAATGCCTTTGTTCCGCCGTGTACTGGCCTTTTCTGTTGTGGGGCTGCTGCTGGCGGTGGTAACAGGAGGCTGGCTGCTGGGCACGCACTGGGGACGGCAGCAGTTGGAACACCTTATCCGGCAACGCCTGGCCCGTCAGTCGGACTTGGTGCTGGGGCCGATGAAAATAGATTTCTCGCTGTTGCGCGACTTCCCGCACCTCACGGCTTCGGTGCAGCATCTTTCCCTGACGGACACCTCTTACCAGCGCGCCGTGCCGGTCCTGCAGATCGGCCGGGCCGATGTGCGGCTGGAGTTGCGCCACATCTGGCGGGGTGAGTTCCGGGTCAGCCACCTCACCATCCGGGATGCCGTGTTCCGACAGGTGACCGACTCACTGGGCCGCGACTGGGGCCTGCGCGGCAAAGGTCCGCGCCGGAGCCAGCCCAAAGCGCCCCCCGATTTCGACCTGGATTCTCTGCTGCTGCTGAACGTGCGGGTTATTGACCGCAACGAGCTTCATAACGGCGGTTTTTCAGCCTCCGTGCGCCAGGGCCGGCTGCGGGTGCAGGTGCAGGCTGGACAGGCAAACGTGTGGGGGCGGCTGAATGGGCAGCTGGTGTATCTGCGCAGCAGCCGGGGCAACCTGTTTGAGCAGGAACCCGTGGTGGCCCGTATCCGCTACCGCTATGATTTTCGGCGGCGGGAAGGCACGTTTGAGCGTACCCGCGCCACGCTCAACGGCGACACGGTGCTGGTAAATGGCACGCACCGTGGCGCCAGCCCTACGGAACTCCGTGGCACCCATCTTAACCTCACGTTTCAGGGCAATCAGCCGTTGCTGGAGATTCTGCATACGGCCTTACCGCCTGGGCTGGAGCGGTTTCTGCGTGGTGCCCGGAGCCCCAGTCACGCCCATATTCAGTATACCATCCGGGGCTTCAGCGGCCCTACCACCCGACCACGCACGGTGCTACATTTTTCCATGCGCAACGCCCAGGTGCAGTGGGCCGATTCGGCGCGGCGGATTAAGCGCTGGGACGCCCGGGGTACCTTCGACAACGGGCCGGGCCACACGCCTCGCACCACGTCGCTGCGGTTTGACCAGTGCCGGCTATACTCGGAAGCCGGCCAGCTGGATGCGGTGCTGTTGGTGCGCGATTTTACCCGCCCCCATTTGCGGGGTCACGTACGCGGGCGTACGGAGCTGCAGACGCTGGCGTCAGTGGTGGTACCCGATTTGTGGCGGGCGCGCCAGGGCCAGGCGGCACTGGATCTGGAGCTGAACGGAATTCTGCCAGCCATTCCGAACCGCACTACCCGCCGGGCGCTGCTGGCCGATACGCTGCTGCCGCCCATTTCCGCCCGGGGCACCGTACGCCTCGAGAATGCCACCTTTGATATTCCGAGCCGCCGGGCCCGCATGAGCAATCTGAACGTACAGGTGCGGCTGCAGGACAGCATCTGGCGGCTGGAAAACCTAGCGGGCCGGCTCAACGGCATGCGCGTACAGGCCAATGCTACCACCACCCATCTGCTGGCCTATTTCAGTGGGCAGCACTCCACTACGCGCGTAGAGGGCACTTTCGCGGTAGATGAAATTCAGTTGAATGAGTTGCGCCGCCTGCTGGCGGCTCCCAGCGGTGGGCGCAAAAAGCCGGCCCAGCCACGCCGGGCGGGCGAAACCCGCAACCAGGCCCTGGCCGCCCGCGCCCTTAATGTTCTGCCACCCGGCCTGCGGCTGAATGTGGCCCTGCGCTGCCAGCGGCTGGTGGTAGGTCACGATACACTCCGGCGCATGGCCGCCACGGTGCGCCACGACGGCCACAATGTGCAGCTCCGCGACCTGCACGTAGAAGTGTGGGGAGGGCAGCTCAGCGGGTTGGTCAGTTGGCCTACCGATACCCTAAACCTGCAGCCCATAGCGGCCCGCTTGGCAGTGCACTTCCCCGCCCTTAGCTACCAGCAGCTACTGGCCCGAATCACCCGCCCAAGTCGCCGGCCCACCAAGGCAGCGCCCGACCCAACGCTGCGTGACGTGCTGCTGGCGGCTAACAGCGACGTTACGGCCACCATTGACCGGCTGCAGCTGCCCGGCTCCGACGAGTTGACTCAGGTGCAGGTCCGGCTGAAAAAAAACGGGCCCGACTTTCAGATTCCGGCGTTTACGTTCCGGACGGGCATGGGTGGGGAAGGCCGCATCAGTGCCAGTGCGCGGCTGGCTGGCCGCCACCTCAGCCGCGCCCGTGCCGACCTGGACCTTCGCTACGCCACGCTGGATGTGCAAGCGCTGCTGCAGCTGCTGGCGGCCCTGAGTACGGTACCGGAACAACCCACCGACAGCACCCGCAGCCGACCGCGCCGGGCAGCCGGCACGCCCTCCCCTTTTCTTGATGGCACCGTGACGGGGCAGGTTCGCGTAACGGCGGATGCGATGCACTACGGAGCCCTGCGCGGCCGGAATTTTCGGTTGACGAGCCGTCTGGAGACAGGCAGGGCACGGGTGGAAGAATGCTCGATGCAGGCTTTTGGCGGGCAGCTGCAGCTGAAGGGTATTCTGCAAACCGATTCGGGGGCGAACCATCACCCGTTGCACGCCCAGGTGCGGGTGCAGCAGGTGCAGCTGCCGGAGCTGTTCGCGCTGGCGCAGGAGTTGGGCTTCGATGTATTGGGACCGGAGAATATCCGGGGCACTATGCAGGCCGAAGCCGACGTGCGCACCGACCTCGATAACACCTTTTTGCCGCGCCTGGCCCAGACGCACGCATTCCTGCGCACCGATTTGCGTAACCTGGAGCTGCTGCAGGTGGAGGCGCTTATGCAGGCCCTGCGCATGTTCAGCGCCAAACGCACCAGCCACCTGTTTTTCGAGCCGGTACAGCCGCGCTTTGTGCTGGAAGCGGGCAAAGTGCTCATTCCGGGCCTCAACCTGAGCAGCAACCTCACCGATATGCAGGTAACCGGCGAGTATGGTCTTGATGGCAGTGCGAACTTATACGTAGGCCTCAGCCCCCTGCAGGCCCTTCTGGGCAACAACAACAAGCGCATTGCCCGCATCAAGAGCGGTGAAGCTACCCGCCGCCCCAGCCGGGGACTGGTGTTCGTGAACCTGCGACGGATGCCGGGCACGCGCTACAAGGTACGCCTGTTCAAGAAACAGGAGCAGCGCCAGCTACAGCAGGAACTGCAGACCCGGTACCGGCAGCTCCTTCGCGTACAGCCCCTCGACACCACCTTTAGCCTGCTGCAATAAGCACCGGCCATTCGGCGGTGCAGCCCAATGGGCAGGAAGATGTGGCTCACAGTACTCCAGGTAGAACCGACAACGGAATTTACTTACACGCGGCCCGGCAGCCCAACCCCGTGAATGGTACGAAACAGGCTGAGCGCATTCTCATCCGTAAGGCCCCCGATGTAATCGGTGAGAAGAATAATCTGCTCGTAGGGCGTAGCACCCTGTTGCGGCCCGACGGCCCGAAACTCGGCCGGCAGCAACTGCAGCAGTTTGCGGGAGCGGGGGCTTTGCTGCGGGTCGAAGGTAGCGTGCAGAAAGGCATCGAGCAGGCCGGCCAGCACTTCAAAGCCCGCCGCCTCAATTTCGAGCACCGGGCGGCTTTCGTAGAGATGCTGCCGGGTTAGCCGGCCGATTTCCTGCAGCTGCGACCAGCAATCCAGCTGCTGCACCAATGGCTCGTCGGCGTGGCCGCGCAGCAGCGCAGGGGCGCGATCGGCGAACAGGCGGGCGGTTTGCTGCACCAGCCGATTGATGAGGCGGGCGCGTAGGTAACCCAATTCCTCGCGCCAGTCGCGCCACTCCACGGAGCCCCGGCGGTCGGGCGCATCGCCCAGCAGCTCCCGCAGTAAATCCAGTCCCTGCTGACACGGAATCAGTCCCAGCTTCAGGCCATCTTCCAGATCAATAATGCGGTAACAGATATCATCGGCGGCCTCTACCAGAAAAGCCAGCGGATGCCGATGAAACGTGCCAACTTCCGCAGTATCACCCGTTTTAGGCAGTAGCCCCAACTCCTGCGCTACCGCGTGAAAACGTGGAGCTTCGGTTTGAAAGTAGCCGTATTTTTTCTCGCTCACGCCTCCTGTAAGCGTTGGTTCTGCCACCACGGAAGGCCGGGGATATTTTGAAAAAGCCCCCAGCGTGGCATAGGTCAGTCCCAGGCCGGCCGAGCTACTGCTGTGCGCCGCGTACGTGTGTGTAAGCGTGCGAAACCCGGCCGCGTTACCTTCAAACTGCTGCAAATCGGCGCGCTGGGCGGGCGTAAGCATGCGCACAAACGGCTCGGCGGCGGCACTGCGGAAATACGTGGAAATGGCATCCTCGCCCGAGTGCCCGAAAGGCGGGTTACCGATGTCGTGGACCAGGCAGGCGGCGGCCACAATGTCGCCGAAGTCACTATCCAGGTGCGGAAGCTGTACGGCGAGGCCTTCGGTTTCTTCGAGCAGCAGCCGGCCCCCGAGGCGGCCCAGGGAGCGGCCCACGCTGGCCGTTTCGAGGGCATGGGTGAGGCGCGTGTGCACGAAGTCAGTTTCGGGCAACGGCATCACCTGGGTTTTACGCTGCAGCCGCCGGAAGGCCGAACTGAACACCACCCGGTCGTAATCCTGCACAAAGGCCCCGCGTACCGGCGGCGCATCCGTGACAACGTGGAGTTGGGGTTGCTCGGGGTAGCGGCGGCGGCTGAGCAGGCGCTGCCAACTCATGGGGGCGGGGGAATTCTCGTCGGGAGTGAGGTGGAGCATAGGGCGGGCAAGGTAACAGGACCAGCGCATATACGCCACGTCTGGCGCAGCCGGTTACGCCTCTCCTCGCTCCTCTCCCAGCCGGCCCAGGAGGCGCACGGTGGCGTAGCCCAGCAGCAGAAACACGCCGTAGAGCAGCGTAACACCCCAGGTGCCCCGGTGCGCGGCCGGGTGCAGCAGCCGGCTCACGATATCATAGAACAGCGTGACTGGGTTGGTGAGAATGTCCCAGCTGTTAAACCGCAGGAAGCGGCCCAGGTAAATACCGAAGCTGCTCAGCAGCAAGGCCACCGTGGCAAACGCCCAGCCCGCGCCCGCGCCCAGCCGGCGCGCTACCAGCTGTTGCATATCGGTAAGAGAAGCGTAGGCCAGCATCAGCCCGTTCCAGGCGCAGCTCAGAATCAGGGCCAGATCGTACCAGTAGGGCACGCCGACGCGGGGCTCGAGGTGAAACAGGTCGGTGAGGATGTAGGGCGCATTGGGGAAAAACAGCAGCCAGGCCGCCCCTACCGGCAGCAGTACCCGCGCCCGCAGCCGCCCCGCCGACAGCCCTAGCATGGTGCTCAGACCGAACGGAATCAGGGCCAAAAACAGGTTCCAGAGCAGAAAGACGAAGGAAATTTTGTGCGTCAGGAAAACCCGGAAGGTAATCAGCACCACGCTCAGCGTGAGCGACGCGCCCAGCACCAGCAGCAAGTTCAGGCGCTGGCGCAGTTGGGGCAGAGACAAGACAGCAACGGACATCGGCATACACACAAGTACGGAATTTTTAACCGCCGATGGTAACGTAAGGTTGCCGCGTTTGGTGTGTTCCGGTTAGCCACCAGTTGTCAGTTGTCGGGGGCTGCTGTTGTTATGTTGTCATTCAGACGGTCCCGAACGACGACCGGCCCGACGGCTTGCAGCCGCCGGACCGGGACGTTCTCGTTTACTCGATGCCGCCGGCGGCCCAGCGCAGGGTGGCCTGGGTCTGGGCGTACTTGGCCTGCAGTTCCGCCAGCTTCACGCGGGCCGATACTAAGGTGGCTTCGCGGGAGTTGATGAGGAACACCGAGCTTTCCCCGTTCTCGAAGCGAATCTGCTCGCCGGTCCGCAGCCGCTCGGCGTTGCGCACCACCTGCTCCTGTAAAGTCAGCTGCTCGCGCAGGGCTTCCCACTCGTTGGCCACGGTACGCACGCCGGTTTCAATTTCGCGGGTATCCTGCTGCAGATCAAACTGGAGCTCTTGCTGCTTGAGACGGTTGAGCTGGAGCTTGGCGCGCTCCTGGCGCAGCAGCAGTGGGTAGGCAAAGCTCACGCCCAGCTTATAGTTGTTCTGCAGGTACGCGCCGCTCAGACTGGCCGGCTTTTCGGGGTTGAAGGGCTGGCCGGCCTGCAGCAGGTTATAATCGACGGAAAGCTTGGGCAGCAGCTTGTTGGTGAGCAACCGTCGCTCCACACCCAGCTGGCTGAGCTTAGCCCGGCTTTTCTGCAGCTCCGGATGAATCTGCTGGGCCAACTGGCTGAGCTGCGCCACCGAGTCGGGCGGGAGGGCGCGCCAGTCGGCGGGGCCGGGTAGCAGCTGGGGCCGGGTGGCGGCGGGTAGCTCCCGGGGTTGCTGCTGCTCGTCCCAGAGGTAGTTGCTGAGCAGCAGCGTGGAGTTACGGAACTGCACCCGCGCCTGGCTCAGCGTGGCCAACCGGTTCTGCAGCTCCGTCAGCGCCTCCACCGAATCAATGGCGGCCAAGTCACCAAATATTACGCGTTGGCGCACGGCCTCGAAGCGTACGTTGGCCAGGCCTGCGTTGCGGTCCAGCAGCCGCAGCCGCTGGTAGTTCAGGCTCCAGTCCCAGTAGTCCTTAGCGGCCTGCAGCAGCAGCTTGTTGAGGGCGCCGCGCCGCTCAGCTTCGGCCAGTCCCTGCAGTGCTTGGGCCTGGCGCACGGCGGCCCGACGCTCATCAATGAGCAGCCCCTGGGCCAGCGGCACCGAGAGGCCCAGGTAGCTCAGGCCGGCCGGCGAGGTCTGGCTTTCGGGGTTGATATAGGTACCCACGCCCCGGTCGAAGCCGGCCTTCACGTCGGCCCCGAACCAGAGCGGTACCCGCAGCTGCGAGTCCCAGTCGTGGAAATACTCCTTGCCGCCGAAGGTTTTGCCATAGTACTTGCTGGCGGCAGTGGGGTCGAACATGCCCCGGGCATAGCGCACTTCCTGCAAGGCGCGCTCGGGCAGCAGCCCGGCCTGCCGGGCCACCGGGTGGCGCAACGCCACGTAGGTCAGCAAATCGTTGAGCGAGAATACCTGACCGGAATCGGCCGGGGCGGCGCTGAGGGTTGGCCGGACAGCAGGCCTCGCCACGGGCTGTGCGGCAACGGGGCCCGCTAGCAGCGCAAACACTACGAGTAAAATCCAGAGAAGCGGCCGGCAGCCTCGCACGTTCGGCACGGAGGTCATACCTACTGACGAGTGGCTCATTTGACTTCCTCCTCCTCCGCCGAGCCCGTGGGTTTGGCGGCTTTCTTAGCGTCTTTTTTGGCCGATTCGGCCGGGCGGCCCACGAAATCGGGCGGGAAGCCGTTGAGCTGCCGCCACAATTCGTACCAGATGGGCACGTCATCCAGCAGTGCCCAGCCGTACACGCCGGAACCCACGCGCAGGGGCTTGGGCCAGGCTTCCAGCTCGGGGTCGGGGATTACCAGGATGCGGTACTGCCCCTGAGAGTCGATGTTGTCGATAACTGCCACCCGGCCCCCGAAGGTACCGAAGCTGGTGCCGGGCCAACCGCTGAACACCAGGGCCGGCCAGCCATCAAACTGCAGGCGCACCTTGCGGCCCACACGCAGCAGCGGAATATCCATGGGCTTCACGTACAGCTCGGCGGCCAGGGCCGGAGCAATGGGCATGATGGTGACAATATCCTCGCCTTCCTTTATAATCTCGCCCAAGCCTTCCTTGAGCGCCCGCACCACGTAGCCGTCCTGCGGGGCCGTGATGTGGTAGTAGCCTGAACGGATGCTGAGGTTGGCCAGCTCGTTGCGCAGCTTGGCAATCTGGCCCTCCGAGTCGAACTGGTAAGCCACGGCCGAGCGGCGGTCCGATTCGGACTTGGCCAGCTTGTCCTGGTACTCGGCCTGCAACGACGACAGCTCGAGCTGGGCGTTGGTAAGCTCCTGCCGCGAGGCACCCAGCTTGTTTTCCACGGCCTGGCGCTTGGCGGTACTTTCCTGAAACTTCAGACGGCGCTGCTCCAACTCGGTCAGGCTCTTGAGGCCCTGCTTATAGAGGGCTTCCTGACGGGCCAGTTGCTGCTCGGCAATGCTGAAGTCGTTGTTGGCGGCGCGCAGCTCGGCTTCGTCGGAATTGACTTTGAGACGGGTCTGGCTGACTTTGTTACGGGCCTTGTCGAGGCTCACGGCCAAGCCGCTGCGCAGGGCCACCTGCTGGTCGCCGAGGGCTACAGTTTTGCCCTTGTTTTCTTCCAGCGACGATATTTTGGCGGCCAGCTGTTCACGGGTGCGGACCAGCAGCTCGGGGTCGAAATACTTTTCCTTGATTTCGGTGATGAGCACCAGCGTATCGCCTCTTTTTACGCGCTGGCCCTCGCGCACCAGCCACTTATCAATGCGGCCGCCAATGGTGCTGGGCACGGTTTGGGGGCGGTCCTGGGGGCGCAGGGTGGTGAGCTGGCCGGTAGAGCGGATGTTCTGCGTCCAGGGCAGGAAGCCAGCCAAAATAATGAGTATCCCCAAGCCGCCCAGCCAGCGGGCCACGGTACGGCCAGCGCGCGGCGTCTGCACATGCTCAAATGAGCGAAAGCGCGCCGTTAGCGGGTTGGTTTCTTCCAGAGGATGTTCAGCAAAAGGCACAGGATAGCGGAATTAGTCGGTGAGGGAAGAGCGGGCCGGCCAACCAGCAAGGGTAGCTGGCCCAGGGCGGACTTAGCGGGCGAGTTGCGGCGCAATGTCTCCGAAGGGACCATCGGCCACCAGGCGGCCTTCGCGCAGCAGAGCCAGGCGGGGACAGAGCTCCAGCACGGCACGGTCGTTAGAAGCCAGAATGATGGTCCAGGGCTGGGCGGTATCGAGCAAACGGTGCAGAATGCGCAGGCGTTCCGCAGGCTCCACGCCGGGCAGGAAGTTATCGAGCAGCAGCAGGCGCGGCCGGCTTACCAGGGCGCGGGCCAGCAGCAGCTTCTGCCGGACGCTGTCAGAAAACGGTGTCCCGATGCCTAAAGGCGTGTTCAGGCCCAGCGGCCGGCTGTAAAAGTCGTCGCGCAGACCTACCAGTTCCAGAGCCCAGGCCACATCGTCGGCAGTTACGCGGGGCTGGTCGAGGGTCAGGTTCTGGAGCAGCGTCCCGTCGAACAGGTTCTGATGCGCAATATTGTCGCCCAGGTAGCGGCCCAAAGCCTCGCTCGAAATATCCTGCAATGCCAGCCCATCGTAGGCCACCACGCCGGTATAGCCGTCGAGCAGGCCAGCCAGCACCCGCAGCAGGGTGGTTTTACCGGCTCCATCGGTACCGGCCAAGCCCAGGTGCTCCCCGGCCGCCAGCGTCAGCGACACATCCTGCACCGGCTGTTTGGTGCCGTTGGGGTACTGGTAGGCGAGGTGGCGCAACTCTACACGCACCCCGGTGTTAGTGGCGGGCAGCGGCAGCTCTACCCCCGCGTGGGGTGCCAGCACCGGCAGATCCAGCACATGCCCGATTTTATCGAGCGAAGTCAGAGCATCATACACCACATCCAGCTTGAGCAGCAGTTTTTCCACGGCCGAGATGATAAGAATGATGACGATTTCGGCGGCTACAAACTGGCCGATGTTGATCTGCTTGCTGATAAGCAGCCAGCAGCCGATAATGAGCAGGGAAGCGGTAATGAGCGTTTTGAAGGCCACGAAGCCCCAAAATTGCGTCAACAGGACCCGGAAATGGCTTTGCCGGGCCGTGAGGTAGCCTTCCACCAGCCCATCGGTGCGGCTGAGGGCCAACTGCTGCCGGGGCGCGTGCCGAAAGGTGTGCACCGTGCGGGCCACGTCTTCGAGCCAGGCCACCACGCGATACTTGTATTTCGACTCCACGAGGCTGGTTTTGAGGCCATCGGGACCGGTCAGGCGCACCATCAGCACCAGCAACCCAATCAGCAGCAACCCGAAGGCAATGAAGATGGGATGATAGAAGCTAAGCAGGATCAGCCCGAACAGAATCTGTAGGGCGGCCGCCGAAAACTCAACGAGCAGTGTAGAAAGTCCTTTTTGCAGCGTGGGCGTATCGAGCAGGCGGTTCACCAGCTCGGGCAGGTACTGCCCGTCCAGCTGCTCGGTCCGGATGCGGGGCAAACGCACGGCAAAATCCAGGCTGATGCGGGCAAACAGCCGCTGCTGAATAAACTCCACCAGGTAGAGCTGCATCACCTGCAACGCTCCTACCAGAAACGTACCCACCACAATAAAGCCGATGAGCACGATAAGCGACGTGCTGACGTCGCCGCTGCTAACGAAGCCAATAACGGACTGCACGCCTAGCGGCAGCGTCAGGCTGATGAGCCCGGTGAGGGCGGCGTATACATATAAGTAGGTGATGTCGCGGCGTTCGGACGCCAGTAGGCGCAGCAGGCGCTGCCCGGGAGTGAGGGACGGTTCGGGGTGGTCGGCCATAGGGGGAGTAGTGGTGGCAAGCAGAACAGACGGCTCCAAAGAGCCGGTTGGAAGCAGGCCAGCGACTCTATAACTCCTACGCACCGGAAAGTTCTACAACCTGCGTAGGACCACTGAATCGACGGCAGCTCAACCGTGACAAAGGTACGGCCACCCAACAGGCCCAAACTTAAGACTAGGTTAAATGGAGCTTAATTCCAGATTAAAATAAATCCAATTAACCGTTGAGCGCATCCCGGAAGCAGCGCGGCTACATCTTCCCGGCCGCAACTGCGTACCTTTGCCCGGTGAGTTGCGCTGGTTGCGGCTCCGTGGTTCCTCCCGCCTTTTCCCCTGGCTCCTCGGTTTATGAGGCTTTCCTCTTTTCTCCCCGCTGTTGTTCTTTCGGCCGGTCTGGGCTTGGTTGTGCCCGCTGCGGCCCAGCAGACGCCCCCCAAGAAAACCACCACTCCGGCTGCCGGCAAGCCCGCCAGCACCGCGCCCGCCAGACCGGCCACAGTTCCGGCTAAGCCCACCGCAACCCCAACCAAACCAGCGGCAACGGCTTCCAGACCTACCTCGACAGGTAAAACCACGACGCCGGCGGCCACGGCACCAGCCAAACCCGCCCCTACCCGCCCGGCCGCTACTGCGCCGCCTAAGCCCACCGGGCCGCCTTTGCCGGCCAACCTGGGCTCCACCGACCCCAACGTGCGCTACAAAAACGGCAAAACCCTGCTGGACCAAACGCGCTACGACCTGGCCCTGCAGGAACTGGAGCCCCTCACGGCTCCGGGCGGCAAGTTTGCCAAGTCCCCGGAAGCGGCCTACCTCTACGCCGTGGCCGCCAGCCGGGCCAAGAAGTGGGCCGAAGCCGAGCAGATGCTGAACCTGCTGCGTAGCGAGTACGCCCAGTGGCCGGCGCTGCCGGAGGCGTTTTTCCTCCAGGGCCAGGTGTCGTTTGAGCAGGGTGACTTCGAGAATGCCCTACGGGTGCTGGCCCAGGTACCGGAGGGCCGGCTGACCACCGAGCGGGAGAACATGAAGGCCACGTACCTGCCCCGCATCAAGGACAAAGCCACTTTCCAGAACCTGCTCAAAAGCTACCCCCAGGAAACTTCCCTGGCCCGCGCCTACGCCGATAAGCTGGCCAACGGCGGCTGGTACACCGAAGCCGACAAAGGCCAGCTCGACCAGCTTATCAGCCAGTTTCAGCTCGACCGGATCCGCTACACGCCCCGCCCCCAGGCTGTTAAAAAAGCCAGCTACAACATCGGGGTGCTCCTGCCCTTCGAGTTTAACGACCCGAGCTGGGAAAAGCGGCGCAAAAACCAGTTCGTAACGGACCTGTACGCCGGCCTGCGTCTGGCCCAGGACTCTTTGCAGCGCGAAGGCCGGCCAGTGCAGCTGTTCACTTACGATACCGGCGCCGATACCACCCAACTCAAGCAGGTGCTGGCCCTGCCCGAGTTGGCCGGCATGGACCTGATCATCGGTCCGGTGTATAAGTCGGGCTCCAAGATTCTGGCCCGCTACGCCCAGCAGCGGCAG